>NZ_VOBM01000015.1:0-134175 GCF_008370005.1 Pseudomonas sp. ANT_J28
GAAGAAGACAGGGATTGATCAATCGAACTATGATTTTTCATGGACTCGCCCTCGCTGTCGTTGGCTGTTTAGACTGCCACCGTGGCGCATTGACGCCTCGGCTTGGGCGAGTCCATCCAATTACAGGGGACTGTGTGTCTTCAGGAGATGCTGCGTGGCAGCCAGAAAAACATCGTCACGCAGAAGAGTGTCAGGCCGATGCAGAACCACATGAATCGGCGCAGCCGACGTTGCGCCGCGTGTGCAGCCAACGCCGGCAGGAGCATGCCGCATTGGCGGCACTCGGTTTCGTGTGGGGGATTGGCGTGTTGGCAATACAAACAGACGGGCATGGCACTCACTCGAACTGTTCCAGACGCAGACGATCGAGAATGGCGATCTGGCGGCCGTCCTGGGTGATGATTTTCTCGTCGATCAGGCGACGGATAATCCGCGAAAAGGTTTCCGGCTGGATCGACAGATGCCCGGCAATCAATTGCTTGGCCATCGGCAGTTCGAACTGGCTGTCAACGGTCTGCTGGCGCACCAGTTGCGTCAGCAGATAGCGCACGACCCGGTGGGTGGCGTTTTTCAGGGACAGGGTTTCAATTTCGTTGACCCGTTGGTGCAGGCGAACGCAGAGTTTGCCGAGCAGCGCAAAGGTCAGGCGGCTATTGCTCTGCAGCAGGCGCATGTAGGTGTTGTTGGATAACCGATAGAGCTGAGTCGGGCAGATCGCTTCGGCCGAGGCCACATAGTTCGGGGTGTCCATCAGCATCATCGCCTCGGCGAAAGTTTGCCGATCGCTGATCACCTCAAACACTTTCTCCTGACCATCCGGCGTCAGTCGGTAGATTTTCACCGCCCCGGCAATCACGAAATAAAACGAGTCTGCCGGCTCGCCCTGGCGGAACAACGGTTCGCCTTTGTCGATGCTCAACAAGTGGCTGGTACTCATCAATTCATCCAGCTGTTCTTCGTTCAACGGCTCGAACAAGTGATGACTGCGCAGAATCTGGTGATGGACGCGATGAAGCACCATAAGAATTCATCCTGAGGATTGAGGAGGGGATGGCGATCAAGTCAAACGAGGCCCAGTGAGACGCCGCTGGCCAACGCCAGAACCGAGGTCAACACCACAAACCAGGCCAGTGGCTGGATGACTTTTTTCATGACGACTCCTGGGGATCGAGAGGGATCAAGGTTTCCTTAATTCCTGAACCATTGAGCAAGACGCGGGCCATGCCTGGAGGCCTTTGTTTATTGGGGTTGTCAGATAAGAGGGTAAAAACGACCACGAGGTTTAGGGTTCAAATAACCCTTTAATAGTCATTTGTACCCTGAATGGATTTCATCGGCGGCACGCGGGGCTTGGCTCCGGCACAGATCAGCATCGGGGCACGCCCCTTGCACACTTGATCTGCGACAAAGGCAATTGATCGCCAATACCCGATCATTGCCCCCGGACTTACCTCGACGCGTGCGTTTTGCGTCAGGTCAGCAGCAAGGTAAAGGAGTGGTTTTATGCAAGTGCTTGACCGCCGTAAAGCGATGGCCATCGCACCGCTGTTACGTTTGGCCTTTCGGCCATTTTTCCTCGGCGGCTGCCTGCTGGCGGTGCTGGTCATTCCGCTCTGGCTGGCCGCCTTCAGTGGTGCGCTTTCCGGCTGGCAGCCGGCGGGTGGCTGGCTGGGCTGGCATCGACACGAATTGTTGTTCGGGTTCGGCTTGGCGATCATCGCGGGTTTTCTGCTGACGGCGGTGCAGACCTGGACCGGTCGTCCCGGCATCAGCGGGCGACCCCTGGCCGCGCTGGCATTGCTGTGGTTGTTGGCGCGCGTGGCCTGGCTGGTCAATGCTCCGTGGCCGGTGCTTGCGGTACTGGAATTGGCGTTCCCGCTGGCGGTGGCCGCGCTCATGGGTTTCACCCTGTGGAAGGTGCGGCAGACACGTAACTACCCGATTGCGGTGGTGCTGCTGTTGTTAGCGGCGGCCGACGGGTTGTCCCTGTACGGCCTGGTCGAAGGTCATGAAGGCTGGCAGCGTCAAGGCGTGCTGACCGGCCTCTGGCTGGTGGCGGCGATGATGGGCTTGATCGGCGGGCGGGTCATTCCGTTCTTCATCCAGCGCGGCCTCGGCAAGGTCGAGGGCGTTACCCCTTGGCCCTGGCTCGATTGGCTGCTGCTGATTGGCTCACCGCTGGTGGCGTTGTTATATGCCGCCGGACCTGCGCTTGACCCCAATTTCGGGGTGGGCCTGTTGTTCGCCGTGCTGGCCGCCGGGCATCTGGTGCGTCTGGTTCGCTGGCATGATCGCGCCCTCTGGCGCGTGCCGCTGCTGTGGTCGTTGTACCTGGCTTATGCCTGGTTAGCGGTGGCCTGTCTCGCAATGGCGCTGTGGCATTTCGGCGTGCCGATTAACCCGAGTCTGGCGGTGCATTGCCTGACGATCGGCGCCATGGGCGGCCTGGTGTTGGCGATGATCGCGCGGGTCAGCCTGGGGCATACCGGCCGCTCGCTGGAACCGCCGTCGGGCATGACTTTGGCGTTCATTTTGCTCAACCTGGCGTGCTTGAGCCGGGTCGTGTTGATCCTGTTCTTTCCCCTGCCTGCGTTGTGGCTGGCCGGTCTGTGTTGGGCGCTGGCGTTTGCGCTGTACGCCTGGCGCTATGGGCCGATGCTGCTGCGAGCCCGGGTGGACGGCCATCCAGGCTAAGCAAGTGAATTGATGGAGGCTGCCGGTGTTATATCCCTTTTTACTGGTCACCCACTTGCTGGCGGCGATTGCCTTCATCGGCACGCTGTTTTTCGAGGTGGTGATCTGGCACCGCGCCCGCCAGCAGTTGGCGGATGCCGCGCAATCGACCGCAGATCAAGCGATTGCAGTGCGTTCGCGCAAGGTGCTGCATGGCGTGGTGTTGCTGTTGTATGGCGCCGGCATCAGCCTGGCGTGGCAGCACCGTGGCGTATTGAGTCAGCCGCTGGCCAGCAGTTTTGGCACGTTACTGAGCCTGAAGATCGTCCTGGCCCTGAGCATCATCGGCCATTACTTCCTGCTGGCGTACTGGCTGAAAAGCGCACGACTGACTGCGCCCCGTGCCAGCTGGATTCGCCGCAGCATCCTCGTGCACATGGTGTTGATCGTGATCCTGGCCAAGGCGATGTTCTATTGGCACGGTTGATCGCCAGCCGTCCCTGACAGACAAAACCCGCGTCAACCGGTGGGCTGGCGCGGGTAGGGTGTGAGCGGCAATCGATCAATGACGACGGTTCAAGGCGTTAACAAACAACACGTTGTTTTCCAGATGGATGTGTTGCATCAGGTCGTCACGAAACTCCAGCAGCCCACGATAAAGGGCACGCCAGGTGTTACAGGCATCGGGCGGCGGGGTGATGTTGTTGGTCAGTGCGAGCAGCTTTTCGAGGGCTTCGCCATGTTGATCATGTTCAAAGCGCAGCACCTGGATCGGCGGGGCGGCCTGAGTGCCGATGCCCTGTTGCAGCATCGGGAAGAGCACTTGTTCTTCCTTGAGCATGTGGCCTTCGAGTTCTTGTTGCATGTCGGTCAGCAGATCCGCCAGGCCGTTGGGGCAGCTGCTGCGCGCACCATGGACCTGCTCGACGCGACGGGCCAGGCGGATCAGTTCCGGCAGTTGCTCGCGGTGGCGGGCGTGGTAGCGCGCCAGAAGGTGGGCGATCAGCAGCTCTGACGGTTCGTTGCGCCAGTCGTGTTGGGTTTCGCCGGTGTCTTGCAGCCGGTGCAGCGCATCGGCGATCAGGATCGGATCGAGGTCTTTGCCCGCAGCCGCTTCGCGCAGGCTTTTATGCCCGCCACAACAGAAGTCCAGTTTGAAGGTGTGGAAAATCCGCGTGGCGCCGGGAATGTCGCAGGCCAGTTGGCCGAGGCTTTGTTCCAGTAGGGTCAGGCTCATCAGGGGTTCCTTGTTTGGATTTCAACGGTTCCCCAGGCTCATTGCACCTGGCATGCCATATTTAACGTATTGAAAAATATGGCTTAATTATTAGTTGTGGTGATAGGCACCCGGACGCTTTAGGGTGAATCCAACCATAGAGGGTAATAACTACCATGCTGCGTGAAAGCCTGGCGGCCGACCTGATTGTCGAGTTGCCCAATGCTGTGCGGTTGCAACGACTGGTCCAGACCCTGCGCGAGTACTTCAACAGTGGCGCCGTGGGATTGCTGCGTCTGGATGACGACAGCCTCAGGCCGGTCGCGACGGTGGGGCTGGTGCATGAAGCGTTGGGGCGCCGGTTTGTCATCGCCCAGCATCCGCGGCTGGCGGCGATCATGGCGTCGCGCGAACCCACCTGGTTCGAGCCCGACAGTCGCCTGCCGGATCCCTATGACGGCTTGCTTGACGAACACGCCGGCGAACCGATGCCAGTGCACGACTGCATGGGCGTAAGCCTGTATGTGGAGGGGCGGATCTGGGGCGCTATCACCCTTGATGCGCTGCACGCCGGGACCTTCGACAGCCGTGCGCGGGAAGAACTCAAGCGCTGCACCTTGCAGATCGAAGCCGCCGTGCGAGTCACCCGGCTTGAGCAGGAAAACCGCAGCCTGCGCTTGTCCCGCAGCGATATTCAAGACGTGCGGCGGCCGGCGGATGAAGGCGAAATCCTCGGACAGAGTGAGGTGCTGCATCAGTTGCTCAATGAACTGGACGTACTGGCCGATTCCGAGCTGCCGGTGTTGCTGCTGGGCGAGACCGGCGTCGGCAAAGAGCTGTTCGCAAGGCGCTTGCATCGTCTGTCGCGCCGCAGTCATAAGCCTCTGGTGCAGGTCAACTGTGCTGCGTTGCCGGAGTCTCTGGCAGAGAGTGAATTGTTCGGCCATGTCAAAGGCGCGTTTTCCGGCGCCACCAGTGACCGGGCCGGACGATTCGACGCGGCCAACGGTGGCACGCTGTTTCTCGACGAAGTCGGTGAATTGCCATTGGCCGTGCAAGCGAAGTTGCTGCGCACCCTGCAGAACGGCGAGATTCAGCGCCTCGGCGCCGACAAACCGCTGCATGTCGATGTGCGCATCATCGCCGCGACCAACCGGCACTTGCCGGACAGCATCCGCGACGGCCTGTTTCGGGCCGATCTGTATCACCGGCTCTCGGTGTACCCGGTACCGATTCCGCCGCTGCGCGAGCGGGGTAACGATGTGTTGATGCTGGCCGGGCATTTTCTAGAGCTCAATCGGGCGCGGCTCGGTCTGCGCGGCTTGCGTCTGTCGCCGGCGGCCGAGCGGGCGCTGCTGACTTACAGTTGGCCGGGCAACGTGCGCGAGCTGGAACATGTGATCAGCCGAGCCGCGTTGAAGCAGCTCAGCCGCGGCACCAGTCGCACGCTGATCATGACCCTGGAACCCGAGATTCTGGACCTCGACAGTGCCATGGGCGGGCAGGGCGCGGTCGCGGAAAGTCCCCTGGACGTTACGGCTGATGAGCCGTTCCAGCCTTTGAGTGAAGCGGTCGACGATTACCAGCGCAAGAAAATTCTCCAGGCCTTGAGCCTGTCCGGGGAAAACTGGGCCAGCGCCGCGCGGATTCTGGAAGTCGATCCCAGCAACCTGCACAAACTGGCTCGACGTCTGCGCCTCAAATAAGGTTGATGGTGGTCAAGGTGGTCTTGCGCAGTACATCGCACACTGGGCAGAACATTTTTGGAGATCACCGTCATGCCCCTTTCCCTGGCACAGATGCGCCGCAACTACACCCTTTTTGGCCTGCAAGACGAGTCGGCGCTGGACGACCCGATGGCGATGTTCCGGCAATGGCTGCAACTGGCCCGCGACACCGAGCGCGCGCCTGTCGAAGCCAACAGCATGGTGCTGGCGACGGTCGACAGTGAAGGTCGCCCGCACTGCCGGGTCCTGCTGCTCAAGGGTTTGAGCGATGAAGGCTTCACTTTTTTCGGCAACTACCAGAGTGACAAAGGCCAGCAACTGGCCGTTAACCCGCATGCCGCCATGACTTTTTTCTGGCCGGGGCTGGAGCGTCAGGTGCGCATCGAAGGCCAGGTCTCCAGGCTCGACCCAACACTGTCGGATACCTACTACGATTCCCGCTCACAGGACAGTCGCCTGGGCGCTTGGGCTTCACCGCAAAGCCGGCCGTTGGCCAATCGGGCCGAGCTTGAATCGCTGTTGATACAAACCACCCAACGTTTTGCCGGCAAGACCGTGCCGCGGCCTGAGCATTGGGGCGGCTACTGCTTGCACCCTGAGCGTCTGGAATTCTGGCAAGGCCGTGCCGACCGCTTGCATGACCGTCTCGATTACCGTATGCGCGATGGTGTATGGCAGCGAAACCGCTTGGCGCCTTGAGATCCACTGCGCAGGTCATGTAGCGACGCAGGTCAATGTGGGAGCCCACAGGTATCGTGTGGCCTACACGTTCTTCATATGTCCCTGTGGAGGTACCTCCTTGGAGGAATAGGCTCACTCGGGATTCCGGTTCAGGCTTTGTCCCATACCCTCATTTACGGGAAGGCTTGGATATGGCCCATCTGGCGCAACGCACGTTTGAACCCCTGAACATTGCCGTGCTGACCATCAGCGATACGCGCACCTTTGACACCGACACGTCGGGGCAGACCCTGACGGATTTACTACAAACGGCCGGGCATGTGTTGATCGATCGTGGTCTGGTCAAGGACGACATTTATCAGATCCGCGCCAAGGTCTCTCACTGGATCGCAGACCCTCAGGTTCAAGTGATACTGATGACCGGCGGCACCGGTTTCACCGCGCGCGACAACACACCGCAAGCGGTCTTGCCATTGCTGGACAAACACGTGGAAGGCTTCGGTGAACTGTTCCGTCAGGTGTCCCTGGCGGAGATCGGCATGTCCAGTCTGCAGTCACGGGCGTTGGCCGGGATGAGCAATGGCGTGCTGGTGTGCTGCGTTCCGGGTTCGCCCGGCGCGTGTCGAACCGCGTGGAACCAGATCCTACTCGAACAATTGGACAGCCGCACCGGCCCGTGCAATTTCGCCCCGCATTTGAAGCCGCAAGGGCAACGGGTCATCGACGCCTGCGAGACACGCTCATGACTGGCCGGGTGTGTGACCTCGGCCACCTGATGCCGGTGGACGAGGCCATCAGCCGCTTACTGAATCAGGCACCGCCGCCGCCCCTGGCGCAAAAGATCGGTCTGGATCAAGCCTTGGGGCGGGTGCTGGCGGCGGACATTCATTCTCCTGTCAATCTGCCGGCCTGGGACAACAGTGCCATGGACGGTTATGCCCTCAGGGCCGCAGACCTGCCACCGGACGGAGGCTGTTTGTCGATTGGCGGGCGAATTGCGGCGGGTGATCCGGCGTGCTCGCCCTTGCTCGCGCAGCAGGCGGTTCAGATCTTTACCGGCGCGCCATTGCCGCCGGGTGCCGACACGGTGGTGCCGCAGGAGCGCTGCCGGATCGATGGCGAGCGAGTCTGGTTTCCGCCCGTAAGCGCTGGCGATCACGTGCGCAAGGAAGGCGAGGAGGTTCGCCGGGGAGACCTGTTGCTCCAGGCCGGCAAACGCCTGCGTGCGCAAGAAGTGGGGTTGCTGGCCGGCGCTGGCATCGCACGGGTCGAGGTCTATCGACCGTTGCAGGTGTGCTTGCTCAGCAGCGGTAATGAGCTGCGTGAGCCGGGCGATCCATTGGCGCCGGGGCAGATTTACAACAGCAATCGCTACTGCCTCGCCGCGTTGTTGAGTGGCTGGGGCGTCGAGGTGCATGACTACGGTGTCATGGCCGATGAGTTGGCGGCCAGCCGGCATGCCTTGAACCTGGCCTCTTCGGAGTGCGACCTGTTGTTGAGCTCCGGTGGCGTCTCGGTGGGTGAGGAAGATCACCTCAAACAGGCCATCGAGGAACTCGGCAGCCTGGATTTCTGGCGGCTGGCCATTCAGCCGGGTAAACCGCTGGCCTTCGGAGAAGTGGCCGGCAAACCCTGGATCGGCATGCCGGGCAATCCTTCGGCAGCGCTGATTACCGCGTTGGTGGTGGTGCGTCCGTTCCTGCTCAGGGCCCAGGGCGTGAAAGACGTGTTGCCGGTGCCATTGGCCGTGCCCGCCGGGTTCGACTGGTTGCAACGCAACAAGCGTCGGCAGTACCTGCGGGCACGGTTGACGCCCGGTGCTGACGGCCAGTTGAGCGTGGAGCTGCACCCTCAGCAAAGCTCGGCGATGTTGACTGCCGCGTGTTGGGCCGATGGGCTGGCGGTGATCGAGTGCGAGCAGCAAGTGCTCAAGCACGACAACGTGATGTTCCTGTCCTTCGCTGACCTGATGCATTGATGGCAATTGATTGCCGTCAAGGTCGTGCCTGCCGGTCTCGCTAGACTGGCAGCGCGTTTTTCCATGAGGATTACCCATGCAACTGGTCTGCCCGGCAGGGAACCTGCCTGCGCTGAAAGCGGCGGTGCGCGAAGGCGCCGATGCCGTCTATGTCGGTTTTCGCGATGACACCAATGCCCGGCATTTCGCGGGGCTGAACATGGACGACAAACAGTTCGACGCGGCGGTCGCCCACATCCGCCAGCATCAACGCAAACTCTACGTCGCGGTCAACACCTACCCGCAACCCAAGGGCTGGGAACGCTGGCAGCGGGCGGTCGATCGTGCCGCCGATTACGGCGTGGATGCGTTGATCGCCGCCGACCCCGGGGTGCTCAACTACGCCAGCCAGCGCCATCCGCAATTGGCGTTGCATCTGTCGGTCCAGGGTTCGGCAACCCACGCTGCGGCCCTGGAGTTTTATGCGCAGCGCTACGGGATTCGTCGCGCTGTGTTGCCGCGGGTGTTGTCGTTGGCGCAAGTGCGTCAGGTCGCCGCGAGCAGCCCGGTGCCCATCGAAGTCTTTGGCTTCGGCAGCTTGTGCATCATGGCCGAAGGGCGTTGCCATCTGTCGTCCTACATCACCGGCGAGTCGCCGAACCTGTGCGGCGTCTGTTCGCCAGCCAAAGCAGTGCGCTGGAGCGACGACGCCGACGGCTTGAGCGCACGGCTCAGTGAAGTGCTGATCGACCGCTACACCCCTGATGAACCCGCCGGTTACCCGACCCTGTGCAAAGGCCGTTTCCTGGTCGGCGGCAAGCGTTTTCATGCATTGGAGGAACCCACCAGCCTCGACACCCTGGACTTGCTGCCGGAATTGACGGCCATTGGCGTCGAGGCGGTCAAAATCGAGGGCCGGCAACGCAGCCCGGCCTATGTCGAACAAGTCACCCGCGTCTGGCGCGCGGCACTGGATGCCCATCGTGGCTCGCCGGGCAGTTTTCGGGTCAAGGAGGAATGGCGCCGGGTGCTGGCCGGTTTGTCCGAAGGCAGCCAGACCACCCTGGGTGCTTACCATCGATCATGGCAATGAGGGAGGCGACATGAAGCTCAGCCTGGGACCGGTCCTGTTTTATTGGGACAAAGAGCAACTCAGCAACTTTTACGCCGAGATGTCGGCCTTGCCCCTGGATGTGATTTATCTGGGGGAAACCGTGTGCTCGAAACGCCGGGCCTTTTCACTGGATCAATGGCTGGGTCTGGGGCGCGAGTTGCAGGAGTGCAGCCAGGCACAGTTGGTGATCTCCAGCCTGACGCTGATCGAAGCGGCGTCCGAGCTCTCCAGTCTGCGGCGGCTCTGCGACAACGGCCAATTGCTGGTGGAGGCCAACGACATGGGCGCGGTGCAGCTTTTGGCCGAGCGCAAGTTGCCGTTCGTGGGTGGCCCGGCGCTGAATGTGTACAACGGTCATACGCTCGCGCAACTGCTGGATTGCGGGATGACCCGTTGGGTGCCGCCGGTGGAATGCTCGGCGGCGCTGATTGGCGATGTGCTCGATCAAGTGCGCGAACTGGGCCGTGAGGTGCCGGAAGTCGAGATCTTTGCCTATGGGCATTTGCCCTTGGCTTATTCCGCACGCTGCTTCACCGCTCGGGCGGAAAACCTGCCCAAGGACGACTGTCGGTTTTGCTGCCTCAACTACCCCGACGGCCTGCCGCTGACCAGTCAGGAAGGGCAGGCGCTGTTCACCATTAACGGTATTCAAACGATGTCGGCCGAAGTAACCAATCTGCTGGCGGATTACACCGGCCTGGTGGCCTGCGGTGCCGATGTGTTGCGTCTGAGCCCTCGCGCTCAAGGCATGGCCGAGGTCATTGACGCCTATCAACGGGTTCGTCTGGGCGAGACACCTCCGTTGTTCGTCGACGGTTGCAACGGTTACTGGCATGGCCAGGCCGGGATGTTGCGCGTCGAGGAGGTCGGCCTGTGTTGAATCGTAAAAAGTGGTTGTTGAAAGGAGCCGACCGGTTACTGCCGCTGGTACGCCGGGTGCCCTTTGCAGTACAGCGCCTGGCGTTGCAGCAGGCGCTCAATCGCTGCCTCGCCGAGCCGTTGCGCGATGGCGAGTTTGAAGTGCTGCGAGGGCGTTGGTTGTGCCTGCGGATCCGGGACCTGGGTTTGTCCTGGTTCCTGACGCTGACCCGTGAAGGGTTGCGAATTGCTGAACGCGCCAACGCGCACGTGACCATCAGCGGTAACTGGCGCGAGTTTTTATTGCTGGCCAGCCGTCAGGAAGATCCGGATACGCTGTTCTTTCGCCGGCGTCTGGTGATCGAGGGTGATACGGAGTTGGGGCTGGCGTTGAAGAACCTGATCGACAGTCTTGATCCTGATGTGTTGCCGGTGTGGCTGTGGCGCAATCTGGAGCGGGCAGGGAAGGGATTGGCGGCCGGTTAGCCGAGCTGTATTTTTGGTCGGGGTACATATCCGTTGCTGCGGTAACGGCCACTTAGGGTTCCGCCCTTACGGCGGGTCACTTGGAAAAGCGCCAAGTAACCAAACGCTTTTGCCCCTGACGTGCGGTGCCTCGCCTAGGCTCGGCATGCCCTCGCTCCGGTCCTGCTCCGTGGGCCCGCCGCCATCGGCCATCCATGGCCGGGGGCGGCTACCGCGGCATCCTTGCCGCGGTGCCCACTGCGCAGAACCTGCGCTCGGCCTTCCGACGGGGCAGATCAAGATCAAGATCAAAATCAAAAGCGAGGCGGCCCACCGGTCGGCCCTAAATCATCGGCGGCGTACACCAAACCCGCACCTGGCAAAAATCCAAATGTGGGAGCGGGCTCGCTCGCGAAGACGGACTGGCATCCACCATTGATGTCGATTGACACGGCCCCTTCGCGAGCAAGCCCGCTCCCACAGGGGGAATGCGTGCGCTTAAAGAGACAGGCCGGCCGGTAGGCCGCCTCGCTTTTGCAGTACACGCCCCCTCGAGAGGCCGAGTGGAGGTTCTGCGTAGTGGGCAACCCGGCATGGATGCCGGGTTAGCCGCCCGCGGCCATGGATGGCCGATGGCGGCGGGCCCACGGAGTAGGACCGGAGCGAGGGAATGACGAGCCTAGGCGAGCCACCGAACGAAAGGGGCAAAAGCGCTTTGGTTACTTTGGCGCTTTTCCAAAGTGACTCGCTGTAAAAGCGAAACCAATAGAAGCCGTTACCGCAGGAATGGATATGTACCCCGACCAAAATTATAGGTCAGCGGTTTTGTTGTTCTTCAGGCCATCGCTTCCGGCCGGCTTTCATGCTGCCGAGCATCACTGGCAATCAACTGCCTGATCTCTCCAAACAACTCATCCCCCTGCGCCTGCGTGCAGTCCTCGCCATTGCGTTTGCGCAACCCGTAATGGCTAAGAATCAAATGCACATCCGCGCGCAGCCCATGCTGCTTCAAGCAGTTTTCAACACACTGCAACGGACAACCATCCAACGCAAAAATCCGCCGTCCCGAGCGTGCCTTGTTGACCAGCGCCGCCACATGCCCGCCAACCCCGACGATGCAGGACATTTCCGCCAGGCCGCTTCGATCAAGCCGCACGGCCAGGGTGTTGGCCAGTTGGGCGACGTTGGAGCAGCCTGAGCAAGAGTAAATCAGAGGCAAGGTTGAACGGGGCATGAGCGCTCTCCATGGATGGACTTCTTCAGTGTGCAAGGCCGGTGGCATCGCGCATTGACTGCGGTCAATTCCGTCTATTGGAAGGCCGCGAGATCCTCTTCGGCGAGGATGCTGATATTGCGGCGTTCCATGGCGATCAGGCCGCTGTCCACCAGTCGGTGCAAGATCCGCGAAAAGGTTTCCGGCTGGATGCCCAGCTTCGAGGCGACCAGGCGTTTGGACACCTGCAAGACAATCAAGCCGCTGACCGGGTTGCGCTCCTGGAACAGAAAGTTGATCACCCGACGGCTCGCACTGGCCATGGTCAAGGTGTCGATGTCGCGCAGACGCAAGTGCAGGTGCACGCTCATGCTCGCCAGGATCGCCAGGCAGACTTTCGGCTGGTCTTCCAGGGCGTTGCGGTAATGGTTGCCCTCGATACTCACCAACACGCTGTCCTTCAGCGCCGTGGCGCTCACCGGGTAGAGACGGGCCTGGCTGAATAGCAGGGCTTCGGCAAAGGTCTGGCCGGGCTGAATGATCTCCACCAGGTTTTCCTGACCTTCGCCGGTAAGCCGGTACAACTTGATCTGCCCGCTGACCAGCAGGAAAAAGCGCTTGGCCGGATCCCCTTGGTGCATGAGTGTGCTGTGACAACTCAGGCGCTTGAGCATCGCCAGGCCGCAGACTTCCTCGAAGATTTTCTCCGGCAGTTGGCTGAACAGATGGTGACGACGCAACGTTAAAACGATGGAAGGGTGGGTCAGCATGGCGTACCTCCGCTGACGCTCATAGTAGAGAGCGCCGGACGGATGACCTATGCCTCTGCCGGCCTACCTCCAAAGAGGCATGCGCCTCAGCCCGCATTGCGCAAGTGCTCCATGGCCCACACCGCCGCCTCGACCCGCGAGCGCAAACCGAGTTTGTGCAGCAGGTTTTTCACGTGAACCTTGACCGTGCCTTCGGTGATGCCCAGCTTGTGCCCGATGACCTTGTTGCTGAAGCCGCTGGCGATGGTTTTCAGCACCTGGCGTTCACGCTCGGTCAGTTCCACCACGGTCTGGCGCTGCGGTGAGCGCAGGGCCTGGGCCATGACTTGCGTCAGCCCCGGGCTGATCACCAATTCGCCGTTCAAGGCATTGCGGATGTACTGAATCAACAGTTCGGGCTCCATGTCCTTGAGCAGGTAGCCGTCGGCATCCAGACGCAATGCGTCGCGAATATCGTCTTCGGCGTCCGACACGGTGAATAGCAGCACCTTGCCGGTGTAATGCATCGCCCGTAATTGACGCAGGGTTTCAATGCCATTCATCAGCGGCATGTTGTTGTCGAGCAACACCAGATCCGGTTGCAGCGGCTCGATCAGACAGAGTGCTTCTTCACCGTTGCTGGCTTCACCGACGATCAGGAAATCATCTTCGAGTTCGAGCATCTGGCGGATGCCGTGACGCATCATCGGGTGGTCGTCGACCAGCAGGATGGAGTGTTGCAGGGACGGGTTCATGTGACGCTACCTTCTGTTTGCTGCCCGAGAAACTCCGGTCGGAATTCCAGTTGGACGCGGGTGCCTTGTGGCTCCCTGGACACTATTTTGAGTTGACCGCGCAAGCTGCGGGCCCGCTCATCCATGATTTTCAGGCCATGGTGTTCGCGTTGGTCGACGTTGCCGCTGAAGCCACGCCCGTCGTCTTCGACGATGAGCCTGACGGTTTCACCGTCCTGACGCAGTTGCAGCCAAGAGTTTCGCGCGTGGGCGTGGCGCAGGCAGTTGGAGAGCGCCTCGCGGGTGATCTGCAAGATGTGGATTTGCTCGCTGGCCGATAACTGAAAGGCCAGCGCGTCGACGTGCAGGTGCACCTGGAATTCCCCGCGCCGGGAAAACTCCTCGGCGGTGTCCTTGAGTTCCTGCACCAGCCCCGCATCGTGAATCTGCAAGCGAAAGGTGGTCAGCAACTCGCGTAACTGACGGTAGGCATTGTTCAGCCCTTCGCGCAGTTCGGCGGTGACGTTTTCCAGGGTCTCGACCGGTTCGCCACGGCGCATCAGGGTTTGCAGACGGCTGACTTGCAGTTTCATGTAGGACAGGGCCTGGGCCAGTGAGTCGTGCAGCTCGCGGGCGATGATCGTGCGTTCGTCGAGCAGCAGCAGGCGATGATCCTGTTCCCGTTGACGCTTGAGCGAGAGCGAGGTGCCAATCAGATTGGCCAAGGCCTGGATCAGTTGGGTTTCCCAGGCTTGGGTCGGGTGCCCGTCGACAAAATGCGCCTTCAGTTCCCCCAGTTCACTGCCCTGATTGCTGATGCTGAACGTTTGCGGGCTGGCTTTATGGTGCTTCTGGCACGTTGCGCAGTCGCTGCTGGCACAGACTTCCCGGATGTTCGCGCCATGCAGGGCGAGCAACTGTTGGGCCGGTGCCTGCATTTGTCCTTGCAGGCACAGCGACAGACGCAAGCCAGGCAAACGTTGCTGGAAGCGCCGGATCAACTCGTCCAGGCCTTCGGCATTGGCCAAGCGTGTGGCCAGGCTTCGACTGCTTTGGTACAGCAACTCGAGGGCGGCATTGGCTTGTTGCAGGTTCAGGGTTTTTTGCTGGACTTGACTCTCGAGGGTGCGATGCGAGTCTTCGATCGTCTCGGCCATGGCGTTGAAACTCATGGCCAACTGGCCCAGCTCGTCCTGGGACTGATGGTTGACCCGCACCTTGAAATCGCCGCGACGAAAGCGCTGGGTCGCGTCCACCAACTCTTTCAAGGGCATGACGACCCCGTACTGCAATTCGTAGAGCCCAATCAGCAGGACGAACAGGGTGGTGAACAAGGCCAGGCCCTGGATCACCTGTTGCCAGCCTTGCTTTTGTTCGCTTTGGCGCTGCAACAGGTTGACGAACTGGTTCAGTTGTTCAACGAAAGGCAAGGCCTGGACCTGAAAGTAGGCTGCATCGCCGCGCTCCAGTGCCGGGCGCAAATCCTCGTTCCAGTGTTGCTGGATTTGCCCGTAGCTGATTTGCAGGGCGGCGCTCGGGCCATCTTCCAGCACCGCCTTGAGTGACTGGCTGTTGAGGCGGGTTTGCAGGCTGTCGGTGATGGCGTTGATTTCTTCGCTGGTTGCCCCCGCGGCCAGTTTCCAGCTCAGGTGGTAAGTCTCCATGCGCACCGAGCCTGCGGTGTTGATGGCGGCCGCATCGCCTTGGCTGAACCAGGCGATCAGTCCGGCGCTCAACGAACTGGCGAGGGCGAGTACGGCGATCAGGATCACCGCCAGCCCGGCGCGAGCGGGCAGGGAGCTGCGTAACCAGCGGATCATCGGCGCAGGTCTCGGAGAAAGTCAGGAAAACAGAGCATGTGCAGCTCCAGGGTGGGGTTTTGCCGCCGATCCCGGGCGCGCTACCTCTAAAGAGTTGTCGACTGATCCTTGTCAGCAAAAACCTTGGCAGGAAACCTTAAGACGCTGATAAACCGCCGGTTTTAGGGTTTTCCTGTACTACCTCCTTAGAGGTAGACCGCACAAGCATAGGCCTATGCCCCCTGGGGCTTCGTTGACATGGATCAAGTTTTTGCGGGGATCGCCTCTCTAGTCTGCCGCCATGGCTAATTGATTGGAGAGCATTTGTGAACCCACCGCGTGTACGACAAGGCTTGGTGCTGGGCATGAGCACACTGGCCTTCACTGTCTGCTTCATGGTCTGGATGATGTTTGCCGTGCTCGGGGTGCCGATCAAGGACCTTCTCCAGCTCAACGAAACCCAGTTCGGCCTGCTGGCCGCGACCCCGGTTCTGACCGGCTCGCTGGTGCGGTTGCCGCTGGGCCTGCTGACCGACCGTTTTGGCGGGCGCATCGTGTTCTTCCTGCTGATGCTGGCCTGCGTGACGCCGCTGTACCTGATCAGTCACGCCACTGCCTACTGGCAGTTCCTGGTGCTGGGCTTGTTTGTCGGCCTGGCCGGCGGCTCGTTCTCGGTCGGGATTGCCTACGTCGCCAAATGGTTCGACAAGGAAAATCAGGGCTTCGCGATGGGCATCTTCGGTGCCGGTAACGCCGGGGCTGCGTTGACCAAGTTTCTCGCCCCGGCACTGATCGCTGCCGGCAGTTGGCAGCTGGTGCCAAAAGTCTTCAGCGCGATCCTGTTTATTACTGCGCTGTTGTTCTGGTTCCTCAGTGCCGAAAACAAGGGCCACCGCAGTGCCACCGGCGCCAGTTTGCGTGAGCAATTGAGCTCGCTGAAGGACCCGGCGGTGTGGCGCTACTGCCAGTACTACTCGATCGTCTTCGGTGGTTATGTCGCCCTCGCGCTGTGGATGACCAAGTACTACGTGCAGGAATACGGTTTCAGCCTGCAAAGCGCGGCGCTGCTGGCAGCCTGTTTTTCCCTGCCCGGTGGCGTGCTGCGTGCGGTCGGCGGCTGGATGTCGGATCGCTGGGGTGCGCAAAGCGTGACCTGGTGGGTGTTGTGGGTCAGCTGGATCTGCCTGTTCCTGCTCTCATATCCCCAGACCCAACTGCAAGTGCAAACGATCAACGGCCCGGTGGATTTCCACATCGGCCTCAATCCCGCGCTGTTCACCGCGCTGCTGTTCGTCATGGGCATCGCCTTCGCGTTCGGCAAGGCTTCGGTCTTCAAATACATCGCCAATGACTACCCGAAAAACATGGGCGCGGTGTCCGGCATCGTCGGCCTCGCCGGTGGCTTGGGCGGCTTCGTGTTGCCGATCCTGTTTGGCGCCCTGGTGGACCTCACCGGCGTGCGCTCTTCCTGCTTCATGTTGATGTACGGCGTGGTCTGGGTCTCCCTCACCTGGATGTACTTCAGCGAAATACGCAAAAGCCCGGTGCTGGGTAAAGCGCCGCTGCTGACCCCGTCCCCGATTTCCAGCATTGCCCTAGGAGAAGAACATGTCCGTTCTGCAAAAGCCTGACAAAGGCCCGGTCATTCATGACTGGCGCCCCGAGGACCCAGCATTCTGGGGACGTAGCGGCAAACAGACCGCCACGCGCAACTTGTGGATTTCCATTCCTGCGCTGCTGCTGGCCTTTGCGGTGTGGATGGTCTGGAGCACGGTGATCGTGCGTTTGAACGCCATCGGTTTCACCTTCACCACCGACCAGCTGTTCTGGCTGGCGGCGTTGCCGGGGCTGTCCGGGGCGACCTTGCGCGTTTTCTATTCCTTTATGGTGCCGATCTTCGGTGGCCGTCGCTGGACCGCCCTGAGCACCGCGTCGCTGTTGTTGCCCTCGATCTGGATGGGCTTCGCCGTGCAGGACCCGAGCACCTCCTACAGCGTGTTCGTATTGATTGCCTTGCTCTGCGGTTTCGGTGGCGGCAACTTTGCCTCGAGCATGTCCAACATCAGCTTCTTCTATCCCAAGTCACAGCAGGGCACAGCTCTTGGCCTCAACGCCGGGCTGGGTAACCTGGGTGTCTCGGTGATGCAGTTCTGTGTGCCGCTGGTGATTACCTTCGGTGTATTCGGTTTCATGGGCGGCTCGCCGCAAGCATTACCGGATGGCGGTCAGTTGTGGTTGCAGAACGCCGGCTTCATCTGGGTGCCGTTTATTGTCCTGGTGACGGTGCTGGCCTGGTTCGGCATGAATGACCTGTCCAGTGCCCGCGCTTCTTTCAGCGAGCAGGCCGTCATTTTCAAACGCAAACACAACTGGCTGATGTGCTGGTTGTACCTGGCGACCTTCGGTTCGTTCATCGGTTTCTCCGCCGCGTTTCCGTTGCTGATCAAAACCTCGTTCCCTGATGTCATCGCTTTGAAATTCGCGTTTCTCGGGCCGTTGGTTGGCGCTTTGGTCCGTCCTTTGGGCGGCTGGCTGGCGGACAAGCTCGGCGGCGCGAAGGTGACCTTGTGGAACTTCGTGGCGATGATCGTGATGGTCTTTGGCGTCATGCACTTCCTGCCGCAGAACGGTGAGCCTGGCAACTTCTACGGCTACCTCGGCATGTTCATGCTGCTGTTCATTACCACCGGCATCGGCAACGGCTCCACCTTCCGCATGATCCCGGTGATCTTCCGCACCCAGCATGAAAAAGCCTCGGCCGGCAAACCACCTGCCGTGCGCGAACAAGCGCTGAAGAATGCCGGCAAAGAGTCAGCCGCCGTCCTGGGCTTCAGTTCGGCCATGGGCGCCTTCGGTGCGTTCTTCATTCCCAAATCCTTCGGCACTTCGATGGCCCAGACCGGCGGCCCGGAGATGGCCTTCTACATGTTCGTCGGCTTTTACCTGAGCTGCATCGTGGTGACCTGGTGGTGGTACGCGCGAAAAGGCGCCGCGACACCCTGCTGAATCGAGCCGAATCCAACCATTGCGTGGGCGGGGCACAGACTCCGCGACAAAGCCTGAGAGGACTACACCGTGAGTCATTTACTGGATCAATTGCGGTTTTTCAATCGCAAGCAAAACGAGTTTTCCGACGGTCATGGCGAGACCCGCAAAGAGTCTCGCGACTGGGAGAACGTCTACCGTTCACGCTGGCAGTACGACAAGATCGTGCGTTCCACCCACGGGGTGAACTGCACCGGCTCGTGCTCGTGGAAAATCTACGTCAAGAACGGCCTGATCACTTGGGAAACCCAGCAGACCGACTACCCGCGTACCCGTAACGATCTGCCGAACCATGAGCCCCGTGGCTGTCCGCGTGGTGCCAGTTACAGCTGGTACATCTACAGCGCCAACCGGCTCAAGTACCCGAAAATCCGCAAGCCGTTGCTCAAGCTCTGGCGCGATGCGCGGCAAACCATGGCGCCGGTGGAAGCCTGGGCCAGCATTGTCGAGGACAAGGTCAAGGCCGACTCCTATAAAAGCAAACGCGGCATGGGTGGCTTCATTCGCTCCAACTGGGAGGAAGTCAACGAGATCATCGCTGCGGCCAACGTCTATACGATCAAGCAATACGGCCCTGACCGGATCGTCGGTTTCTCGCCGATTCCGGCCATGTCGATGGTCAGCTACGCCGCAGGTTCGCGTTACCTGTCGCTGATCGGCGGTGCCTGCCTGAGCTTCTACGACTGGTACTGCGACTTGCCACCGGCCTCGCCGATGGTCTGGGGCGAGCAGACCGACGTGCCGGAATCGGCCGACTGGTACAACTCCAACTACATCATTGCCTGGGGCTCCAACGTCCCGCAGACCCGTACTCCCGACGCGCACTTCTTTACCGAAGTCCGTTACAAGGGCACCAAGACGGTCGCGATCACTCCGGACTACTCGGAAGTCGCCAAGCTCACTGACCTGTGGCTGAACCCTAAACAAGGCACCGATGCGGCGCTGGCCCAGGCGTTCAATCATGTGATCTTCAAAGAATTCCACCTGGACAAACCGAGCGCCTATTTCACCGATTACGCCAAGCGCTTCACCGATTTGCCGGTGCTGGTGCTGCTCAAGCAAATGGTCGACAAGGCACCGGGCGCAGGTTACCAGCCGGACCGCTTCCTGCGCGCCAGTGACCTGACCGACAACCTCGGCCAGGAAAACAACCCGGAATGGAAAACCATCGCCCTGGATGTCAGCGGCGAACTGGTGTCCCCTCAGGGTTCCATCGGTTATCGCTGGGGCGAGAAGGGCAAGTGGAACATCCTTCCCCGTGAAGGCGGCGAAGGCCGTGAGATCGATCTGAAGCTGAGCCTGATCGGCGATGACGTTGCCGAAGTGGCGTTCCCGTATTTTGCCGGCGAGTCCCACGAGCACTTCCAGCACGTGGCCGGCGATGCTGTGCAATACCGCCGCGTGCCGGTGCATAACGTGGTGCTGGCGGACGGCAGCGTGGCCAAAGTCGCCACCGTGTTCGACCTGTCGGCCGCCAACCTGGCCATCGATCGTGGCCTTGGCGGCGAAAATGTGGCCAAGGATTACGACGACGCCTCGGTGCCCGGCACCCCGGCGTGGCAGGAGCAGATCACCGGCGTCAGCCGCGAGAAAGCTATCCAGATTGCCCGTGAGTTCGCCGACAACGCCGACAAGACCAAGGGTCGCTCGATGATCATCGTCGGCGCGGCGATGAACCACTGGTACCACATGGACATGAACTACCGCGGGCTGATCAACATGCTCATGCTCTGCGGGTGTGTCGGTCAGACCGGTGGCGGTTGGGCGCATTACGTCGGTCAGGAAAAACTCCGTCCGCAATGCGGCTGGCTGCCCTTGGCGTTCGGCCTGGACTGGAACCGTCCGCCTCGCCAAATGAACGGCACCAGCTTCTTCTACGCCCACAGTTCGCAGTGGCGCCACGAGAAGATGAGCATGCACGACGTGCTCTCGCCGCTGGCGGATAAATCAAAATTCCCCGAGCATGCCCTGGACTACAACATCCGCGCCGAACGCGCCGGCTGGTTGCCCAGCGCACCGCAACTCAACACTAACCCTTTGCACATTTGCCGCGACGCGGCTGCGGCCGGCATGGACCCGAAAGATTACGTGGTCAAGTCGCTGCAGGACGGTTCGCTGCGCTTCTCCTGCGAACAGCCGGACAGCCCGGTGAACTTCCCGCGCAACATGTTCATTTGGCGTTCCAACCTGCTGGGCTCCTCGGGCAAGGGCCACGAGTACATGCTCAAGTACCTGCTCGGCACCAAAAATGGTGTGATGAACGAAGACATCGGCCAGGTCGGCGACTGCAAACCCGAAGAAGCCGAATGGGTGGACGAGGGCGCCATCGGCAAGCTTGATCTGGTCACCACGCTGGACTTCCGCATGTCCTCGACCTGCGTCTATTCCGACATCGTCTTGCCGACCGCAACCTGGTACGAAAAAGACGACATGAACACCTCGGACATGCACCCGTTCATTCACCCGTTGTCGGCTGCTATCGACCCGGCGTGGGAATCGCGTTCCGACTGGGAAATCTACAAAGGCATCGCCAAGGCGTTTTCCAGCATGTCCGAAGGGCACCTGGGCGTTGAGAAGGACCTGGTGACCATCCCGCTAATGCACGACAGCGTCGGCGAACTGGCCCAACCCTTTGGCGGCACCGACTGGAAAAGCGCCGGCGTGGCGCCGGTGCCGGGCAAGAACGCACCGAACCTGCACGTGGTCGAGCGTGACTACCCGAACATCTACAAACAGTTCTCCTCGCTGGGGCCATTGCTGGAGAAACACGGCAACGGCGGCAAAGGCATCAACTGGAACACCGAAGACGAAGTGAAATTCCTCGGTGAACTCAATCACAAAGAAGGCGATGCCGGTATCAGTCACGGCCGTCCGAAAATCGACACGGCCATCGACGCCGCTGAAGTGATTCTGTCCCTGGCACCGGAAACCAACGGCCAGGTTGCCGTGAAGGCCTGGGCTGCATTGTCGGAATTCACCGGCATCGATCACAGCCACCTGGCGCTGTCCAAGGCCCACGAGGCCATCCGGTTCCGCGACATTCAGGCACAGCCGCGCAAGATCATTTCCAGCCCGACCTGGTCGGGGCTCGAAGACGATCACGTCAGCTACAACGCCGGCTACACCAACGTTCACGAAGGGATTCCATGGCGCACCATCACCGGTCGCCAGCAGTTTTACCAGGATCACCCGTGGATGCAGGCGTTCGGTGAGCAACTGATGAGTTACCGGCCGCCGGTCAACACCCGCACCATCGAAGGGGTGAAAGGCAAGCGCAGCAACGGCGAGATCGAAATCGTCCTGAACTGGATCACCCCGCACCAGAAATGGGGCATCCACAGCACCTACAGCGACAACCTGCTGATGCTGACCCTCAGCCGTGGCGGGCCGATTGTCTGGCTCTCGGAGAACGATGCGAAACGCGCCGGTATCGAGGACAACGACTGGATCGAGTGCTTCAACATCAACGGTGCACTGACCGCCCGTGCGGTGGTCAGCCAACGGGTCAAGGACGGCATGGTGATGATGTACCACGCTCAGGAACGGATCGTTAACGTGCCCGGTTCTGAAACCACCAAGACCCGTGGCGGCCACCACAACTCGGTCACCCGCGTCGTGCTTAAACCGACCCACATGATCGGCGGCTATGCGCAGCAGGCCTACGGTTTCAACTATTACGGCACCGTCGGTTGCAACCGCGACGAATTCGTCGTGGTGCGCAAAATGTCCAAAGTCGACTGGCTCGATGGTTCATCCGGCGATGACCTGCCGCGTCCCCTGCCGACCGATATCGAGGAGAACTGAGATGAAGATTCGCTCACAAATCGGCATGGTTCTGAACCTGGACAAGTGCATCGGTTGCCACACCTGTTCGATCACCTGCAAAAACGTCTGGACCAGCCGCGAAGGCATGGAATACGCCTGGTTCAACAACGTCGAATCGAAACCCGGGATCGGCTATCCGAAAGAATGGGAAAACCAGGACAAGTGGAAGGGCGGCTGGATCCGCAATGCCAACGGCACGATCAACCCGCGCATCGGCGGTAAATTCCGCGTGTTGGCGAACATTTTCGCCAACCCGGATCTGCCGAGCCTCGACGACTACTACGAACCGTTCGACTTCGATTACCAGCACCTGCACACCGCGCCGCTGGGCGAGCACCAGCCAACCGCGCGTCCGCGTTCGCTGATCTCCGGCAAGCGAATGGAGAAAATCGAGTGGGGCCCGAACTGGGAGGAAATCCTCGGCACCGAATTCGCCAAACGTCGCAAGGACAAGAACTTCGACAAGATCCAGGCGGACATTTACGGCGAGTACGAAAACACCTTCATGATGTATTTGCCGCGCCTGTGCGAGCACTGCCTCAACCCGACGTGCGCAGCCGCTTGCCCGAGCGGGGCAATCTACAAGCGTGAAGAAGACGGCATCGTCCTGATCGACCAGGAGAAATGCCGTGGCTGGCGGATGTGCATCAGCGGCTGCCCTTACAAGAAGATCTATTTCAACTGGAAGAGCGGCAAGTCCGAGAAATGCATCTTCTGCTACCCGCGTATCGAAGCCGGGATGCCGACCGTTTGCGCGGAAACCTGTGTTGGACGCATCCGCTACCTCGGCGTGCTGCTGTATGACGCCGACCGCATCAGCGAAGTGGCGAGCACCGCCAATGAGCAGGATCTGTACGAAAAACAACTGGAGATCTTCCTCGATCCGAACGACCCGGCGGTGATCCGTCAGGCCCTGGAAGACGGTGTGCCGCAGTCGGTGATCGATTCAGCCCAACGTTCGCCGGTCTACAAAATGGCCGTGGACTGGAAACTCGCACTGCCGCTGCACCCGGAATACCGCACCTTGCCGATGGTTTGGTACGTACCGCCACTGTCGCCGATCCAGAACGCCGCCACTGCCGGCACCGTCGGTATGAACGGAGTCATCCCGGATGTCGACAGCCTGCGTATTCCACTGAAGTACCTGGCCAACCTGCTGACGGCGGGCGATGAAAAACCGGTCAAGCGTGCGCTTAAACGCTTGCTGGCCATGCGCGCCTACAAACGTTCCGAGCAAGTCGACGGCGTTCAGGATCTGCAAGTGCTGGCGGATGTCGGCCTGAGCGTGGCCCAGGTCGAGGAGATGTATCGCTACCTGGCGATTGCCAATTATGAAGACCGCTTTGTTGTACCGAGTGCGCACCGTGAAGACGCCATGAGCGATGCCTTCGCCGAGCGTTCCGGGTGTGGTTTCAGTTTCGGCAGCGGCTGTAGCGGCAGCTCCGACACCAACATGTTCGGTGCCAAGAAAGCCAACCGCCGCGACATTCTGAAAACCGTCCAGTTGTGGGAGGAATGAGCATGCAAATTCTCAAAGTGATTTCGCTGCTGCTCGATTACCCGACCGAAACACTGATGGGCGGTCGCGACGAACTGGAGCAAGCGATCATCCAGTCACGGGAAATCAGCCCGACGCAGCGCGGTGCATTGTTCGAATTGCTCGAGCTGATCTGCGCCAATGACCTGATGGACGGGCAGGAGCACTACGGTGCGCTGTTCGGTCGGGGGCGCTCGCTGTCGCTGCTGTTGTTCGAGCATGTGCACGGTGAATCCCGCGACCGTGGCCAGGCCATGGTCGACATGATGGCGCAATACGAAGAAGCCGGTTTTGCCATCGGCGTCAAAGAGCTGCCCGATTACATTCCGCTGTATCTGGAGTTCCTGTCCACCCGCGAAGACATCGAGGCCCGCGAGGGCCTGGCGGATGTTTCGCACTTGCTGGCCTTGCTCGCGGCACGTCTGGAAGAGCGCGAAAGCGCCTATGCCAGTTGCTTCCGGGCGCTGCTGCAAATTGCCGGGGCCGAGCCGCATCAGGCGGTCGCCGACCTGCGGGCACAGGTCGCGGCGGAACCTCGCGACGACTCCCTCGAAGCCCTCGACAAGATCTGGGAAGAGGAGGCCGTGGACTTCCTCCAGGCCGAACAGCAGGACCGTTGCAGTGGACTGCCGAGCGCACCAGGCAAGGCCCGTGAGGAAAGCGCGGTGCCGTTGCACTGGGTGGATTTTCAGCATGAAGGGCTGGCCGCTGTGCCAGCCAAGGAGGTAGGCAATGTCTAAATGGAATCTGTTGGTGTTCGGGGTCTATCCCTACGTCGCCCTGGCGATTTGCCTGATTGGCAGTTGGGCGCGCTTCGATCTGTCGCAGTACACCTGGAAGGCGGGCTCCAGCCAGATGCTCAATCAGCGCGGCATGCGCGTGGCGAGCAATTTCTTCCACATCGGTGTGTTGTTCGTGCTGGCCGGACATTTCGTCGGCCTGCTGACCCCAGCGTCGATTTACCACCACGTGATCAGCACTGAGAACAAGCAGTTGCTGGCAATGGTCTCGGGCGGGTTCTTCGGCCTGCTGTGCCTGATCGGCCTGCTGATGCTGGTCAAACGGCGCCTCACCGATCCACGAGTACGCGCCACCTCAAGCCCTTCGGACATCCTGATTCTGCTGGTGCTGCTCGCGCAATTGCTGCTCGGTCTGCTGACCATCGTCGCGTCTACCGGGCACATGGATGGCTCGGTGATGGTGATGCTCGCCGATTGGGCGCAGAACACCGTGCTGTTGCGTCCGGTGGAAGCAGCGGCGTCCATCGAGCCGGTCGGGCTGACCTACAAGTTGCATGTGTTTCTCGGTTTGACCCTGTTTGTGCTGTTCCCCTTCACCCGTCTCGTACACATGATCAGCGCACCGATCTGGTACCTGGGGCGTCGTTATCAAATCGTTCGTCAGAAGTACTGAGGAGACAATCATGTCAGGTGGATGTGGATGTGGTGGTGGTAACGGGGGCAGCGGTGGCTGCGGTTCTTCAAAAAAAGCGGAGGTTGTTCTCGACATCGCGCCGGTCGCCGAGGCGCAGTTTGAAGAGCTGCCAGTTGAGCCCGCGGCTGTCGAAGACGCCCCGGCCCAGTTGATCGCCAGCAGTGAACAGGAGTGGCCGATCATCAGCGTCAACGAGGTGTCGATCACCCCGGAGGCGATGGCTCAGGAGCTGCAATATCACCCGGCCGAAAGCCGCGAAGAGGCGGTCTATCTGGCCGCCAGGGCGCTGGTGATCCGCGAGTTGTTGCAGCAGCGCATCACCGAACTCGGTGTGTCGCTGGAGATCGGCGCCGGTGAAAACGAAGAAGAAGCGGCCACGCGCTTGCTGCTCGAACGTGAGGTGAAAGTGCCGCAGTGCGACGAGGAGTCCAGCCTTCGCTACTACGAAAACAATCGCGGACGCTTCCACAGCGCGCCGTTGCTGGCGGTGCGGCACATCCTGCTCGAATGTGCACCAGACGATGTCGAGGCCCGCGAGCTTGCGCAGGGTCAAGCCGAAGTCCTGCTGCAGCAACTGGATGAGTTTCCCGGCAGTTTCGCTGAGCTGGCCGTGAAATATTCGGCCTGCCCGTCGAAAGCTCAGGGTGGTTCTCTGGGACAGATCAGCAAGGGCCAGACTGTGCCCGAACTGGAGCGTCAGCTGTTCACCCTGGCACCGGGCCTGGCCAGCAAACCGCTGGAAAGTCGTTACGGCTGGCATGTGGTCAGTGTCGATCAGCGAATCGAAGGCATGCCGTTGCCCTATGAAGTGGTGTCGACGGCGATCCGCACGCAGTTGCAGCAAGGCGTCTGGCAGAAAGCGCTGGTGCAATACCTGCAAACCCTGATCGGTGCGGCCGACATTCGTGGCATCCACTTGCAGGGCGCCGACTCACCGCTGGTGCAGTGAGCCTTGGGCAGACCGGGAGAAGTAATGAACGCTGTGATGCAGGATGGTTTTGGGCGGCAGATCGATTATCTGCGGATGTCGGTGACGGACCGCTGTGATTTTCGCTGTGTGTATTGTATGGCGAAAAACATGACGTTCCTGCCGCGGCAGCAGGTGCTCACGCTGGAGGAATTGCAGCGCTTGGCAACGCTGTTCGTTGGCCTGGGTGTGCGCAAAATCCGGCTGACCGGCGGAGAGCCGCTGATCCGCCCCGGCATTGTCGGGCTGTGCCGCAACATCGCCGCTTTGCCCGGTTTGCGCGAACTGGTGATGACCAGTAACGGCTCGCAACTGGGCCGTCTGGCCCGGCCGTTGGTCGACGCCGGGATCAAACGGATGAACATCAGCCTCGATAGCCTGGACGGGCAGAAGTTTCGGGCGATCACCCGTAACGGCGACCTCGATCAGGTGCTCAACGGCATTGAAGCGGCGCGGGACGCAGGGTTCGAGCGGGTCAAACTCAACTGCGTGGTGATGAAGGGACGCAACTTCGATGAAGTCCCGGCGTTGGTGCAGTACGCCATCGACCAGCGCATCGATATCAGTTTTATCGAAGAAATGCCCTTGGGCGACGTCGGTCGTTCCCGGGGCGAGTCGTTTTGTTCCAGCGACGAAGTGCGCACGCTGATCGCCAGCCAGCATCGGTTGCTCGACAGCACCGAAAGCAGCGGCGGACCGGCGCGCTATGTGCGTCTGGAACGCCATCCCGAGACCCGGATCGGTTTCATTTCGCCCAATAGCCATAACTTTTGTGGCAGCTGTAATCGGGTGCGGATGACTGTTGAAGGGAAGTTGTTGCTGTGTCTGGGGCAGGACGATGCCCTGGATTTGCGTGGATTGCTGCGGCGTTATCCGTTGAATGATCAACCGGTGATCAATGCGGTGCAGAAGGCCTTGCGCGGTAAGCCGTTACGCCACGATTTCAGCCCCGACGGGGAGGTACAGATTGTACGGTTCATGAACATGAGTGGTGGTTGAACTGTCCTTCACGGTTCATAAGAACACACATGATCAAATGTGGGAGCGGGCTTGCTCGCGAAAGCGGTCTATCAGTCAACAATGATGTTGAATGTGATGGCCTCTTCGCGAGCAAGCCCGCTCCCACATTAGATCCTCACTTGCCACAGGATCTCTGCCGCCTTAGGGCGGTTTTTTTTCACCGACAAATCTTGATATCGATCAATTGCAGATCAGCACTTTGTCCGTAGCCTTCACTGCATGTTGTGGTTTTAAGTTTTATTAAGTCTATATGTAGTGTTTGGAGGACGAATGCAGAGCACACTGATCGCAGTAGGATGTAACCGCTTGCACAAACGCGATGGCAGTCAGGTCGCCTTCGATGCCGACAAAATCCGTCAGGCATTGATCGCCGCCGGCAAGGCGACGGGGGAGTACGGCGAGGTTGAGGTTGAAGGCTTGCTTCAGGCGGTATTGGCCAGGCTGGAAGGGTTGCCGAGGTTGCATGTCGAGCAAATCCAGGACCGTGTTGAACGGGTGTTGATGGACGCCGGTTTTTTCCTCGCCATGCGGGCCTACATCGTCTACCGCGAACAGCATGGGCGCTTGCGCCGCGACCGGCGGACCATGGTCGAAGTGGCGACCTCGATGAACGAATACCTCGACCGTGAAGACTGGCGGGTCCAGGCCAACGCCAATCAGGGGTATTCCCTGGGCGGACTGGTGTTGAACGTGTCGGGCAAGGTCACCGCCAACTATTGGCTGGACGAGGTGTACAGCGAGGCTATCGGCCAGGCCCACCGCGAAGCGGATTTGCATGTGCACGACCTCGACATGCTCGCCGGTTACTGCGCCGGCTGGTCGCTGCGCACCCTGTTGCACGAAGGGCTCAACGGTGTGCCCGAGCGAGTCGAAGCCGGTCCGCCCAAGCACTTGAGCAGTGCCCTGGGGCAAATGGTGAATTTCCTCGGCACCCTGCAAAACGAATGGGCCGGCGCCCAGGCATTCAGCTCGTTCGACACCTACCTGGCGCCCTATGTGCGCAAGGACCAGCTGAGTTTTCATGAGGTGCGCCAGGCGATCCAGGAGTTCATTTATAACCTCAACGTCCCCTCGCGCTGGGGCACCCAGACGCCTTTCACCAACCTGACCTTCGACTGGGTGTGCCCGCAGGATTTGCGTGAGCAAATACCCGTCATCGGCGGTGAGGAAATGCCGTTTGCCTATGGCGACCTGCAAGTTGAAATGGACCTGCTGAACCGCGCCTATATCGAGGTGATGCAGGCCGGCGATGCGAAAGGGCGGGTGTTCACCTTTCCGATCCCGACCTACAACATCACCCACGACTTTCCGTGGGACAGTGAAAACGCCGACCGCCTGTTCGAGATGACCGCGCGGTACGGCCTGCCGTATTTCCAGAACTTCCTCAATTCGGACCTGCAACCCAATCAGGTGCGCTCGATGTGCTGCCGTTTGCAGCTGGATGTCCGCGAGTTGCTCAAGCGTGGCGGCGGCTTGTTCGGCTCGGCGGAGCAGACCGGATCGCTCGGCGTCGTCACCATCAACTGCGCGCGGCTGGGCTATGTGTTCAAGGGGGACACCAGCGGTTTACTGCAGCGCCTGGACACACTGATGGAACTGGCGATGGAAAGCCTGGAGGTCAAGCGCAAAGTCATTCAGCACCATATGGATGCCGGTTTGTACCCGTACACCAAGCGCTACCTCGGAACCCTGCGTAACCACTTCTCGACCATCGGCCTCAACGGTATGCATGAAATGCTGCGCAATTTCACAGGCGATGAGGAGGGCATGCACACCGAGCAGGGCCGTAGGTTCGCCCTGGATATGCTCGACCATGTGCGCGCGACTTTGCTGCGTTTCCAGGAAGAAACCGGCCACCTGTACAACCTGGAAGCGACGCCGGCCGAGGGCACGACCTACCGCTTCGCCAAGGAAGACCTCAAGCGCTACCCCGACATCCTCCAGGCTGGCAGCGTGCAAGCACCGTATTACACCAACTCCTCGCAACTGCCCGTGGGTTATACCGAAGACCCCTTCGAGGCCCTGGAACTTCAAGACGAGCTGCAATGCAAATACACCGGCGGCACGGTCTTGCACCTGTACATGGCCGAGCGGATTTCTTCGACCGAGGCCTGCAAACAACTGGTGCGCAAAGCCCTTGGCCGCTTCCGCCTGCCATACCTGACCGTGACCCCGACGTTCTCCATCTGCCCGGTGCACGGCTATCTCGATGGCGAGCATGAATTCTGCCCCAAATGCGACGAGGTCCTGCTGCTGAAAGAACAGAAGCTCGGCACCGTTCATTGATTTCGATCCACTCAACTGCAAGGAGCTTCACCATGACTGCATCGCAAACATTGCCCCAGGCTCAACGTCAACGCTGCGAAGTCTGGACCCGGGTAATGGGCTATCACCGCCCTGTGTCGGCGTTCAATCCGGGTAAACAGTCGGAGCACCGCGAGCGGGTGCACTTCACTGAAAGCGCGGCGCTGGCCGGACGCCAATGAGTCGAACGCTTCGGGTCGGGGGCATGGTGCCCCTGACCACTATCGACTATCCGGGACAGCTCGCCTGCGTGCTGTTTTGCCAGGGTTGCGCCTGGCGTTGTCGTTACTGCCATAACCCGCAGTTGATCCCGCCTCGTGGCACAGACGAAGTGGATTGGCGGCGGGTGTTGGCGTTTCTGCAACGGCGTCAGGACCTGCTCGATGCGGTGGTGTTCAGTGGCGGCGAGCCCACCTTGCAAGACGGTTTGCTCGGCGCAATGGATGAGGTGCGGGCGATGGGATTTCGCATCGGTTTGCACAGCGCCGGGATCAAACCCGCAGCGTTCGCCAAGGCACTGACCGGTGCCGATTGGGTAGGTTTCGATGTCAAGGCGTTGCCCGAGGATTCCCAGGCGATCACTCGGGTTGAAGGCAGCGGAACGGCCAATTGGCGCAGCCTTGAGCACCTGCTGGCCAGCGGTGTCGACTACGAATGTCGCACCACGGTGCATTGGCATCTGTTCGAGCCGGCGCGTCTGCTGATTCTCGCCAAGCGCTTGAGCGAACTCGGCGTCAAGCGCTTCGCCGTGCAGTTGGTTCGCACCGAGCGGATGTTCGATCCGCTGCTGCCAAACGTTTCGGCACAAGCCTTGCTACCTGAGCTGTGGGAGGCCATGCGCGAGTTGTTTCCAGCCTTCGTGTTACGGGGGTAACCGAGGCTGAGGTTTAACGTTTAGCGGTGAGATCCACCATTAGGTTTTCAAATGCGCTGCCAATCGGCAGGTATCAAACGGGGAGCATTTGATATGGCCAAATTAAGTACGGCACAACGTATCGTCATCGGTTTTGCAATCGCGCCGCTGGCATTGATGGGGATGGCGTTTTACGCGTTGCACGATCTGGCAACGCTCAAGGATCAGGCGGTGGTCATCGTCAAACAGGACTGGCCGAAGATCGATCCGATCATGGTCATCGCCACCGGCGTGCGCGATAACGCCAGGAACACCCGGGATTTACTGATCGATAAAGACAATCAGCAGGTGCAGCAGTCAATCGACGCCACCAAGAAACGGATCACCCAGGCACTCGAAACGCTCGAGCCGTTGTTCTATTTGCCCGAGGGCAAAACCGCTTATGCCGCGCTGAAGAAGAATCGCGAAGCCTACGTTGCGGCGTTCACTCAAGTGCAGGTGTTGATCCGGCAAGGTGCCTTCGATGACGCCATGGCACAGCTGAAACAAAAGGTCGTGCCGGCCGAGCGCGAGGTGTATGGCAGCCTTGATCAGTTGATGGCGTTGCAAGGCAAAGTATTCGCCGACCGGGAACAGTCGGCGCAGGCACTGTACAGCGACGCCCGGCGCAATATGCTCGGGTTGTTTTTGTTCTGCGTGGCGCTGGTCATCGCCGCGGCGGTGATCGTCACGCGCAGTGTGACCCGTCCATTGGGTGGCGAGCCGGATGATGCTGCACGGTTTTTGAGTCAGATCGCTCAGGGCGACCTGACAATTGAAGTGCCGGTGAACTCAAGTGTCGGCGGCAGCGTGATGATGAACATGCATCAGATGCAGCAAAGTCTGAATGCCATGGTCAGGCACATCGCGACCTCGGTTGACCAAGTGGCCAGTTCCTCCGAAGAGCTGAGTGCGGTCAGCAGCCAGACCAGCAGCAACCTGCAATTGCAGGGGCTGGAGATCGAGCAGGCGGCCACCGCAGTGAACCAGATGACCGCTGCGGTCGATGAAGTGGCGCGCAATGCGGTGAGCACCTCCGAGGCCTCGCGGCAGTCCGAGCAAACCGCGCAACGCGGACGTGAGCAGGTTCAGGAAACCGTGGTTTCAATCGGCGCACTGGCCGATGGCGTCACCGACACCTCACAACGCATCGAGCAACTGGCGGGCCGGGTGCAGGACATCAGCAAGGTGCTGGACGTGATTCGCAGCATCGCCGAACAGACCAATTTGCTGGCCCTCAACGCGGCCATTGAAGCAGCGCGTGCCGGGGATGCCGGACGCGGTTTTGCCGTGGTCGCCGATGAAGTGCGCGCCCTGGCCCATCGCACTCAAGAGTCCACCCAGGAGATCGAGCAGATGATCGGCAACATTCGCCTCGATACCGGCCATGCGGTGACTGCCATGCAAAGCAGCAGCAACCTGGTCCGGGCCACCCTTGAAGTGGCGCAACGCTCGGGCGATGCACTGGATGAGATCACCCGGTCAATCTCACAGATCAACGAGCGCAACATGATGATTGCCAGTGCCACGGAAGAGCAGGCATTGGTGGCGCGGGAGGTGGATCGCAATCTGATGGGGATTCGCAACTTGTCGGAGCAGGTGTTGCTGGGGGCCCAACATACTCACACCGCAGGTCACGATTTGGCGCAGATGGCCGGGGCACTGCACCAGACAGTGGCGCGTTTTAAAGTCTAGGTAATCCTGGATGGTGGTTGTGGATGAGGTCGCTCAGGACCAGCCCCAGAACTGCAACCACCAGCCGAACCCTACCACGCCGATGGCGAGCAACAGGCAAGTGCTGCCAGCGCAGCGACGAACCTGGGAAATGCCTTCGCGGTTAAGCCGTTTCCATCCCAGCAGCAGGCTCCAGCCCATCGCGGCCAATAACAGACACGCCCTGGCCGGTTGTACCCACTCCAGCAGCAGACCTTCATAGCGCAGCAATTTCACCGTTGTGGCCGACAGCCCGAGAAACAATCCCGCACCACCCAAGGGCGTGAGTGTCAGCGCCAGGGGCCAATACAGTGCAGGATCTTGCGCCAGTCGCGCCGTCAGGCGCAGAAGGATCATCAACGCCGCGCCCAACACCATCGAACTCAAACTCAAGTAAGCGACGATGCTGAAACCGTCGAGCCAGCTGAAGCTGTCGTTGAGCTGCGGGTAATGGGTGAGCAGCCACCAGGGCGCGTTGTCTTGCAGCGCCCAGAGTTGGTCGTGCTCGACCAGCCTTTCGGCGAGGGTTTGTTTGAGGACGACGAACCATGGGCTGACTGTCCACTGAAAGGCGCCCATCGCCAAACCGATCACACCGAACAGCAATAGGCGCGCGTCCCACGGTGACAGCGTCTGCGCTGTCGCGTGAAGAATCTCCTGATTGCTGGAGCGGGCAATCAACTGAACGGCGCCGCATTGTCCGCTGCAACGTCCGCAGGCATGGCAGTCACTGGCGCCTTGCATACGACGGATATCGAGCAAGGGTGCGCAGTTGGGCGGCGGCAGGCGTGGCGCGATATTTTCCATCCAGCGTTGTTCGTCGACTTGAAAATGCAAGGGAGCCAGACGGGCGAGCAGGGCGAAGACGCCACTGACCGGGCACAGGTAACGGCACCAGACGCGCTTGCCCCGGGCGAACAGCAACCCGACGACGACCGCGGCGACGGTCGAGCCGCCCAGAATCAACAGCGCCGCCTGGGCATAGTCATAGACGCTGATCAACTGGCCGTAGAGGGTCGTCAGGCAGAACGCCAGGGTTGGCCAGCCGCCCCAGCGCAACCAGCGCGGCACGCCCAAACCTTTGCCGTAATGGCTGGCCCATTCGTTGAGTGAACCTTCCGGGCACAAAACGCCACACCAGAGCCGGCCAAACAGCACCATCGACAGCAGCACGAATGGCCACCAAATGCCCCAGAACAAAAACTGCGCGAACAGGGTCAGGTTATCGAGCATTCGTGCCTGGCTGTCCGGCAGCGGCAACACCGCCGGGATCACCAACAGCAACGCGTAGAACAGTACAACGGTCCACTGCATGGCACGAATGACGGGCGCGTGACGCCGCATGCCGTCGCCCAGGCGCTGCAGCCATTGATTGAGGCGACTCAGCCCAGGCATGGGACTTTTTCCGCAGCCCGTTGACGCAGCCAAACGCCGACGGTCAGCCAATAACCGGCCAGCACCAGTAACATCATGCCGCTAGGTGTCGCGCGATAACCGGCAAAACCCGCGAGAAAACCACCCAGTCCATGGCTGTCGCTGAGCAAGGCACTGCTGTCCCAAAGCGCATCACCCACGAGGCTGTACATCGCCTCCGGTAAATCCAGGGCGAGTAATTGGCCGCCGATTCGCTCGGTGCCGCTGACCAGCAATGCCGCGCCGAGTACCAGCAAAACAGCTTCGCTGATGGCAAAGAATCGTTGCCACGAAATGAACCGGCGACTGCTGTGCAGCAGGGCAATGGTCAGCGCCGACAGCACCAGTCCCATTGCGCCACCGATGGCAAACAAACCGAGCTGCGGACCTCGCAACTGAGCACCGGCGCCATAGAGAAACACCACCGTTTCACTGCCTTCGCGGCTGACGGCGAGCATGGCCAGCAGTAACAGACCTGCGCCACCTTGCCGGGCCAGGTGGCTATCGGCGTGTCGTTGCAAATCGTGCTTGAGCGTGCGCCCGTGGCGGTGCATCCAGCCGACCATTTGCACAATGAGCAGGCTGGCCAACAGCGCGAGCGCGGCCTGGAACCATTCACTGGCTGAGCCGCTCATGGCCTCACCGGCAAACAGAATCAACACCGCCAGCAGGCCCGAGAGCAGCAACCCCAGTACGACGCCTGCCCACAAGTACTTCGCCAGTCGATCCCCCTGATGCTGCTGGCTGACCCAGGCCTGGAGAATGCCGATCACCAGCAGCGCCTCGACGCTTTCGCGCCAGACAATAAACATTGATTGATTCATGAAAACTCCGTGCATGAGCGGGTTATTTCGCGAGGATGCCGCCCTCGGGCAGTTGCGGATTGAACTCGTCGAAGAAAGGGTAGTGGCCGGGCCTGAGGGGGTGAATGACCACGAAGGTCGTCACACCCGGCGCCAGTACTTTTTCAACCCGCAACGGTGTGCTCTCGAACTCGGCCGGCCCTTGGCCAATATTTTTCAGGACGATTTTGAAGCGCTGTCCGGCCGGAACCTCCAGCAAAGCGGGGGAGAAGTGGCCATCGTGCAGGCTCAGCTCGTAGCTGGGTAGCTCGGCATAAGCTGTCAATGGCACCACTGCTGCGGCGAGCATCAGCCAGGCCATGCGCAGGCGCTTCATTCAATAGCCGCCTTTTTTACCAATGCCGGCGTAGATGAACTCGTAGTGCAATTCGCAGTGTTCAAACCAGGGAGCCACGCCGGTTTCCTTATCGGTATGGCGGCCAAGGGACCCATGACCGCCGGGTGGCAGGACGGTGAAGGTCAGCTGATATTTGCCTGGACCGAGCAGTTTTACATTGTCGCCATAGTGCGGGCCGTCATTGGCGACCATTGCGTGGAAATCGCCTTTGAGTTCGTTCTCGTTGCCCTGTTTTTTCAGGTTGAACGAGACATTGAGGTAAGGCACGAAACTGCCTTCCTGAAAGCCCTGTCGATTGTCCGCCGTGGCGCGAATGTCGGCTTCCAGATGCACATCGGAATCCGCGGTGGCGCGCATCATGCCGGCAGGCGCCATCTCGATCGGCTGCAAATACACCGCCCCGACTTCCAGCCCCGGGCACAACTGCGGTTCCCCGATCGGGTATTCCTTGGCCTGAGCCAACGGTGTGAGCAAGAGCAGGGCGAGTGACAGCGAAAAGGGCGTACGCATGATGTCTTCCTGGGCACTAACGAGTAGGAACCCGAGTGTAGGAAGCTTTCCTGCGAATAATAATGATTGTTATCAAGTTTTGAGTGATTAGGACATTCGATTTCAGTCCTTGATCCGTATCAAGGGCGTTCTTGCGCGGGCGATGTAGGTTGGAGGCACATCCTAGAGGCAAGCCGGGGATCGACATGGCCAAGAACTTTCCCATCAGCCCCAAACATCCCGAACGTATTTGCTGGGGCTGCGATAGATACTGTCCAGCCAATTCCCTGGCGTGCGGCAATGGCTCCGACCGGACAATGCATCCAGCCGAAATGATCGGAGACGATTGGTATCTGCATGGCGACTGGGGTATTGAACCGTTGATCACGGTAGAAGACGTGACGGATGATCCCGGCCTGAAGGGCTGAGCAACCCCTTTAAACATGGAAACCACCTGACGGAATTTTTTTTGAAATCAAGGGGTTGCCAGCCTCGGGAAATCAGTACATAATTCACGCCATCGAAAGCACTGACGGCTGAAAAAGCTCAATGTTTTCAAGGAGTTAGATCACGAATCTTACTCCAAGTTTGTACGCGTTTGATGTTGTGCTACATGACATCAGATGTTTGAGGCCGAGTAGCAAAATGGTTATGCAGTGGATTGCAAATCCACCTACGCCGGTTCGATTCCGACCTCGGCCTCCACTTTAAACGAGCTCCGTAGATCTATGATTTACGGAGCTTTTTTATTTGCGCTGTCCTGCAATATTTAGTCTTGAAAAGGGCAGTCGCGAACTTGCTTCACCGAGGCGGGATGTATATATTTCCCCCTCTGCTGCACAGGCGTCAGAACTGCCAGATCGTTATTTGAGTTTTCAGACTGCTTCACCGCGCTACCGCCCGAATGGCGAAACTGGTAGACGCATGGGACTTAAAATCCCCCGCTCGTAAGGGCGTGCCGGTTCGATTCCGGCTTCGGGCACCATCTAAAATCAAGGGTTTGCGGGCGAAAGCTGATGCAAACCCTTGTTTGTTTCTGGTCCGCTATTTTAGAGTTGGTCCGCAATTCACTTAGTTGGTGAGACTTTCTTGCCCTTGCGGTTGCGGATGTACTGCTCCGTCATAACAACAGTGGTATGCCCGAGTTGATCCTTGGCTTGCATGATGTCGCCACTGGATTCTGCTTTGTCCGTACCGGCTTTTGCGCGCAAATCACGCAATTGGAACTCCGGCTTGGATACTCCTGCGGCCTCCCTGGCTATGTCAAAACGCCTGCGCAACATCGCAACCGTCATTGGTGCGCCATCTTCTGACACGATCAGCCGCGTCGAGCGGACCTTGTGCCCCGACTTTCGGGACATGATTCGATCAATCAAAACCTTGAGTTCGCCGGTAACCTCGATTCGCCGCTTGGCCTTTGTTTTTCCCTGAAGCACCCAAATTTGGCCGTCGCGGACATCCTGTTCGTCCATCAGTCGAGTGTCGGTCACTCGCTGGCCGGTCAAATAGGCAAGGTCCATGGCGTCTTGAAGGCCGGTATCGGCTTTATCGTGAACGCGCTTGAACAGTTCATCCTCAACGTACGTGTCCCGGCCCGTCTCTTTATTGCCCTTGATGCCAGCGCATGGGTTGGCTAGAGACGTGTACCCTTTGTCCCGCGCGTAGTTCCAGATAGCGCTGAGCAGCGCCTTTTCACGATTCGCACGGACCGGCGCGGCCTTGCGCCAAGTGAGGTACTGCCGGACATGTAGAGGTTCGATCGTTTCCAGAGGCGCAGGTGGATCATCGAAAAACGCGATCAGGTTCTTCATTTCGCGCTTGTTGTCTGCCTGGGTGGCTTTGCCTTTGGTGGGGACGATGTCGACCATGTATTTTTCGGCGACGTAGCGGAAAGTAATCACCTTGGCGACCAAGTCGGTCGCGGTGCGATCTCGCTCGAGCTTGGCGTACTCCATGATCGCCAGGCCGTAGTCGCTGCCCAGCGGAATCTCTTTGCGGTCCTTTCCACCGGTGTCGTAGTAATAGAACACCCGGCCGCTGGCTTTCTTGCGCTCTCGCAGCCGGGCTATAGAGCCGGGTTTACTTGGTCGTCTTCCCATTTCAGCTTGCCTTGCGTGATTTCCATGCGGGTTTTTCTGGCTCGAACATGCCGACGGCGGTAACGGCCATCACGGTTACGCTTGGCCAACCATTCATCTTGATGGTGTGCCTGATGCCGTTTTTCTTGAGGTTCAGGATTTGTCCAGCCTTGGTCCGCGCGCCGGTCAGCTCGCAAACCTCCTGGTGCGATAAAAATTGAATGCTCATGAGCTGCTCCATGCCGCGCGTGGCGGCAGAAGATGGGTAAGGAGGGGGCTATAAGCTGGGGGTTATGCTGATCGGCGTCCGCGCTCTTTCTGGCGCTCTACGTCGATCTGCTCATAGAGGGAGTCGACCTTTTTGCTTTTTCTGTCGAGAGCCTGTGTTCGCTTAATGTGTTCTGACATGGCCTTGTCGTAAGGCTCGATCTGTTTAAGAAGCCGTAACTTCTCTTCAGGGTCTTTCGAATCATTGAACTTGCCAGCCAGGCGGTCGCGCTCCTTGAAGTCCACTCCATCGAGCGCGCGATTTTCCCTTTGCATTTCCTCCAGCACTTCACCTGACTGTCTTTCCCAGCGGATATACAAAACATCGCTTTGCTTGGGTCGCATGAAGTGTTGGTTCCTGATCCAGGACACCAGATCATCCTTTGTCATTTCATCGAGAACATCTTTCACGGCTGGCTTGCTCATGCGTGCAGACCTCGCCCGCCGTACACCGGCAGGCTCTTGTGTGGGGTAGGGGTTAGGCTTAGATCGAAGCGATACAGGCGAAAGCGCCAAAAGTTCAAAAATATTTATCTTTTTGTTCGACGGGAGCTTGGAATAGCGAGTACAAGTGCACTTCGATTCACATCCCGGATGTAGATAAGGTGTACTTAAAGCAGAGGAAGCGCGTCTTCTGGGAGTGGTCTGACTCTTCGTTGCACTGCAGGTGTCATGACGGTCTTCTAAATGATGGCGGGCAGATGGACGTGCAAGTGCGTACTTCCGCAACGGGGGCGGTTCAGCTGTTTGTTGGTGCGTACTTCGGATCTGGAGAAATGATGTTTGAGGAGTACTACAAAAGTCGCCCGGGCGAGACGATGACGCAGGCACTTGAATGGGGAGTCAATCGAGCGATGATCCTCACCTCGACGAAGCTCATCCCCCTGCCGTCGACAGCGAGGCTAGGCGTCTACCGCAGAGCTTAGGACTGTCACCGGTAGCAGTACACGTAGGCGAACCAGGCGAGGGCGATCATGGGGTTACCTCGTCCCGGTGCTCCAAATCTTCGTGAGCGATCTTGAATTTCTCGATGTCCTTAACGCGGTAGAAGCTGCAATCGCAGTTCTTCCGGGCCCAGGCATCAAGCAAGCCTTCCAGCTCGGCCTTCGCCTCAGCACTCACGTCCGGGAAGTCATCAGCCCATTCGCCGAGGTCGCTTGAGTGTGCGTTCTCGGCCATGGAGTCGATCACGGTGTCCGCATCCACGAATTCGGCGGGGTCTCCGTAAACCATCACGCCTCGCTGACATTCATCACCCACTTCCAGTTCGTCGTTCTGATCGAGGAACGAGCACCAGTCAGACACCCAGTCTTCGCCATTGGCGGAGTAGGCGTATTCAGGTTCGGCCGATGCGACCGGCAAAACAGTTTCTTCAGGCATAGCGAACTCCATCCCGCCGCATAGGGCAGGCTTGATAGGGGGGAAGTTTCTAAGTTTTTTTGAGAATGGTCTTACAGACATCGGCTTGGTAATAAGTGAGTATTGGAGCTCGCCCGGCACTGAGGGGAAATACACACATCGCAGGACGCGATTCGGTGCTGGGCGACCTAGCTTTTATCCGGCGTTTTCCGCTTTCAGGATTTCGTTTTCTGGGGGCATGACTTCGTCCTCTCCGCTATAGCGGCTGACTTTGAAAGGGAGGGAGTTACTTGAGGGAAGAGGCAGAGATTTTTGAGTAGGTATCAATATCAGTTGTGGCAAGAAGGCAGCGCCCATCCTTGAATTTTGCGTAGAAGGTTATTTCCCTTTCTTTATCACATAGCAACCAGCCCGCAACTAGCCCAATCGGCCCCAAAAACAATGCTCCAGCCAGACTCCATCGAATAACGCTTCCTTTCTTGTTTACGACTTCTTCGGTTGCTGTTTCCAAGGCTTCTAGTTTTGAAATGGATATCGTTAATTCGCGAGAAGGTTTTAATGCGGATTTTAGAGTGAACAGTCCGGATTGAAATTCAGCATCACCTGCCAGAAAGTCACCGGATATCACTGTTATTTTCGACATGGTGTTTCTCTTCTGATCAGGTTTGGCCGGCTGATTACTGGGCTCCAAAGGCCCCTGTCAGTCAATCGACTTGCGACAAAAGGTGAGGCCGATGGTCACTCCATCGATACCAGATCATGGGCATTCACAGCTGGTGGCGGGATGTCATGGCCGGGGCAACCGTTGCTGGCGAAGTCGAAGCCTTCGCACGGCGGACCGAATGGCATCACCTCTTTGCCCTGGGCCAGGCACTCGAGCAGGTGATCCTTGGCTTCGTCGGCAGTGCACGGACGACCGCCCTCAAAGTTGAACATGCCTTTGAGCTGGCGCTTGCTGAAGTCGCGAATTGCCCCGCGCACGCTCATATGAATGTGGAAGGTGCGACCGTTCGGGCCGAATGGATCGGCCGGTTTGTTTTCTGTGGGCATGGGGCGTCCTATGCCGGGTCATGCCCCGGCTGGCGTGATTTGAGTTTGTGGGCTATTGCTTGATGGCCCGGCATGGAGCCGGATCAAGGAGCGGATATGTCGAACAAATATTGGCAGTCGGAGCTTTGGGGCGAAGATCCTTCGGATGTATGCCAGAAGCACCATGCTGAGCGTGGCTTTGTCATCACGGTTAGGGTCAGACGTCAGAGCAGGCATGAAGGCATAATGTTGACCCAGCTGTTTCATCCCAGCGGAACGAAACACTCGGAGCATGTTTTCGATATCTCGGACGATTCTGACTATCAGGCGATCCAGCAAGGTATCGGTCATGGTGAATGGCTAGCTCGCGGAACCCAGCCGAAATAAGCATCAAGCTCAGCGCAATAGGTGAGGGTGAGTCAGGCGGCTTGCTCTTGCTGCTCCAGAGGCTTCGGCGGCCACTCACTGAAGCCAACCTTCGGCGCTTTTGTCTTCGGGTTGATGATCGGCTTGTTCTTCGCATCGACCAAGACGGCTTTTGCTCTGATCCTCAGATCACGACAGCGCAAGGTCTTGCGGGCCAGCTCTATAAACTGCTCGGCGTACTGCGGCGCATCGAACATCGGCGAGAGCTGACGCACTGTAGCCCCCCCCATGATCTTCTCGGTGCGCTTGCGGACCAGCTCCAGCCACTCCGCTTCCGGGATTGGCTCGACGCCGCCTAGAACCTTGAGGTTCTTGCGGGTACCGCTCGTCTTCTTGCGCGCCTCGGCGGTGGCTACATCGATGGTCATGCCAAACACTGCGAATGTGCTCATGGTGTTCTCCAATGCAGGCGCCGCACTCCGTGATCGGATGCGACGGATGGTAAGGGCGGTTTTTTCCGACGAGCTAAGCTTTCGGGTTCGACTCAATAAAAATGGATTTTTGCCATGAGCGCCTATCGAAGCTCTCGTAACAAAATCATTGCCGACGCTATTGGAATCTCTCCCGACGAGGTCTCTCTGTACGTGGTGGAGATCGAAAAGCAGTCGAGTGGTGAGGGTTTCAATCTGTACTTCGCTGTCCAGACGCCTGAGCCTGTGCGCTTGAAGGCCAAGGGGCTGGATGCGAGATTGATATTGGAAACCGGTCCCTTAGATATCGACGGGCTCTAGGCTTTTGCGCGCTTGAGCTGCTCGGTCAGCTGCGTAGGCAGGCCGCGCAGAATCAGCGTGCCGCCGGCTTCGTCGAACTCGATCTTCGAGCCGAGCAGGTGCTGCTCGAAGCTGATCGACAGGCCCTCGGCCCGGCCAGTGAAGCGCCGGAATTTGTTCAGGGTCTTCTTGTCCGGCGGCAGGGTGTCAGAGAGACCGTAGTCGGCAGCCTTGATGAAGTCGGCGAACGCCTTGGGCTGGCCTTCGTCGATCAGCTCTGACAGTTCGTCGAGGGTGATCGGCTCACCCAGCTTGGCCTGGGCCATCGAGTAACTGACAAGGATGTGGGTCTTCTCGCGGGCAGACTCTTCGCCCAGATCCTCGCTTTCAACAAAGTCGCTGAATGCCTTGAGCAGCGTGCGGGTCTCGCCCGGGCCGGCGATCCCTTCCTGGCAGCCGACGAAGTCGCGGAAGTACTCGTTGATTTTGCGACCCTGCTTCCCCTTGATGTACGAGATGTATTGGCGCGACTTTGGATTGCCCTTCCACTCGCTCAGGTTGATGCGTGCCGCCAGACGGATGTGATCCAGATCCAAGCGTTTGACGGTCATCAGGCTGAGCTCTTCGGTCATGGTCACCGCTTCCGTTTCCTGTACCAGGGCAATGACCAGGTAATCGGTCATGCCTTGAAGGTAAGGACTTGCTGCCATGCTTCAGCGGGTTCTGCTTCAAGCCTGGTGACAGTGATGGCCTGGACCTTTTGGATGCCAGGCGCAGTTATCAGACGCTGAATGCGCCGACCAACAGACTCATACGAGTCTCTAGCTTGCGATACAAGTGACGCGGTTTTGGGCATGAGAAGCTCCTTGCTTGTACTGGATGTATATACAGTATTGGTCCTGTCATATTTTGGCAAGAGGGCATTGGCCTACTTGGAGTAAGAGCAAGGCGCTGACTTTTTCGCAGGCACAAAAAAGCCCGCAGTTGGCGGGCTCATCTATTCGGGCCAGTATCAATCCTCCGGATCAATCTCTTCCTCCGGCTTCCATCTGGCTATCAGGTCAGCCATCAACTCGGCAATGGCGTCACTGTTGTCTGCCAGTACCTCTAGTTGCTCACTGACTCGGCCGTACGTATCCGCAGAGCCACGCTGATCAATCCAGATGCTGATCTCTTCTATGGCGCAGCCAAGGGCCATGATGTTCTGGTTTAGCCGGTAAAGCAGGGCAGGGGTCGGATCGTCGGGGAGTGTGGGCATGGTGTTTCCTCCATAGTGAAGGAAAGCGTAGCGGACAACAAAAAGCCCGCTCGGTGGCGGGCTCTCTGTAGTCGGGGTCAAATCCCTTTGGCTGATCGCAGTATGCTTGTTTCATATGACGACGACGTGACAGGCGGAAGCTAGATCCAAGTCCGGACAACACAGCTACTCAATCGTGGTTATGTTTTTTGTGCCCATGCTTGTACCCATGCTTCTTACCATGTGATTGATGATTGTCATTGCCACCATCATCGGCCAGGTTATTTCCGAGCGCTCCGCCAGCTGCACCACCAAGACCTGCGCCAATAGTTGACCCGGTAGAACCGCCTACGCTGTTGCCAATGACTGAGCCGCCAGCCGCGCCAAGCCCTCCACCAAGTGCCGCTTCATTTCTTTTGCCTTTTTCAGCCGTTATAGCCCCACCAGCAGCGCCGCCAACACCGGCGCCAATCGCTGCCCCAGTGCTTCCACCCATTTGCTGACCAATAACATTTCCCAGCGCTCCGCCAATGCCGCCACCAACTGCGGCAGTGCCATCTCCAGCAGCCATAGCACCTTGAGCAGCCAAAAACCCCAAAAGCAAAACGGGTAGTGTGAATCGCATATTTTAAACCCCGAAAAATGATGCAATGCCCTGAAGCACCGCATATTACAGAAAACCAGAAACTCGGTTTGGCCGAGCTGTTTTTATGAGCAGGTTCCACCCTTGGGGTGGGAGCCTGTGCCGCCCGTCGGATGCGTACCCTTTGGGCATGCTAAGGCAGAGATTGAAACGATTGAGAGAAGCGCGATGAGCCCAGCGATTGCTATCTTTTTCATATTGCCTCCATGCACCGCGAGTTGCAGGCAGTAAAAGGCTATCGGCGTAGATCGCTCGTTCTTAAACAAAAAGCCCGGCGCTGGGCCGGGCTAATGGTAAAGATGACAAGGATGGTCAGGCGGTGTCAGAAATGTACATTTTCGCGATCAGGCCATTCCGTAGCAGGGCTTTGGCTTTCACATTGAGCTTAGTGGATTTGTACCAAGCTTCCATATAGACGTTAGGCTCAATCAGGGCTGCGGGGTCGGTGATGTCTGCGTTAATTCGCCGAGGAGTGCCATCTTCTTCTGTGCCCTCTTCGGTGTCTGGGCCTACAAGGTGGACCTTGCAGGTGCGCTTTATCCTATCCATCTCGCTTATCTCGACGACATAGACTTTCTCGCCGAGGACTTGGCTGTCACTATCATCCACGAGTGAGTCTTTCAAAGACTGATCCATCGTTTGATGCTTTTTCCCTTCCGCATAAAGGTCAATGCGTGAGCATGTATCGCCAACAGGGGAGACTGCCTTTTTAACAGACGGCCTCAAGCCGTCAGAGAGACGATCGATGGTATCCATCATCCTCTCAGTGACCTGCTTGCTAAACCCCAGCTGCTGCTCGAGCAGATCTTTAAGGTGCTTCATCTCTTCCTTGTTTCCGCTGCTGCGATGAATGACGTACGCCACTATAGCCGTTAAAGCAGCGCCCATCACACCCTGAAATAGGCCTGCCGATGAAGCGAAGTCCAGCACCGCACTTATGTTAAAGCACTTCGCTTCGGACTCCTGCGCATAGGCCTTTACGTTCAGTGCCTGCATTTGCTTGGCATATTGACCGGTAGATATGAAGTGACCAACTACCGCATAAATCCTGCTGAATCCATCTAGCGATTCAGCGAGAGCGGCCATGTCTATTCGGTGATCATCGGCATCCATGCCCTCGTATCGAATCTCGAACGGAAGATTTAAGTCCTGCCCAATAAATGCGTCGGCCTGCATGTGAATCCTTTTTCAGTTAACTTTCCGTTCGGGCCCTAATGCCTAAAAAACCGCCAGCCCGCCTACTCAGCCTTGCCCCGCACAATCCTTCCCGCCTTCACCTCGTCAGCGTGGCGGCGAATCTTCTCTTGCTGAGTCTTCAGCAGAGCGGAGATCTTTATAAGCGCAACGGCTTGAGCAGGAGATTTGCCGTGGGCAGCCATGCTGGTCAATTCGGCCACTGACCAGCCGATGACTGCGGTCGTATCCTCAAGGTCGGAAAACAGTTCCTGCTGGGCTGTTCTGGGGCCATCGAGCCCTTGTATTAGATCTGCCATCTATTTGACCATCCTGGTTGTTGCGCCGGCTTTAATCTCGTCGGCATAACTCGCCAGCCGCGCTTCTCGATAATCAGAGCGGACGTGGCGAGACTGGCGGGCTTGACCAGCGCCCCATATCTCGCGCGTCCATCTCCGCCTGAGTGCACCCCAAACGCTTGGCCCTTTCTAGGGTCGACCAGATTTCGCCTCCCGAATCTAGTGGCCTACCCTGTAGTTTGAGAACGAACTTTTGGCCTTCGACTACGTCAGTCGTCCCCGCGCACTCCCAAACACGCTGGCTTTCAGATGTAGGCATAGGAGCATCCAGGCTGGCCTGAGCAAACGGGGACAGCTGTGGAGGCGTGTTGGCGCAACCTGCCAAGGCAAGCGCTAATAGGATTGGGGTGAAGCGCATTTAAACTCCCTGTATTTATTCGTTTCGCGTGCATTCGCAGCATTTTTTGTAGGCCATCTGGTCTCTGAGACAGGCGTCTTGTTGCCAAGTCTCAGCCTGGTCAACGGCATCTATTAATCATCAGGGGTCATTGTTCATTTGGCAGATTGAGACCTGAGCCGCTTCATCGACCATCGCACTACATCCCTGCCAGCATCGTTACCAGAAGCCCAAACCGAGGCGTCAATGAACTCCATGACCAGCTCGTCGCCGTTAAAGCGCCCGTTAAAGGTCTGAGTGGTCGTGGCTTGAAGAATGCCCTCACTGCTTCTATCGACAATGCGCCGCTCGCCCTTTAATTGGTCCCCCTGGCGCGTGTAAATGGTCGGATTGTCTACCCCAGGATGATCGTGGGTGTAGTACGCCCATCGCTTCATGACAACGTCCTGAGTTTCCTTGGTCCGCCACCAGATGAAGTGACTCTCATCCTTAAAGTAAACATAAACGTGATATCGATAGTGATCAGGATCTTCTTTTTCAGCGTACCAAAGCCCATCGGGCACCTGGTAGCTTGGGGTGGTGGCGCAACCTGAAAGAAGCAAGCCCATAAAGAACGAGAGAAGCAGCTTTTTCATATATTCCATTTCAATTTATGTATCGACGGTCGGGTAGCTAGAAATCAGCCGCGCGCGCCATAGAACTGGTTCAGCGCTATCAGCTCAAAAACAGCCACCAGCACGCAGAATGCAACAAAACCGCGCGTGAAGACCCTGCGAGGCTTTTCGTAAGGCTGAATATTGCCGAGGAGGCCGAAAAGGTCGGACAAAAATTCTATCAAGCCCATCTGGTTCATCCTTGTCCTATTCACATGCTTCTGATCGCGGCTGAGGGAGCCGCAGCTGGACCAATAGTGCCCAAAACTATTTCTACTCACTGTAGAGGTAGTAATCTTTCTGGCCTTCAGCAATCCATGCGTTCAACGCCCGATTCACCAATGCAATGGACGTGCTCGGTCGGTAGCTGTGTTTGGCATCATAAAAAAACACGGTGGTATCCCAAATGTCCCCCTCGTGAGTTAGCGGCAACAGCAGGTTGAGAACCCCGTAGCCGTCTTTCTTGTCTGCCCCCAAAGCTTTGCTGACCAGCGCTCGGAGCTCCGGTGCGCGAGTGCGCATGCATCCGATAACTACTACTCCACAAGACTTTAGAGCATGAACAATTTCGGGAATATCTTCCTCGCCATCCAGAAATGTAACTGATGTCATCTCAACTCCCTATGAGGCAATTAGAAATCCGCTCTCGAGATCAATGGAGGGTCACAACCCTGCGGCTTTCGCCAATTCTGATTCGGTCCAGCGCCCGGTTTAGAGAATCCAAGGCATCAAGGAGGGCTTTCGCCTCGGTCTCTCGACCATCTCCCCAAAGGCGTTCCGCCATTTTGTTCAATGCTTGGATGGATCTTTCGATATCCGCAGCGGTTGCTGCCGTGCTTTCTGCCGGCCGCTTCTTCGGCATTGTCAGAACTTCTGCAGTGCCCGCACGACGACGCCGACGATCCGGCAATGCTCGTCAAACGGTTCAATCGGGTACCCAGGGTTCAGCGGCTTCAGAAACAGCTTGCCGCCATCATTTACGAGTTTCTTGAACGTGGCTTCGTTGCTGTCTGGCAATTTGGCGATCACCAGCTTTCCAGGTGCGGTCTCGGCTTCAGTGTCAACCAAGATCAGCGTGCCTTCGGTAATGCTCTGCCCGGCAGGCGAGGTCATCGAGTCGCCTTTGACCTCAAGCCAGAAAGCCGGACCTTTTGAGTTGTATTCAGAGAATTCGTAGCGATCCGAGAAGCCGGCAGGGTAGGGCTCAACCGCCTCTGCCCAGGCGCCGGCAGCGACCCAGCTGATTACCGGGTAACGGTAGGACTCAACAGGCTGGCGAGATTCGCCCACGTTCGACTCGGCCGCCGCCGTGTTGATCATCTGACCAATATTTTCAGATAGCCAGATGGCGCTCACGCCGCACGCATGCGCAATTTTCGGCAGGTGCGCACTTTGTAGGTTCTTTCCAGTTTCCAGCTGCGAGATCACCGGCTGCTCAACCCCCGCCTTAAGAGCGAGAGCCTTCTGCGTCAGCTTGGCGTGAATTCGTGCGGATTTGATTCTTTCGGCGAGTGTGCTCATCCGCTGGAATTTATAAGTTCCCTTATCGGCTTGCAAATAAGTGTCCTTCTACTTAGGATATAAGCAGGCTTATCAGGAGGGATCTCAAATGACCCCCATCGAAAGGCTCGTCGATCACTTCGGCGGGCAAACCAAAACAGCTCTGGCTCTCGGCGTATCTCAGGCTGCGGTTTCGTACTGGGTGTCTGGCATTTACTTGATGAGCGCAGAGAAGGCATTCAAGGCGGAGGAGCTTACAGGCGGTGAAATCACCGCTCGCGAACTCTGTTCTCGCCATCAGCCAGCTCGCAAATCAGCCGCCTAACCCAGCCCTGTCACGCCGAAAGCGGAAGTGAACCCATGGCCTACGGAAACAAGACGCATCGCAACACCCACCAGTTGAAGTCGCGCCTCAATGATGACGCCTACGCCGCTCTTGAGGTGGAGGCACTGAAGCGTGAGATTCAGCCGGGCGCCTTGGTTCGTGAGCTCACCTTGGCGGCTCTGCGGTTCAAGGAGGATTACGGGTACTTCCCGCTGATCGATGACGGTGTGTCGGACGAGCTGGACGGCTTTCCAGCGCTGGGCGAACTGGCCCGCGAGCTAAAAATTCAGCCTGGTGCGCTAGTTCGCGACCTCATACGTGCGGCTCTGAAAGCCAGGCGAGAGCAGGACACGATTTCCCAGGTTGACGACAAGAAACTTAGCGCCTGACCAGGCCATGGAGGAGGCACCAATGTCTGCAATACCCGAAGTAGGGCAGTACACGCAGGACGAGAAGGACGAGCTTGAGCGCTGGGCAGATGAGGTTGGTATCGGCATGGATCAACTCGCTGACCGGATTTTGCAAATGACAGAGCGGGCGGTCGAGCGACGCAGCGCTGCACGTCTCGCAACGGATAAAACAACCTTGCGAAGACGCCTCGCTGATCACTGCGCACAAGAGGCGCAGGCAGAGAACGTGGTTTCAATATTCCCGTCCAGGTAACGGTCCGGCCCCTTATTAGGTGCCGCGACAGGGACTGGACCAGGCGGGGCAGGCACCTAATTCGGGGCCAAGAAGAAAGGGTCATGGGTTCATCCGTGATTTCGATTTGAGGCAAGCGAAGCGGTTGCGCGTTCAAAACCGCGCAGCTCTTCGCGACCAAGCCGACCCCTTAACGGACCGGCAACCCGCTCAAACGCAGGCCACAGCGTGAGTTGAGACGACAAGGGAAGGGTGGAAGCCAAGGCGACCACCAGGCAGCAAAGGGCGGTTACCTCGCCTTGTAGTTCGGAAGAGTCGGTCATGGATGCGTCCTTGATCAGTTGATGAGTAAAGGATCGCTGACCTGATGGCATCCAGCCACGTAACAATTTTCGAGGTGTGACATGCAGGAATTGATGAAGGCGATTTACGAAGTGGTCGATGACCACGGCACCCGAAAAATCGCCGAGGGCGCTGACTTTAAGTCCAGAACTCTGCTTTCGCAGAAAGCCAACCCTGACTACGACACCCACCGCATGAACGTGGAAGAGCTACACCGGATCATGAAGTTCACCCAGGACTTCCGGCCGTTGAAGGCTTGGGCTGAGTCTTTCGGTTTCGACCTGGTGCCGAAGGAAAAGCCGGAAGGTATCAATTTGAACACCGCGCTGCTTCGCCTACACGCCGATCTGGCAGACGTGACCCGTCTTGCATTCGACGCCCAGGCCGATGGCCGCGTCTGTTCTCGTGAGAAGTCGGTCCTGCTCAAAGAGGCTGAGGAGGTGATCGTCAGCCTTGAAGTATTCAAGCAGTCGGTGAAGGCCGCCTGAATTTCAGACACAAAAAAGCCGACGTACGAGGTCGGCTTTTTCTACAGCAGTAAAGCAAGTGGAGAAGATTATGCACGCACAGATACAGCAGGACAATACCGGACAGGTCGCCACACGTTTTAATAATTACGAAAACGTGTCGCGTACCACGATGTCTTCGCGGGACATGGCCGAACTGGTCGGTCTTCGCCACGACAATGTGAAGCGGACGATTGATAGTCTGGCCCTGAAGGGCGTTATCGGTTCTCCTCAAATTGAGGAATACCTTGATTCGCTGCGCCGCCCGGCAAAACAGTACCTCGTCGGCAAGCGCGACAGCTTTATTGTCGTCGCCCAGCTCTGCCCGGAGTTCACCGCCCGCCTGGTGGATCGCTGGCAGGAACTGGAAGATCAGACCGCCAAGCCTTCCTTCGACTACGTCGCCGCCCTCAACGACCCGCGCACCTTGCTGGCCTTGCTCACCGACAACGTGAAGAAGGTCGTCGCCCTGGAAGCGGACAACACCGAGCTTTCCCACGAAAACCTGATGCTCGAGCAGAAGGTCGCCGCCGACGCGCCGAAGACAGCTTTCTTCGACGCCGTCACCGTCACACATGAAACCTACTCGGTAGCAGAAGCCGCAAAGCTGATCGGCACCGGCCAGAACCGCCTGATGGCATTCCTGCGCCAGCGCCGCTGGGTCACCCTCCGCAAAAATGAACCGATGCAGGGCCCGATTGAATCCGGCTACCTGACAGCAAAGCTCAGCACCTTTGAACATCCAGAGAACGGTAAGACCACCGTGTCCACGCCACGCGTCACCGGTAAAGGCCTGACGAAGCTCCAGGCTCTGTGGGCTCGCCGTGACGCCGATCTGCTCAACAAGGAGGGCAAGTAATGGCCCGAGCACGCAACCTCAAACCCGCCCTGTTCAAAAATGAACTGCTCGGCGTGGCAGACCCAATGCTAACCCTGCTGTTTGAAGGTCTGTGGCTTCTCGCTGATCGGGAAGGGCGCCTGGAAGATCGTCCGCTTCGCATCAAGGGCGAACTGTTCCCGTACCGCGACGGCCTCGACATGGACGACATGCTCAACTGGCTTGCCGAAACCGGCTTCATCTTTCGCTACACTGTGGGTGAAAAGCGCTACATCGAAATCGACAACTTCGTGAAGCATCAGAACCCGCACCGTAACGAACCCGAGTCGTTTATTCCTTCGGTATCAAATGGATGTATCACTTCGGATTTTGGCAGAAGTCCTACCGATAAAATCGGAAGCGCTCCGGCTGACTCCCTCTCTACTGACTCCCTTAACCTGACTGCTGATCCCCTCACACCGCCGACGCCTGCAGCATCGGCGGAGGAACTGTTCCCGAAGTTCTGGAAGCTTTACCCGAACAAGAAGGGCAAAGCGAACGCCGAGAAAGCCTGGAAGAAACTCAAGGTCACTGACGAGCTGTTCAACCTGATCGCCAGCGGCCTGGCCAAGCAAGTCGTCTGTGCTGAGTGGACCAAGGACGGTGGCAAGTACATCCCGCACCCCACGACCTGGCTCAATGGCAAGCGCTGGGAAGACGAGGTCAAGGTCGCCAACAACGTGCACCAGTTCCCACAGTCTCGCCACACCGGCTTCGCTGACCGCGACTATACCGCCGGGCTGACTCAGCGAGAGGATGGCAGCTATGCGATCTGAAAAAGTAATCGCCATGCCGAGCGGGGCACCTACTCCGCAAAAGACCACCGGAGTCTGCGAAGACCACGGCCAGTTCCCGCAAACCGTGAACGTCATTTTCGGCAAAGTGTTCAAGACCGGCTGCCCTGAGTGCGTGCGAATCGAGAAAGCAGAAGAGGTTGAGCGGTCCAAGATTCACGAACGTTACGAGCTCTCCGTAAAGCTTGGCTCTGCACTGATCCCGAAGCGCTTCGCCGGCAAGACGCTCGCCGGGTACGTAGCCACCACTCCGGAACAGCTCAAAGCCCTGGGCACTTGCCGCCGGTACGTAGCCGAGTTTCCGCAGATCTCCGAATCTGGCCGCTGCCTGCTGATGCTCGGGAAGCCTGGCACCGGTAAGACGCACCTGGGCACCGCCATCGCCAACGAACTGATGCGCAGAACCTCCGCCACCGCCGTGTACCGCACGATCGGCTCAATCTTGCATGACATCAAATCAACGTATGGCGGCGGCACTGAGCGAAATGAGGGAATGATCCTGGCCGGCCTTATCGCTCCGTCTCTGCTCGTCCTGGATGAAATTGGCGTGAGCAAAGAAACCCCGAGCGACTTCGAACTGACCACGCTGTTCTCAATCATCAACGGCCGGTACGAGCAGATGCGCCCTACGGTGATCATCTCAAACCTTGACGGCAAATCGCTGCCGTCTGCCATGGGCGAGCGCTGCGTGGATCGTCTACGGGAGGGCGGCGTGATCGTCATTCCATTTGAGTGGGAATCGCAGCGCGGGAAGGAGGGGTTCTGATGATTCCTAAATCAGCAATGACACTGGCCTGCACCTTTGCCGGCTTTGCCATCGGTATTTTCTGCGTCCTGATCACAATGGCGGTGACGGCATGACCGACAAGATCAGCGTCAACTGCCAGGCCAAGCTCACAGAGGCAATCACCTGCCTCAACACGATGTTCCGCGAGAAGAAGTTCGTCGTGGTTTCCCTGCGCCCGGGCAAGGACCGCACGCTCGACCAGAACTCCCTGTGGTTCGGGATGTACAAGCGCATCGCCGAGATGACTCAGATCGGCGACGCGGCCGATGCTCGGCGCTACTGCAAGCTGCACTTCGGCGTGCAGATCTTGCTCAACGAGGATTCGGGGTTCCAAGCAGCATGGTACCGGGTCATGCGCCATCTGCCCTACGAGGAGAAGCTGGCCATGATGGGCGAGTGCAAGTTGTTCGGTCCTGACGGCTTCCCCGTTACCAGCCTGTTCAATCGCGCCCAAGGCGTGGCGTACACCGACCGCATCGCCGCGTTCTTCACGGGCCAGGGCGTAGTGTTCACCGATTTGCTCAGCAAGGAGGCTGCATGACCACTCTCGAGGAAATCAGCGCATGTCCGGCGGCGAACCGCCAGTTCTGGAGTGATCGAGCGCGCTTCATTCTCGCTTGCTACCGGTACAACGGAGCAGGCCCTGCTGATCGCCGCCTGGAGCGCGCCGCGTTCCGCAAGAACATGGCGCATCGCCGAGCGATGACCTATCTCGATGCTCCGCGTGGGCAACTGGATATGCTTGGGGTGGCTGCATGAGTATCGATCGCAAACCACCACGACCAAAAAAGTGCCGCAATACCGAGTGCGCGGCCCAGTTCGTTCCTCAGCGTCTAGGTCAGGCCGTGTGCAGCCCTAAGTGCGGACTGGCCATCAAGGACGTGAATCAGGAGAAGGCGCGCAAGTCGCTGGCCGAGATTGGCCGTAAGGAAATCCGCGCAGCCAAGGAGCGGATCAAGCCCAAGGGTCAGTACATGAAAGAGGCTCAGACCGCTTTTAACGCCTGGGTCCGTGAGCGTGACGCGGCGCTGCCGTGCATCAGCTGCGGTCGTCATCACCAGGGCAAGTATGACGCAGGGCACTACCGGACGGTCGGGAGCAATCCGGCGCTTCGCTTTGAACCGCTCAACTGCCACAAGCAATGCGTCCCGTGTAATCAACACAAGTCAGGCGACATCGTGAATTACCGCATCAGCTTGGTGAAGCGCATCGGCACCGAAAAGGTGGCCTGGCTGGAAGGGGCACGTGAACCACAGCGCTACACCATCGAAGAACTGAAAACCATCAAGGCCGAATACCGGGCATTGACCAGAGACTTGAAGAGGGCATCAGCATGAAGCTAATTGGCGCACGTCAGGCATGGACTGACTCTCAACATGAATCGAACGCTTCGATCACTGCGGTAGCCATCGACTCGGCGCAGTCGGCGGCAGTGGTGAAAAAGGCACGGGCTCGCCAGCACGAAGTGGTGTTCGCCGCCCTGGGCGACGACAAAGCCGAGCGGATCATGGCCACCCGACAGCGGATCAGTATCAGCGAGACGCGCCGGACGCCCATCGGGCGATCTACCGCTCGCGCCGCGCACCTGGCAACCATCGGCAAGATCCTGCGCGCCATCGACACACTGCCGTTCCAGGTGCAGCAGTTCGGGCACTTCCTGTATCACCCGATGATGACCATGCAGCACGTCATGAATGCGGTGCTGCTGGTTGCGTCGAAAGCAGAGTTGCCCGACCTGACATCGGCCAAGCGCGTGAAGGCGCACTACCTGGTCACTCTGGCACTGCAGTCATACAAGGCTCAGGTGAGCGGGGCGGCTGAATGGGGGCCGGCCCGGGTCGCTGCCGAGATGAAGGACTTCTTCGGCGTGACAATCGATCCGAAGAACTGGACTCGTGACTGGCTGGACCTGTGGGAATCCCTGAAAGAAGTGATCGCGGAAGTGGATATTCAGGCGCAACAACCAGTATGGCAGGTCATTCACGCGGAAAAAGATGAAGAGGCGGCATAAACATATTGACATGACGGGGAGTTGCGCGTACTTTTCCCATAGTGCGCAATTCACGCAACACGCACACGAATACCTGAACCCGGCCATCGCGCCGGGTTTTTTGTCCCCGCCGTTCGTCCAATGCTCGGCACTTGCAATTGCTTTGGCATCTCTCATGTACAAGCACGGACATTCCGGGCATCAGAACGGAGAGCCAGCATGGAAATTGACGAGAATGCGCCTGGAAATATTTCTCAGGCGGGCGTAACAAGCACCACGGATAACGAAGCAGGCCATGATCCTAAGGGGAAAGAACCTGAGGTCCCGCTGCCTGCCGACGACGAAGCGCCTGTCGATGAAGATATGACAGACGTGGATGCAAATAACTCGGTGTCGAGTGAGCATCCCGAAGCCGGTACAAGCGGCCGCGTCGATGATCCGGACGCCGACTCACAGATTAACGATCAGGGCGAAGACGATAATGAGGCTCGTGGCTTGCCTGCGAGCGACCCTGAATCAGGCGCTTGAACAAGTTCGAATCATTCCAAATGCCCGCACAGCGCGGGCTTTTTTACGCCTCGAATTCACCTGTAGCCAGGGCAGCCTTCGGGAAGGCCTGGACGTCGATAGCCGGACAGTGCGACGTACGGAATCAACACCGGCAGCCCGCGCATTTTGCACACCAACGCTTACAGGGTGGCGCGAGACTGAATCTGCGAGATCGATGCAATAGGGCGTCGACGCAGTGAAGGTCTTTGGCGGACAGCGGGAAAGACTGCGAACCTATTCAGGGCCTCGCATTGAGCGAGGCCTTTCGCGTCAGTCAAAATCTACAAAGATCGGTGCCAAGTAACTTCGGTGATGCCGCTTAATCTCACGAAATCTCGCATCGCTCTGATTGTTCCGCCGCATGGCGGACCTGAACCAAGATTGCTGCCAGAGTGAAGCAAGGAGAGGTAGCAAGCATCCGCCTCTGTCATGGTTGTCGAGGGATGGGCGAACCCGACGCGGTACCCGTTGAAGCTGTAGCAAATAATAAAATTTGAGAGCTTCACGGCGGACCTCGTGGCTATTGGCTATCACCTGCTGACCCTAGTATGGGTGCGAGTAGATTGCTCTCGCCTCCGGTCTGAATGATTCAAAACTCTTTATTTGAGCCTCGCCATCGTGCCGGGCTTTTTCGTTTTCGGTTCCACCGCACCCATCGCTCTGAGCTGGGAGTGCTGCTGGAGCCGTACCTATCACGCTCCCCGAGAGGGAGCCATTGGATTCTCAATCATGCCGGACAGACCTGAGAGCTGGGCCAAGTTCTGGGAGGCAATGAGCAATCCACTCCTACAGGGCGCAATTATGGCGATCCTCATCTCCCTCTTACGCGTGCTGTACGACGCCAAAGAAACCAGCAAGCGCCGAATCATCTTCGAGGCGCTGATCTGTGGGGGCCTGAGCCTGTCAGCCAGTAGCGTTATCGCCTGGATGGAGTGGCCATCGAATCTTTCGGTTGCTGCCGGGGGCGCCATTGGCTTCCTCGGCGTGACAGCCATCCGCGAAATGGTGACCCGCTTCCTGGGTCGCAAGGTTGATTCGTTATGAAGGCGTTCGCAGCTGCAGCAATCATCGCTCTTGTTGCCTGCCTGCTGCTGGGTATCCAGCACTACCAGGTCATTGCACTTGAGGGGCAGGTGACGATCGAGGCCAAGGGCAAGCAGGACGCCATCGCGGCCAACACCGAGAGCCAGGCCACCATCACCACGCTACGGGCCGAAGCCCAGCGAAACGCTGACTACCTGAAAGACCTGAACAAGCGAATCAAGGCCAGCGAAGACAAAGCCAAAAAGGCGAGGAAAGACTTTGAGACTCTCAAACGAAACAGCAAGCCTGTTCGCGATTGGGCTGCTCAGCCTCTTCCTGACGGCCTGCGCGGGAAGCCAGCCAGTGGTAACAAAGGCAACGGCAGTAAGAATTGAAGCGCCTGAGCTAATTCCCTGTGAGCGGATTGACACGGCCGAGTCTGAGGCTGGCCTTCGACTGAACGGCGATGTGTGGGAGCTCAAGGACCAGGCCATCAAACTGCTGGATACGTGCGCTGACCAGGTGGACGCCCAGATCAAACGCAGTCAGAGCAAGTAAACCGCGACACGTTTTCGATAGTGGAGGTTCGTGGCGCGGATAGGCGAACGTTGAATGAGTGCTATCTGTGTGACGACTGGCATACATCAAGAGAATTATATTTTTTGTCCAAGCTTGATTGGGCCTGTGCTCGCTGGCCATCGCTTAGTCGCGGCAGCACGTAAGAGGGGCGCTGCAGTTCCGCCTCTAAAGAGCTAATTTCTTTCCGGAGTGGCGCACAAGGGTCTGAATTTCTGAGCGATGTACTTAGTTGCGCGACGTATACCTCGAGTTGTTTAGATTTTACGTCGCTTTCATCAAGAAGCTTCTTGTCATACCTGCTGTTGTTCTGCTCAGTTAGTAGTTGTTGTCGTAGTTCGTCAATTTGCTTTTGAAGGCTTTCCTTCTCGGCCTTGAGCTTTTCATTCTCGGACTTGCTCTCAACGAGTTGACCATTCGTGAATGCGAGTGCGGCTTTGTTCTCCCCATAAGCTGTCGATTTCTCGTTTGAGTCGTGCCACATCGTGTAGGCGATGGTGAGGAGCGCAGCGACGCCAGCTCCCCCCAGCACCACTTGAATAGTCCCTTTAATTACGCTTGATGCGGTCAATGTCATACGTGTTCCTGGAAGGTACAAATGAGGTCGAATGGCCATCATACCAAGCGCAAGGATACTCATGGCCAGGCCATATCCTCCCGTGTCACTTTCAGAGCTGTCCGAACTATCCGACTTCGGCGAGCCCTGACGTTCAGGCATTGGTGGACGCTGCAAACAAACCTGCTGAGGTGGGGAAATTGAACATATCGAGGGCCTGCGGAACCTGTCTGCTCAAGTCGGCCTGATTCTGGACAGGCATTGGACGGATGAGAATTTATGGCTGCCCTTCAAAATGACGTGAAGGCCTTTATCGTTCAGGCCCTGGCGTGCTTTGACACGCCCTCACAGGTTGTTGAGGCTGTCCAGAAAGAATACGGGGTGTCGATCACCCGCCAGCAGGTTGAAACACACGATCCCACGAAGACCTCAGGGAAGTGCCTGGCAAAGCGCTGGGTGACGATGTTCGAAGACACTCGGAAGCGATTCCGCGAAGAGACAGCTGATATCCCGATCGCCAACCGTGCGTTCCGCCTCCGCGCAATGAACCGTTTCGTGGAAAGGGCCGAGACGATGAAGAACATCGGCCTCGCCATGCAGATTCTGGAGCAGGCCGCGAAAGAAACCGGCGACATGTACGTCAACCGCAACCGAAAGGAAGAGCCTGACGACGAGCCGGCGATCCCGACTCGCATTCAGGTCGATGTAGTGGATGCGAGGAAGCCGAATGCCGAGCCTTAATGTTCCGCAGGCTCACTTCCTCACGCTACCCCATAAATTCCGCGCATTCGTTGCAGGGCTTGGCTCAGGAAAGACCTGGGTGGGATGCTCGGCGCTGTGCAAGCACTTCATGGAGTGGCCCGGCGTCAACGCTGGCTACTTCGCACCGACTTACCCGCAGATCCGGGACATCTTCTATCCGACAGTGGAAGAGGTGGCTCATGACTGGGGATTGAAGACCAAGATCAACCAGGCGAACCATGAGGTTCACATCTACAGTGGCCGGCAGTATCGCGGCACTGTGATTTGCCGGTCGATGGAGAAGCCGCAGACCATCGTCGGCTTCAAGATCGGCCACGCCCTGGTGGATGAGCTGGACGTGCTGACGTCGGTCAAGGCGCAGCAGGCCTGGCGCAAGATCATCGCCCGGATGCGTTACAACCTGCCGGGATTGAAGAACGGTGTGGACGTAACCACGACGCCGGAAGGCTTCAAGTTCGTCTTCTTGCAGTTCGTGAAGCAGCTCCGCGATAAGCCCAAGCTGAATGAGATGTACGGCCTGGTGCAGGCAAGCACGTTCGACAACGAACTGAACCTGCCAAGCGACTACATCGAATCGCTGATGGAGTCGTATCCGCCGCAACTGATCCTCGCGTACCTGAACGGCCAGTTCGTCAACCTGACGTCTGGCTCGATCTACCACACGTACGACCGCAAGCTGAATCAGTGCTTCGACACCGTCCAGCCAGGCGAACCCCTGTTCATCGGTATGGACTTCAACGTCGGCAAGATGGCAGCGGTGACCCACGTCAAACGTGACCAAGGACTTCCCCGCGCGGTGGATGAGCTGATGGATGGCTACGACACGCCGGACATGATCCGCCGCATTAAGGAGCGCTACTGGGAGCACACCGGCAACGACTACAAGAAGACCTGCGAGATACGGATTTACCCGGACGCCTCCGGTGATTCCCGCAAGTCTGTCAACGCCAGCGTCACCGATATCGCCATGCTCAAGCAGGCAGGCTTCGCGGTCATCGCGCCGGCAGCCAACCCACCAGTCAAGGATCGGATCAACGCCATGAACGCCATGTTCTGCAACGCGCAGGGTGAGCGGCGTTACCTGGTCAATCCGTTCACATGCCCGACCTATGCCGATGGCCTTGAGCAGCAGATCTGGGCGCCCAACGGCGAGCCGGACAAGAGCCAAGGCAACGACCACGCCAACGACGGTGGTGGTTACTTCATCCATCGCGAGTACCCGATCATTAAACCGGTCACCTCAATGAAAATGGGAGTCGCCCGATGACGGACGTCACTTTTACCCGCCCCGAGTACACCGCGGCGCGATACCGCTGGCGTTTGGTGCGTGACGTCTGTAAGGGCTCGGAAACCATCAAGGGGGCCGGTGATTATTACCTTCCACGGCCGAACGCCTCGGATACCAGTCAAGACAACAAGGATCGATACGACGCGTATAAGAAGCGCGCCGTGTTCTACAACGCCACGGGCCGGACGAAGCACAGTCTGGTTGGGGCGGTGTTCCGCACCTGGCCAACGCTGACCGTTCCCGGCGCCCTCGACTACGTGTCGAAGGACATCGACGGGCAGGGCGTCAGCATCTACCAGCAGTCGCAATCGGTCATCGGGCATCTGCTCGAAGTCGGCCGTCACGGGTTGCTGGTGGATTACGCGGCTGTTGTGGCCGGTTCCGTGAGCAAGGCAGATGAACAAGCCGGACGAGCCCGGGCAAACATCGGCAGCTACCCGGCAGAGGCGATCATCAACTGGAAGACTCGCCAAGTCGGTGGTCAGCATCTGCTGAGCCTGGTCGTGCTGCGTGAAACGGTCGACATCGACACTGACGATGGCTTCGGTAGCGAGCAGGTCGTTCAGTATCGAGTGCTGCGTCTGGATGCTGCCGGCGTCTACACGCAGGAAGTGTGGGAGGAGGGATCTAGCGAAACGGCAATGATCATCGCGCCCTTCACTCCACTGAATGGCCTCGGCCAGCCTTGGCGGGTGATCCCATTTCAGTTTCTCGGCAGCGAGAACAACGACACCAGCATCGACGACTCACCGCTGTACGACATGGCTGAAGTAAACATCGGCCATTACCGCAACAGCGCTGACTATGAAGAGGCTGCCTACCTAGTGGGCCAGCCTCAGCCATGGATAGCCGGACTCGAAGAGCAGTGGCGCGACCACATGGAGAAGAACGGCATCTTCCTTGGCTCCCGTGCGCCTTGGCTGCTTCCGGTCGGCGGTGATTGCGGCGTCTGGCAGGCTCAACCCAACACGGTGGCCAAAGAGGCCATGGACAGCAAGAAAGAGGACATGGTGTCGCTCGGCGCCCGACTGATTGAGCGAGGTAGCGCGGTGAAGACCGCGACCCAAGCCGACAACGACAGCGCCGCCGAACACAGCGTGCTCTCTCTGGTGGTGAGCAACGTCAGCGAGGCCTACAGCCAGTGTCTGGTCTGGATGGCTGAGTTCGTGAACGCTCCCGGCGAAACCCTCTACAAACTCAATCAGGACTTCAGCCAGATCACCCTGGACGCAACGATCCTTTCCGCACTGTTCAATGCGGTGCAGGGCGGCAAGTTGCCGGCAGGCGACTTCTGGCAGTACCTGCGCGATCGCGGGGTTATCGATCCCGAGAAGACCGACGACCAGATCCGCGACGAACTGGAGACCGAAAGCCCTGGGCCTGCCCTGGACGACACCGAGGTAATCCCGAATGGCGGCAAACCAAGCAATCCTTGATGCCACGATTCGCCACGCCGTTTTCCTCGAGCAGTTGAAGTCGGGGGAGGTCGCGAAGTTCGGGCCTTTCCTCAAGGAGATTGACCGCTCGATTCGTGAGCGACTGACCCGGACCGATCTGACGGATTACACCGTTGCTCGGTTGGAGCGATTGCTAAGTGAAGTGGATAGCCTGCTGCTGGGCATCTTCAGCCGCTACAGCGACAAGCTGAGCCTCGACCTGATCGATATTGCGAACTACGAGGCCGAGTTCGAAGCGACCAGCCTGACCCGGGCGGCACCGGTTGGCGTCTCGTTTGATGCCGCGGTGCCTGGTGCTGCTGCAATCAGGGCGGCAATCCTCACCAACCCGCTCAGCGTGCGCGGCGCAGATGGCGGCAAGCTGCTCAAGTCGTTCATTGATGGATTCACCTCCACAGAGCGGCAACGCCTCACAGGCGCGATCCGGCAGGGCTTCTTCGAAGGCCAGACCAACTTCCAGATCATCAAGAACATTCGCGGGACCAAGGCGCTTCAGTACAACGACGGCATCCTGGCCACGACCAACCGGAATGCCGGCGCTGTGGTGCGAACGGCAGTGCAGCACGTTGCTACCCAAGCGCGCATGGAGACGCTGAAAGAGAACTCCGATGTCGTGCAGGCGGTGGAGTGGGTCAGCACCCTGGACACGAAGACCACCAGTCAGTGCCGGACGCTCGACAAGCAGCGCTTCAAGCTGACCGAAGGGCCAAGGCCGCCGATCCACATCAACTGTCGCTCGACAGTGGTTGCGGTGACCCGCTTCAGCGCTCTGTTCGCCAAGGACGCCACGCGGGCATCCATCGGCGATGGTGGGCCGCAGCAGGTGAGGGCAGACCTCAGCTATTACGACTGGCTCAAGCAGCAACCGGCGGCGTTTCAGGACAAGGCCATTGGTCCGGTCCGCGCCAAGCTGTTCCGCGAAGGCGGCTTGAGCATCGAACGATTCTCCGAGCTGCAGCTTGATCGCAACTTTTCACCTCTGACCCTTGTGCAGATGAAGGCTTTAGAGCCTCTGGCGTTCGAGCGGGCGGGCATCAAATAGCAGGCAGGGCCTGCACCAACGTCTCTGGGAGACAAGAAAATGGGTTTGAAATATCAGCTGGACACCCTGGACGGGGTGGATGACACCGTGCGCGCTCTTTACACCGAGAAGGACGGCAAGTTCGTGCTCGGCATTGAAGGTCTGCCACAGCCTGAAGACGTATCTGGGCTGAAAGCCAAGGTCGACGAATTGCTCGGTGAGAAGAAAGCCGCCGAGAAGAAGGCACGGGAAGCCGAAGAGGCGGCGCGGCTCGAGCGTGAAGAGCTGGCTCGCAAATCGGGCAACGTCGAAGAGCTCGAACGCTCCTGGTCCGAGAAATACAACCGCCGCGAAGCTGAGCTGAACGGTGCGTTGGAGCAGGAGCGTGGAACTCTGGGTGGGCAGATCCGGGATCTGACTGTCGGCCGTACCGCTACTGATATCGCGTCTGCCCTGGCAATCCCAGGCAGCGCCAAAGCCCTGTTGCCGCACATCGAACGCCGATTGAGCGTCGAGCAGCGCGACGGGAAGCCTGTGGTGGTCGTTCTCGACCAGCAGGGCAAGCTCTCGGCGGCAACGCTGGATGAGCTGAAAGCAGAATTCGCAAACGACACGGCGTTCGCGCCGTTGATCGCGGGTAGCAAGGCATCTGGCGGCGGGGCCGGCGGTGCTGGAGGTGGCGGCGGGGCCGCGAAAGGAAACATCGGCGGTACCAAAGCGGAGCGCACGGCGGCAATTGCGTCCCGGTTCTCTGATCTCCCCCTAAATTAAGGATTTGACCCATGTCCCTGTCTCAAATGCAGGTTTTCAACGATTACATCATGCCGGCGACTCTCGAGACGCTGGACCAAATGCTGGAGGCGTTCAACGCAGCCAGCAACGGCGCGATTGTGCTGTCGCCGAACGGCTTCACCGGTGACTTCCTGCAAGAGTCGTTCTTCCAGAACCTCGGCGCAGCTCAGCGTCGCGTGAACCGCTATGGCGCCAACGCCGCGGTAACGCCGGTTGATCTGACCGAGCTGCAAGACACCACCGTGAAAGTGGCGGGCGGCTTCGGTCCGATTCGCTACGAACCGTCGCAAATGACCTGGCTGCAGCGTCCGACTGCACAGGGCGTCGAAGTGGCGAGCCGCGCGTTCGCTGAAGTGCTGCTGAAGGATCAGTTGAACACCGCGATCGCTGCACTGGTGGCGGCCATCACTGCGCAAGCAGCAGCGGTGAACGACGTGTCGGCCACTCTTGGCATCTCCCAGTCTGGCCTGAACAGCGCGCATGCGAAGTTCGGCGATGCCAGCCAGAACCTGGTTGCTCAAGTCATGCAGGGCACCACCTGGCACAAGCTGGTCGGCCAGGGCCTCGCCAACCCGAACAACCTGTTCCAGGCCGGCAACGTTCGCGTCGTCGACATCCTCGGCAAGACCTCGATCGTCACCGATGCACCGGCTCTCGCTCAAGCCGGCACGCCGAACAAGGAAATCATCCTCGGTCTGGCGGCTGGTGCGGCGCTGGTGCACGACAACCGAGACATCATCTCGAACGTGCAGACCAACAACGGCAACGAGCGCATCACCACGACCATCCAGGTGGACTACACCTTCGGTCTCGGCATCAAGGGCTACACCTGGGATGTCGCGAACGGCGGCAAGTCTCCATCCAGTGCCGCGCTTGCCACCGGCACCAACTGGGACAAAACAGCAGCCAGCATCAAGGACACCGCTGGTGTTGCTCTGATCGGCGACGCCTCCAAGTAACCAATCGATGACTGCACCGGGGCATAATGCCCTGGCGCAGCGGAGTAACAGTGATGACTAACAACATCTGGTATCTGCCGGGCCCGTTCCACCGCTACGAAGATGACGTGAAGGCAATCGCCAAAAAGGAAGGCCTGATCATCATCGACGCCAACGTGACGGAAGACCGTGACGGTGAAGTCGAGAAGCCGCCAAAGGCTACGCTGAAGGCTGAGTACCGCAGTGCGCCTGTGAAGGCAGGCGCTGACCTGAACAAACCCAAGGACTGACCCATGCTCATCATCGAGGACGGCACCAGCAAGCCAGACGCCGAAAGCTACGCGAGCGCCGCGGACCTGGTCATGTACGCCGGCAAGTTTGGTGTGACCATCCCTGCGGACGAGCCAGCGCAAGAAGCACTGCTTCGCCGGGCCGCCTTGGCGATGGATGGAAAGACCTGGAAGGGGCGCAAAACGGACAGCGATCAGGCTCTAGCCTGGCCGCGCCGGGGTGTTGAGCTGGATTGCCAGATCAAACCCGACAACTACCTGCCGGCGCGTATCCAGTACGGCCAGATGGCCTTGGCCGCTGAGATTCACACCGACGACATTGACCCAATCGACAAGCGAAAGGGTGCCATCACCCGTGAGCGCGTCGAGGGCGCAGTTGATCGCGAGTACGCGACGATTTCGAATACCAGCGGCCGACTGTTACCGGCGGCACCGGATCGGCCGAGCGCAACTCAGTTTGCTGACTACCTACAGAAGCGGGGGCTGTTTGCGGTACGGGCGTAATCGAGCGTAGGCTTGCGACTCCATCAAAAAGGAAGTCGATATGGCCGAACATCAGATAGTTAGAAAACACCCGACTCAGGATGAAAAAGACGCTTGGGATGCTTACGCCAGCGCTGCTCTTTCCTCGCTTGTTGCCATAGGAAGCGAGCCAAATAAACTGGCGGCTTCAAAAGCCGCAAAGTTCGCTACCCTGCTACTCAACGAGCGGAGGGAGTTGTTCTCAGAGAAGGAAGCGACAGCTCGAAGCGTGCCTCTCAAGCTTTAACTCAAACTGCCCGGCCATCGAGCTGGGCTTTTCACATCTGGAGCCACCATGGCCTTCTACGACGAAATGGCCGTGATGGCTCTGGAGATGATTACAGAGTTCGGCCAGCCCGTGACCATCCGGGCAATCACCGTCGGCGAGTACGATCCCGATACCGGGAGCGCGCCGCCAGACACCATCACCGAGCAGACCGCCCAAGGCATCCTGCTCGACTTCACCGGCCAAGAATTCCAGAACAACAGCCTAATCAAGCAGGGCGATAAGAAGCTCAAGATCGCCGCGCAGGGACTGGCGTGGGTGCCGGATCTGCTGAACAAGGTCATCGCCCAAGGTCGCACCTGGTCAATCGTTCCGCCGCTGAAAGAGATCAACCCGGCCGGCACACCGATTCTGTACGAGCTGCAGGTGCGATCGTGAGCAAGTACTCGGGCCTCAACGGCAGCTTTGCCGAGAACATCCGACAGTTCGCCGAGCAGGCCCAGGCTGGGCTCGACGCCACCTTCCGCGAGATTGTGATCGAGATCGGCAGCAGCGTTATACGCATGTCACCGGTCGGAAATCCGGAGATCTGGGCGGCCAACCTTGCGCATCGCCAAGCCAACACCGCGGCGGCTGACGACTACGACTTCAAGGTGGCTGTACGCAATACGGTCATCAACCTGACCGACAGCAACTTCACCAAGGCCGGCAAGCTGAAGCGCGGCGTGAAGTATGCCAAACCCCTGACCAAGACCGAGCGCGACCAGAACTTCAATGTGAACGGGCTGGTCGCTGGCAAGGACTATGTCGGCGGGCGGTTCCGCGGAAACTGGCAGTTTTCTGTTGGCTCGCCGGTTGACGGCGTTCTCGATCAGATCGACCCTTCGGGCAATGTATCGGTGGCGGTGCTGAGAACGCAGGTGCAGTCGCTGACAATCGGCCAGACGGCGTACCTGGTGAACAACCTGCCGTATGCGGTGCCGCTTGAGTACGGACATTCGAAGCAGGCGCCCGGCGGGATGGTCCGCATCACCCTGGCCCGCTTTCAGCAGATCGTCGATGAAGCCATCAGGAACAACCAGGTATGAGCCATAACTTAATCGCCTCGGTCTACGAGGCCAAGCTGATCGCTTGGGCGAAAGCGTTGCCGGTGCCGCTCAAGGTTGTCGTCGAGAACGAGACTTACACGCCCGTGGACGGCGTCACCTACCTGAAGGCGTTCACGCTGCCGGGCGACACCGCAAGCAACACGCTCGGCGGTGACCACAAGCTGTACACCGGCGTATTTCAGGTCAGCATCGTGACGCCCTCGGGCAAGTATCGCGGGGCGGCCGGTGCACTGGCTGACCAGATCGCCGCGCTGTTCCCGCTGTACGAGCGGTACACGAAGGGCGCGCTGACCGTCGTGACGATGACGCCGGTGGACCCTGGCCCCGGCATTCCCGACGACACCACGTTCACCGTGCCTGTGTCGTTTCTGTACCGCGCTGACACCAATTAAATAACGGAGATACCAATGCAAAGTACCGACTATGTGCCGGGCGTTTCCGGCTGGAAGATCGACCCGGCCTCTGGTGCCTTCGAAATGGCGTCCGATCGAGTAGCTGTCGTCGGCACGGACCCAAAGGCAATTTACACCGGGAGGTCTCGGCCTAAAGAGCCGAATCCATTCGTTGTGATTGATGGTGTCACCTACATCAGCCAGGCCGAGGTTGAGCGAGCGTCCATCGCCAGCCTGAATAACCACCATATGTGGTCGGTGAAGATGCAGATCACCCAGGACGGCAAGTACGTCGCAGCGGGCGTTGGCCTAGATTCCCAGTTCTTGGTTTCCGCTGAAAAGTTCGCCATCAAGGAGCCAGGCGAGTTCGAAAAAGCCCGGGGAAAATGGGCTGACGCAGTACTCGAATTCATAGGAAACATCATCAAAGACACCGATCTTGGCGCGACTTTGTCCTCGCCGATCGCTGATCAGGTGCGAGACGTTATCCGCGCCGAGATCAAGCCGGGCGGCCTGCTGCACCGCAACTAATCCGCCCATTGGGCAAACCCAGAACCCGCCATTGAGCGGGTTTTGTCATTTCTGCAAAGAGGAAAAACCCATGGGCTACAAGATTCCCAACGGCGGCACCTTCCAGCATGCCGCGACCTATGCCGCTGCGCTGGCGTTCACTGCCATCTCCAATGCGTCCGAGGCCGTGGCCACGGTTGTCGGTAGCACCTTGGCCGCTGGCGATATTGTCCTGCTCAGCTCTGGCTGGAGCAAACTGGACAACAAAGTGGTGCGCGTGAAAGTGGCTACGGCCACCGCGATCACCCTGGAGGCGATCGACACCACCGACGCGCAGGTTTTCCCGGTCGGCAACGGCGCCGGAACCATGAAGAAGGTGCTGACCTGGGTGCAAATCCCTCAAGTCACCGACCTGGCTTTCTCGGGCGGTGAACAGAACTATCTGGACGTGGTGTTCCTGGAGAACGACCAGGGCAAACAGATCCCGACCGACAAGTCGGCGGCCAGCATGGTGCTGACCATTGCCGATGACCCGGCCCAGCCATTCAATGCTGTGCTGATGGCTGCCGACGCGGGAAAACAGGTGCAGGCGGCGCGCCTCAATCTCCCCGGTAACGACACGCTGCTCTACGGGGCCTTCACCTCGTTCTCGAAGCAGCCGGCCGTCTCCCGCAACAACCTGCTGACCCGCACCGTCAACCTGGCGTTGCAGGCCGAACCAACCCGTTACCTGACTGCGGCGGCGTAATCCATGGCCAAGTTCACGCTTATTCAGAATCCCACCTTCAAAGCTGACGTCATGCTCCCGACAGTTGGCGGGGAGCCGGTGAAAGTGGAGTTCGAGTTCAAGTATCGCGACCGAACCGAGTTGGCAGATCTGTACGCCGCTTGGGGCGAGCGGCATAAGGCGCTGGGTCTGAAATCGGAAGAGGTGGGGCTGAAGCAGTTCACCACCTTGCTGATCGATCTACAGGTGGAACAGCTCAAGGCAATCGTCTCCGGCTGGGACATCGATGAAGAGTTCACCGACGAAAACCTTCGCATCCTAGTCAGCTCGATCAGCGCCACGCCAAGCGCGGTGCTGGGGGCGTATTCCGATGCGTTCAGCAAGGCTCGCCTGGGAAACTCCTAAGCGCTGCACGCACCCTCTATGAGCAAGGCCCTTCAGCCGAAGAGCTGAAGACCTTCGGCTTTATGGTCGGCGACCTGACAGGGCAAGACTGCGAGGTCTGGCCCGATGTCTGGCAGGCCTTTCAGGTCTTCGAGGCCATGAGCACACAGTGGCGTACAGGTGCGTGCGGCGCTACCGGTCTGGATTACACGTCAATTCGCGCAGTTGCGGGCTTTCTCGGTTTAACCCGAGCCCAGGCCACCGACATTTTCCCAGATCTCCGCATCATGGAAGCCGAAGCCCTCCGGGTGATGGCGGAACAGAGGGACAGTAAATGAGCACTAACTTCACGTCCCTGGGCATCGAGGTCAATTCGTCGCAAGCAGTCAAGGCCGCTGACGATTTGGACAAACTGGTCGATTCGGCTGTTGATGCCGAAAAGGCAATCGACGATCTCGGCAAGACCGGGACCGGATTGGCCGACACTGGCAAAAAGATCGTTCAGGCCGAGCGTGAAGTCGCTCAGGAAATCGACAAATCGACTGGCGCCACCCAGCGCCAGACCGACGCAAGACGAAAGTCAGGCGCAAGCGCTACCAGCGAAATCGCCATCATCAGCCAGCTCGACAAGGCGATGTCCGGCAACATCGGCAGCATGGAGCAGTTGGTTCAGGCGGAAGGGTTGCTGGAGCGCGCTCGCAAGGGTGGCTTGGTCACTATCGAGCAGCAGGAGGCTTATCATGATCGTCTCGGTATGTCTTACGACAAGATCGAAAAAGCCGAAGCGAAGGAAATCGCGCAGAAGCAACGTTTGATCGATGCCGAGAGCCGCCAGATCGAAGCGCTGAAACGCACGGTCAACGGCATTGACCCGGTTACCGCGAAGCTGGCCAAGTTGGAGGCTCAGGAGAAAGCGGCTCACGAAGCTTTTCGAGTAGGTGCGATTAACGCAGACCGCTACAACGAGTCTTTGGCAAAAATCGGAAAGGATCGAGCCGGTTTGACGGAAGTCGCTACCGGCTTCGACAAATTGAAACTCGGCACCCGCCAGGCGCAGGAAAATGTTATTCAGCTCGGCAACGCGCTGTCTTCTGGAGACTGGGGAAGCGGCGTTCGCGCCGTTGCTCAAATTGGTGCTGGCGCCGGCGCTTCTGCTGCCGGCTTGCTTACAGTGCTCGCTCCTCTCGCGCTTGCAACTGCAGCAGTTGGCGCATTGGCTGTCGCCTATTTCAAGGGCAGCGCAGAGCAGGACGCCTTCAACAAATCACTAATTCTTACTGGCAGTTACGTCGGCACAACTGCGGACGGATTGGCTTCTATGGCCCGACAGGTCAGCTCCACTGTCGGCACAACCGGCGCAGCGGCTGCCGTCCTTGCTCAGCTGGCAGGCAGCGGCAACATTGCGGCCTACAGCTTCGAAGGGATCACCAAGGCCGCCTTGACCATGAAGGAGGCCACAGGCAAAGCCGTAGAGGAAACTGTGGCCGAGTTTGCCTCTATCGCCAAGGAGCCGGTGGCGGCCTCAATCAAGCTGAACGAGCAGTATCACTACCTTACAGCGTCGGTTTACGAGCAGGTCGCTGCCCTTGAGAAGCAAGGTGAGCAGGCTGCCGCAGTGAAGCTGGCCACGGATTCATTTGCAGACGCCATTCAGTCGCGCGGAGAGAAGATCACCGAGCGGCTGGGACTGATCGAAGGTGCCTGGAACAAAGTCGCAAGGGCAGCCAAATGGGCGTGGGATTCGGCTCTAGACGTCGGGCGTGAAGCAACCTACGAAGAGAAGCTTGCCGATCTAGAAAGTCAGGCGCAAAACGCTGCTCGACTGGGCGCAGGACCTCGTGGCGGCGGTGGGCGCGGCCCGGAGCAGATCGAGGCTGAAAAAACCTCGCTGATGCTGGCCGAGCAAGAGCGGAAAAACCGTGTTCAAGCCCGTAAGGATGAGCAGGGTCGCCAAGAGTCCGCAGTCAATGGAATGCAGCTTATTGCCCGAGAGGCAGACTCTGCTCAATCCCAGGTGCAGAAGCTCGAGAAAAAGCTGCTGGATCTCGACAAGGCTCGCCAGAAGAACATAGCCAACAAAAGTTACTCGCCAGAACTGCAAAAGCAATACGAAGGCGCCGTGGCTGGCGTGCAAAAGCAAATTGTTGATGCAAAAAAGAAAGACGCCGGCCCTGCCGGGTCTGTTGACCTGACCGGCTTCAACGATACAAAGAACCAGCTCGCGGCAATTCTGGCCGAGTACAGCAACGCTCAGAAAAAGCTGGAGGCCGAACAGAAGGCCGGGCTCATCTCCCAGGCTGAGTACGCACAAAAGAGAGACGGCCTGATCGGCAACGAACGGGACGAGGTTACCGCGGCGTACGAAGCCGAAATAACGGCGCTGGAATCCGTAAAGAACAAGTCCAGCACCACGGCAGCGCAGCGCATTCAGCTCGACCAGAAGATCGCTGACGCACGCACAGCCATGGTCAATGCGCAGAAGGATGCCGACAGCCAGCAGGAAGTGCTGGCCACCGCCGAGACAGGTCGTCTCGACAAGCAGAAGTACGCGATCAGCCAATACGTTGCAGCCCTCGGGCAGCAACAGAAAGCTCTGGCGCTTGCCGGTCAGCGTGCAGTCAACGGCGTCGGCGAAGGCGATCGACAGAACGCGCTCAACGGCGAGCTGAACAGCCAGCAAGACCGATTTGCGCAGCAGTCGCTGGATCTGGAAAACCAGCGTTCCGACCCGTCCAGAAACATGGACCCGGAAGAGTTCAAGCAGAAGTCGAAAGCGCTCGCAGACGCGAACAAAGCGGCCACCGACCAGATCCGGCAGAACTATGCCGATGTCGAAGCGGCACAGGGTGACTGGACGAAGGGCGCAACTTCGGCCTGGGCCAACTACCTGGACTCCGCTCGGGACATTGCCGGCCAAACGCGGAACCTGTTCACCAACGCCTTCAGCTCCATGGAGGACTCGATCGTCAACTTCGCCATGACGGGGAAGGCATCGTTCGGTGATTTCGCGGAGTCGATCTTGGCGGACATGGCGCGCATCGCCACTCGGCAGGCTAGCTCCGCTTTGCTGGGCAGCCTGGTCGGGGCGGCAACCAGCTACTTCACTGGCAGTGGTGCTGGTAATGGCTTGGCGTCTGGCTCAGCGGGTGCTGCTTCTTCTGCGGCAGGAGCGTCGCAGGCCGGATACACCGGTGTCGACTTCTCTGGCTACAGAGCTACTGGCGGCCCGGTCTCGCCAAACTCCCTGTACGAGGTAAACGAGCTCGGCCCGGAGCTTTACAACGAGGGCGGGAAGTCCTTCCTCATGACTGGTGCAAATGGCGGCAGCGTCACGCCGCTGACTTCTGGTGCCGGGCCCGGTGTCGCTTCTTTGGGTGGCGGGGGTGCAACCACAATCAGCGTGCAGGTCATGGTGGCCGGCGACGGATCGACCAGCTCAACAACTGATGATCCTGCCTACGAGCAGTTCGGGAAGGACTTGGCCGACTTCGTCGATCAACGTTATCAGAAACTCGTGAGCCAGGACCTGAGGCAGGGCGGGAAAATCAACAGGGCCATCAAGGGGTGATCCATGGCAATTGAGCGATTCACCTGGCAGACGGAAAAGGGTGCGACGGGCGACATCAAGCAGCGAGTTCGCACCAAGGGCTTCGGTGACGGCTACAGCCAGTCTGTGTCGGACGGCATCAACAACGAGCAACAGTCTTGGCCGGTCACGCACACGGGCAGCTCGGAACGAATCCAGGAAATCATCACGTTCCTGCGCCGCCACAAGGGAGCAAAGGCCTTCCTGTGGACGCCGCCCCTGGGCGAACTCGGGCTCTACAAATGCACCGGCTTTCAGCCGTCACACAAAGGCGGATCGGTTTACACGCTGACCGCCACTTTTGAACAAACCTTTCACCCCTGAGGTAACGCCGAATGGCTTTGATTACGGACATCCAGAAGCTGGAGCCCGGCGGGGAAGTGCGGCTGTTTCAAATTGACGGCACTGAATACGGTGCGGACTTTCTGCGCTTCCATGCCCACGCTATCCCGCACACCCCGGAAGAATTGCTGGCTTATGAGGGTTCGGAAGAGGATCTGCCGGCGAAGTCGATCTGGTGGCAGGGCAACGAATACGCGGCCTGGCCAGTGCAGATTGAGGGCGTCGGCGCCGACAGCAATGGCAGTGCGACTCGGCCCACGTTCATGGCTGCCAACGTCAACGGACGCATTACGGCGCTGTGCCTGGCCTTCGATGACCTGCTGAAGTTTCAACTGACCGTACGCGAAACCATGGTGAAGTACCTGGATGCTGCGAACTTCCCTGAGGGCAATCCGACGGCTGATCCGACGCAGGAGGCGCTGGAAATCTGGTTTATCGATCAGAAGACCAGTGAAGACGGCGAGGTGGTGCAATGGGAGCTGTCCTCACCTGGTGAGATCGACAACCACGGATTGCCGGGCCGGCAGATGACGATCTTCTGCCACTGGGCAATGACCGGCGGCTACCGCGGGCCGAACTGCGGCTACACCGGCGGTGCGATGTTTGATGACGACGACAACCCCGCGGACGACCCGAGCAAGGACGAGTGCAAGGGCGGGCTCAAGTCCTGCAAATTGCGTTTCGGCGAGAACAACCAACTTCCTCACGGCGGATTCCCCGCGGTATCCCTGATCGCACGGAGTTGACCATGCGCAAGCACATCTTGAGCGCCATGGCAGCGCACGCGTCAGCCCAGTATCCGAAAGAGGCTTGTGGGTTGCTGCTGGCGATCGGTAGGAAGCAGAAGTACTTCCCGTGCCGGAACATCGCCAATGAGCCGGCCGAAGAGTTTCGAATCGATCCCGAGGACTACGCCGCGGCCGAAGATGCGGGCGAGGTGATCGGTATCTTCCACACCCACCCAGATGCAACCAGTCGGCCATCGCCGCACGACTTGGCCATGTGCGAGGCGACAGCCTTGCCCTGGCACATCCTCAGTTGGCCGGAAGGGGATCTGCGCAGCATTACCCCGGCCGGAAACACGCCGCTGCTCAACCGGCCGTTCGTGCATGGTGCGTGGGACTGCTGGCAAGTCTGCGCCGACTGGTACAAACGCGAGTGGGGGATTGAGTTTGAAGCCTTCAAACGCGCCGATGGCTGGTGGGAGAGCAAGGAAAACGCCAGCCTGTACGAGGCGAACTACGAGGCCGCCGGCTTTTACCGGGTCGACCAGCCACAGCACGGCGACATGATCGTGATGGAAGTAGGTCGGACGGTTTACCCAAACCATGCCGGCATCTTCCTCGGTGCCGATCCGGCGTTGCCTGACGAAGAGGCAAATACCTTCGGGCCTGGGCCCTTCCTGCTGCACCACCTGTACGGCAGGCCGAGCGAGATCATCGTTTTCGGCGGTCCTTGGCTGGACCGAACACGCCTGATCCTCAGGCACAAAGATGCACAATTAGCCACATGACGCGGCGAAGCCGTTGGAGATATGTATGAATCGAAACACTTCGGCTGTTGATGCCAGCCAGCCAGATACCTTCCCTGGGCATCAAGACGCAGGGAAGGTTTTGAAATGGATCAGCCGACAGATTTCTTCGACTTCTCTGGGTAAAGACCTGCTATTAACGCTTGAAGCGGGACGTGATGTGCAGAAGAACCATCTGCGAGCTCCCCATCCGCTGGAAGCATCGTTATAAGAGATTCGGCCGACGACTTTATCATGTCTCGTTTCGATGGTTCCAACGCTGCCAGTGCTGTGCCTATCAAGGTGATCGCAGCAATCACGCCCGTGTCGAATGAAGTCAGTGTTCGTTTGTCGCTCATTTCAGTTTCCTTTCATTACCCGCGCCGAAATTGGCGCAATCCCAGTCCTTGGGCTTGCAGGCAAAGGACTGGGAAATCCTTCAATTAATGTTCACTGCCCATCCGGCAGCAGGAGGGCTGTATGCAGCCAAGCCAGCGCTATGTGCTGACCATTCACGACCTCTTCACTATTACCGACGGCGGTATCTGCGGCGCTGAGGCCGAAGTTGCCATTCTTGATGGCGACGTCGAGATCGATCGAGTGAAATTCACCGGCAAGTGCCAGAGCAAGGATGGCTACCGCCGTGCGTACACTGGAAGGCCTGGGCTCGCAGCCAAGCTCGTGTCAGGCCCTGGCCGAATCCGTTTTGCAGAAGAAAAGCTTCCGGTCACTTCGGCGGTGTAAGCCCGCCGATGAAGTCGCCCGTACCAGGGCGGTGAGATCCGTATTCGACGCTATAGCGTGGCCCACGGACTGAGGATTCAGCTTCAGCCGTATCCTTGGACGCGTAAATGTCGATGAACCGCCACGGCGATTTCTGAATCACTCCCCAGCCTAGGACCGAGCCAGGATTATCTGGATCTGCCGGAAGGTTTTTCGCAAGACTTCTGATTGACATGACCGCTCCCTGGCTTTGATGAAGGCCAAACGCTACTCCTGAACATTAGCGGGGCGTTACTGAGGATTTGTACAGGCGTAAACCGGTGATATGGTGGCGCTTTCAGGACGAGGAAAAATCATGCGGATTTTGATAGGAGCGTTGGCGGTGGCGCTGTTGGCGGGGTGCACTACACCTTCGGATTTGTTGAAAGGTTCTCCCGAGCTCTCTGGCAGATCAAAGAAGGACCCGAAAGCTTACGCCCTGTGCGTGTACCCATCTTGGCAGGACTATCGATCGAGCTCCGTCATGAGCGAAACCAGCACTGGCTATCGCATTGTCGCCGGCAGTGAAATGAACGGTCAGACGGATGATGTGCTGGACATCAAAAAGGTATCGACAGGTAGCAGTGTGAAGCTTTACCAGCGCGTTGCGTGGCAGCAATTGGGACGATCAGATTTGAAAAGCTCCTTTAATAGCTGTCTTTAAACACTTACGAAACGCCGCCTTCGGGCGGTTTTTTTATGTCTGGAGAAAAGAACTATGTCAGCGCAAGCGATTGAGTATCAGCCCATGACCACCATCTTGCTTTACGGGCAACTCCGGCAATTCGGTCGTTCGTTCAGGCTTTCGGTGCGGTCCCCGGCGGAAGCCATAAAGGCGCTGTGCATTCAGATCCCCGGCTTTGAACGTTTCATTTCAAACGCAAAATCTCGAGGTATCGAATTTGCCGTGTTTCGCGGATCAAAAAATATTGATGAAAAAGAGCTTGGATACTGCGGATCGGGTGAGATCCGCATTGCACCTGTGATCACTGGCAGCAAGCGAGCGGGGATCCTCCAAACTATCGTTGGCGCAATTCTGATCGTCGCCTCATTCATCCCTGGCTTTCAGGCTCTACTTCCTGTGGGCATTGCGTTGGTTGCCGGTGGTGTTATCCAAATGTTGAGTCCACAGCCCAGCGGTTTGAAGACGAGCGCAGCCCCCGAGAACACCCCGGGTTATGCCTTCGGCAGCGCCAAAAACACCACCGCATCCGGCAACCCAGTGCCGCTCTGCTACGGGAAGCGCCGGGTGGGCGGGGCGATCATCAGCGCCGCGATATACGCCGAAGACCAGATGTAGTCACGTCACGAACACCACTGCCGCCCACGAGGCGGTTTTTTATTGCCTGGAGAAAAGCATGGGCGCAGCACAGCAGCTTGATATTTACGGCGCCAAAGGCGGATCGGACAAGCCGAAAACCCCGACGGAGGCGCCCGACAGTCTGCGCTCGGTAGCCGTGGCCAAGATCCTGATCGCAATGGGCGAGGGCGAGTTCGCCGGAAACCCCACAGCTCAGGACATCTACCTCGACAACACGCCGCTGCAAGATCCTCAGGGCAACATGAACTTCCCCAACGTGAAGTGGGAGTATCGCAACGGCTCTGTTGAACAAGGCTACATCCAGGGTATCCCGTCGGTGGAGAATGAAACCACCCTAGGCATCGAGCTGCGCAGCGGCACGCCATGGGTTCGGGCGATCAGCAATACCGAGCTGTCAGCAGTGCGCCTGCGCTTCGCCTGGCCGGCGCTGCAATCGGTTGATGCCAGCGGCAACGTGAATGGCTATCGGATTGAATACAAGGTTGAGTTGGCCACCGATGGTGGCGCCTATCAGCAAGTGCTGAGCGAAGCCGTCGACGGCAAAACCACCAGCACCTATGAACGAACCCGCCGCATTGATTTGCCCGCCGCTACCAGTGGCTGGCTGATCCGCGTCACCCGCATTACGCCGAACCAGAACAACAACAAAATCGCCGACACCATGCAGATCGCCGGCTTCACCGAGGTCATCGACGCCAAGCTGCGCTATCCGAATACAGCGCTACTCTACATCGAGTTTTCGGCCGAGCAGTTTCGTAGCATTCCTGCTGTGACTGTCGATACCAAGCTGAAGAAGATGTCGGTGCCGAGCAATTACAACCCAGACAGCCGGTCCTACACCGGTATTTGGGACGGCACTTTCAAGCAGGCATGGACCGATAACCCGGCGTGGATGACTTATGACATCACTGTCAGTGACCGCTTCGGTCTGGGCCGCCGGATCAAGCCATGGCAGGTCGACAAGTGGGAACTGTACCGGATCGCCCAGTATTGCGATCAGTTGGTGCCGGACGGAAAAGGCGGCCAAGAGCCGCGCTTCATCTGCAACCTGAACCTTCAAGGCAAGGCCGATGCCTGGTCGCTGCTGCGCGATATCTCGGCGATCTATCGGGGCATGACTTACTGGGCGCAGGGCCAAGTGTTCACTCTGTCGGACATGCCGCGCGCAACTGACTTCGACTTTGCCTATACCCGGGCGAATGTCATCGACGGCAAGTTCACTTACTCGAGCGCGTCGGAGCGCACTCGGTACAGCCGAGCCCTGATCAGCTACGACAACCCGGCCAACAACTACGACACCGACGTCACTGCGGTTACTGATGCCAAGCTTCAGCGGCGCTATGGCGACAACCCGCTGGAGATCAGCGCAATCGGCTGCACCCGCGAATCGGAAGCGCAACGCCGCGGTAAATGGGCGCTGCTGACCAACTCGAAAGATCGCGGGATCAACTTCCGTGTTGGCCTCGATGGTCGCATCCCGCTGCCTGGCTATGTCATTCCCGTGGCTGACGAACTGTTGGCCGGCCGCGCGATCGGCGGTCGCATCTCGGCGGTTGCTGGCCGCTCGATCACGCTCGACCGCGACACCCAGGCCAAGGCCGGGGACCGGTTGATCGTGAACCTGCCCAACGGCAAGTGTGAAGGCCGCACCGTGCAATCGGTTGCGGGACGCGTGGTTACCGTGACAGTTGCCTTCTCTGCAGTGCCGGAGCCCGAACTCGTCTGGGCGCTGGATGCCGACGACCTGGCGGTGCCGCTGTATCGCGTGACCAGCGTGTCGCGCCCGGAGCCAGGCGTATTTGAGATCTCGGCCGTCCAGTACGACCCGAGCAAGTTCGCTTTCATCGATACCGGCGCGCGCTTGGAGGAGCGGCCGATCAGCGTGATTCCGATTACTGTCGTTCCGGCCCCGGCCAGCGTGACCGTTACGTCAAACTCGGTTGTATCCCAGGGCATCGCCGTCGCCACCATGACCATTACGTGGCCGGCGGTGAGCGGTGCGGTCAGCTATGACGTGGAGTGGCGCAAGGACAGCGGCAACTGGATCAAGCTTCAGCGCACTGGGATGACCAGTGTCGACGTGGTTGGCATCTACGCCGGGGCCTACGTGGCCCGTGTCCGAGCGGTCAGCGCCTTCGACATCTCATCGATCTGGCGCAACTCGATCCTGACCAACCTCAAGGGGAAGGAAGGCTTGCCGCCGGCGGTGTCGTTCCTGACGGCCACGCCGCTGCTGTTCGGTATCTACCTGAAGTGGGGATTCCCGGCTGGCGCCGAAGACACCCAGCGGACTGAAGTCTGGTACGGGCCGACGACCAGCCTTGAGGCTGCAACCAAGCTGACGGACCTGTCGTACCCGCAAAGCGATTTCTCGATGCTTGGCCTGAAGGCTGGTGTGACCTTCTACTTCTGGGCGCGGCTGGTGGATCGGATCGGCAATATCGGCCCGTGGTACCCGATTGGTATGGGTGTGCAGGGGCAGTCGAGCTCTGATTCCTCGGCCATTCTGGAAATGATCGAGGGGCAAATCACTGAAACAGAGTTGGGCCAGGACCTGCTGGACGAGATCGAGAAGATTCCTGGTCTTCAGGCGCAGATTGATGCGCTTGACGGCTTGACCGGCTACAAGCCGGACGTGATTTACGAGAAAGACCAGATGGTGATTGAGGATGGCCGGATATTCCAGGCAAAAGTCCCAGTGCCAATCAACACGCCACCGCCGAACGCCACTTACTGGCTGGATGTTGGGCAGTCGATTGAAACTGCAAATGGTCTGGCGCAACAGGTCGCGACCAATACTACCGAGATCACCGAGCTCGACGGTGTGGTCACTGCCCAATCGACGGCCTTCCAAGCGTTGCGAGCGTCATCCCGCGACGACAATGGCGAAGGGGATCTGGCGGATGCGCTGAAGGGCTGGACCAGCACCGCTGCGATCGCTTCGGAATCAAAGGTTCGCACCTCTGAAAACTATGCCATGGCGCAGAGGCTCACTACCTTCGACGCCGCCATCGGCGAGAACGCGGCGAACATTACCGAGCTGGAACAGGTGGTCGCCACGAACGAGTCTGCGACGTCCACGAAGATCGATCAGCTGAATGTTTCGGTGGGACAAAACACCGCCGCGATTCAGCAGACGTCGACGGCATACGCCGACACCGCCGGCAAGCTGACCACGATGTGGTCGGTCAAAATGCAGATCACCGCAGGGGGGCAGTACGTCGCAGCCGGCATCGGCTTGGGCATCGAGAACACCGGTGCTGGTCTGCAAAGCCAGTTCCTGGTGAGTGCCGATCGCTTCGCCATCGTGAACACCATTGCCGGCGGTGCCATCTCGGTTCCGTTTGCGGTGCAGGGTGGCCAGGTGTTCATGAACTCGGCGTTTATCGCAGACGGCACGATCACCAACGCCAAGATCGGCAGCTACATCAGCTCGACGAACTACATCGCCGGCCAGCAAGGCTGGATTCTCAATAAAGACGGAACGCTTGAAATCAACGGCATCGTCCCCGGTCAGGGGCGGCTGGTGATCAACTCGCTAAACGTCTCGGTCTACGACGCCAACAACGTGTTACGTGTCCGGCTCGGCTATCTGGGGTGAACCATGGCTTCATTTGGCCTACGTGTTTTTGATGCAAACGGTGGCCTATCCATGGACACCAACAGTTTCACCTACCAGGTGATCTGGCAGGGCGTGATCGACTTCAGTGGAGTCGCGCCCGACTACACGCTGAGCATTCCGGGCTTCAACCCGGCCAACTGCGTGTTCATGATGATTCCGGCCAGGGCACAGGATGTGCAGTCATCCGAGACCGACGGGAGCGGGAACCAAAAGTCCTATCCGTTTGTCACCACGGCGGTGAACCAGGTGGTTGTCAGGCGCAAAAACCCATCATCAAGTGCTTCCACTATCGGCTCAACGGTTGCCGCAAAGGCCTACGCGATAAGGTACTCGACATGAGTTTTGGTTTTCAGAGCATCAACGACAATGCATTTGTTCAGATTGACGCCGAGGCCCCCAGACTTTGCATGCTCACCAAGGGGGCGTATTCGGGGACTACCAATGCGACGGGGGTATTTGCCAGGGCAATCACAAGCTCAGATCCGCCACTGGTGTTCATTCGCCCGGATCAGGGGGCGATTCAGATTCCGATATCGGTGTGGTTCACCGGTGGGCCGGGAAACTGGACCGGGTTCACCATGAAGGCATCCAACGTCAACGCAACGTTAAGCGGCCAGTATTTCGCGGCCGCCTGGGCGTCCATGGGCACGGCAGCCTATGGGCTGCGGCTGTGGGATCAGAACGCGGCGCTTGTTTACGACAGTGGCGCGCCGGCGGTTGTCGTGACCTTCGCGGCAGGAAACTGGACGTACCTCGGAGACGAGCAGCTGACCGTGGGCCGCCGGTATTTCTGGGGAATTAACAAGATGCTCGGCTCAGGCGAGTATGTCTCCCTGAACCCTTTCGCCATGAACTGCCACAACAATGCATCGGGTGGTGGTTGTGCTCTGGGCGTCGATTACGCCAACGGCCGCATCATGATGTACAGCCTCGCAACAACCGCCTGGACTGACCAAGGTCACCGTCCATTCCTCTGCGCCAAATTACTGGCCTGACTTCAATGGTTTCGACCTAATTGGGGTGTTCAAGGCTCTGGACAATTCCCAGCCATACTTAATCACCCTCATGTAAAGGGCTTTTACGGGAAGATTAAATTCTTCGGCAAGCTCGGAGAGCGGGCGCTGAGCGCCTTCAAACTCAACAAGAACTACGTTTTTTCGATTCCTGTTCTGCTCTTTGTAGGTTGCCCACCGACAGTTTCCCGCTGTGTAGCCCAATGCAGGATCTTTTCGGTCAAGAGTATGGCTATCGGATGGAGGCCGGCCCATATCCGCCAAGAATTTCTCAAAGGATTCTAGCCATTCGGGACAGACAGTGATTCCAGTACCGCCATACCTTTCAAAGCCATGTGCTTTGGGGTTTGTCGTTCGCGATTTCATCGTCGCCCATATTCCGTAGACCCTGTCTACAGGCTCTCCAGGCAGTCTTCGCGTTATGCCATGAGTTGTTTTGAAGTGTCCTGAATTTGGAATTTTCTTTCGGCATCCGCAAGAAAGCGTCCGGCCCGATCTGAGGCTCAACTGATGACGTATCACTGCTTTTCCGCAATCGCATGTGCAGTGCCATGAGGTTCGTCCTTTTTCCACTTTCGCGGGGCTTGTTACCAATAGGTTTCCGTATCGATGCCCACTCAAATCAATTTTCGCGCTCAAGGAATACTCCATTAATGAAACTGTACCGGTTGTGCAGAAGGTATATTTATGAGCTGGTATAAGCAAGGTCTTGTCTCTGTCACCCAAAATTCCACTGCCGTCATTGGCTCGGGTACATCTTTCATTGCTAACGGACGTGTTGGCGATGCTTTTCGCGGACCGGATGGTGGCTGGTACGAAGTCACCAACATTGCCAGCGACACGGCCCTGTCGATCTCGCCGAACTACCAGGGGTCGACCAATGCGGCGGGCACCTTCGCGCTCGCCCCAATGCAGGGCTACGTCAAAGATTCGGCCGACGCGCTGCGGGCCCTGGTCAATACTTACGGCGCAAAGCTGGCAGCATTGGGCACGACTGGTAACTATGATGTTTTGCCAGTCGGCAAGGGTGGAACCGGGATCACCAACTTGTCTGTCATGATGCAAGACATGCTCGGAAAAGCGGCGGCGGTTGATGCCCGCTTAGTTATCACGGCTGCTAAGTCTGGCGCAAACAACGACATCACATCGTTCAATGCTTTGACTACCGCAATAAGTGTCGCGCAGGGCGGAACTGGTGGTACTACTCAAGCTCTGGCACGTAGCGGTCTCGGTCTCGGCACTGCTGCAGTGGCCGCAATCATTGGTACTGTGTCGCAATCAGGCGGAACGCCAACGGGCGCTTTGATGGAGTACGTTTCAGGCGCAAATGGCGAGGCTTGGAAGTTTGCCAGCGGGCTGATGATCTGTACCAGATCGCGATCCTATGGGCTTGTGGTTGGCGACTTCACGATTTACGGAAGTATTTGGTACTACTACGGGAGCTGGACGTTTCCGTCTTCATTCGCCGCGCCTCCAGTAGTCACTGGCGCTGCGAGGGGGGCAGGTCGTGTCCACGCCTTGAATGCCGATCCGAATACAACGGTCTCTACATGTAATTTCTTCGTGATCGATTACACCAGTCCCGTGGCTACCACGGTATCTGAAAAGTTAGTTGCAGTTGGGAGGTGGTTCTAATGCTGATTAATCTTTCACCGCAGCGGCGGGACGATACGCTGGAAGTATTCCGGTCAGGAAGCACGCTGATTGTAAATGGGGAGTCTTTTGACTTTTCATTAATAGGGGACGGCGACACACTTCCACGCGCAGCGATTAATTCCGAGTGGTTTGCGGGCAATGTTGACAAGGTAAATGGTGAGCTGATCTTGACACTATTGTTTCCCATGCCTTGGAACTACAGCCCCGAGCAGGCTTTCCCGGTTCCTCTGAATAACGTGCCCGATGGCCCTGTTGTCTTCCCCGGCCCGCTGCCGGAGCCAGCACTCGAAGCCTCGCCTGAGGACAATCAATGAATATCGATTGGTCGCAACTCATCACCAAAGCTATGAAGGACGCTGCTGTCGAAGCAGCTCAACTGGCTGCAGCCAAAGCTGAGCTGTCAGGCAGGAACATAAAAGCGCTCGCGCAGATTGCCCGTATTCAGGAGCGCATAGACACGATCGGGTTTGGCATCGAAATTGGCGAAGCGACCGAGGAAGATGAGGCAGAGCAGGCCACGCTCCTGATCAATCTCAAAGCGTGGAAAACCTACAAGTTCGCGCTGGGCAAAGTCACCGTGCAGCCGACCTGGTACGCCGCGCCGGTTTGGCCAGTTGAGCCAGCGGTGCCGGTAATCGTGGCAGACCCCCAAACTGTGGCCGCTGACCTGATCTGATGCGCCACCGCAGTACAACGCAACCCGCCATCGAGCGGGATTTTTTTGCCTGGAGAAAAGTGATGCCAGTTACCGACAAAGACCGAGATATCCTCGCTCGCACGCTATGGGGTGAGGCGCGCGGCGAATCACTGGCTGGCCAGATTGCCGTGGCCTGGACGATCCGCAACCGCGTCAACGACGGCAAAGCCAAGTCGTGGTGGGGCGAGGGTTACGCCGGCGTGTGCCAGAAGCCGTACCAGTTCAGCTGCTGGAACAGGAACGACCCGAACTTTGTTTACCTGTGCGGTGCAAAGCCGATTCCATTCCGCGAGTTCGCTCAGGCACAGATCGCCGCTGATCAGGTGCTGGCCGGTAAAGCACCAGATCCAACCGGCGGGGCCACGCATTACTACGCGACCACTATGCCTAAGGCACCGGACTGGGCGGCGAAGGCCAAACAGACGCTGAAGCTCGGCCATCACGTTTTCTTCAAGGATGTTCCTTAAGACGAGCATGCAGCTATCCTTCCCCCATTCTCTGAATGACTGGGTGGCCGTATGGAAGGTATATCGCTGAGCCAAAAGATTGAGCGCGAGGCCGATAAGCTTCTTGCTCAGATCGCACGGGCTGATTCGATGATTGTTGCGGCGAAGGCGGGCGCCCGAGCTGAAGGATTCGTCCTGGGCCTAGAATCGTCCGGAGCGCTGAATGACTCAACAATTGATCAGCTCTATGTCATTTTCGATGTCGCCACCGAAGATCGGCTGAAAGCGTTGGCACCTATTTAGAACAACCCATCCGGCTCCATTGGCTTTATCAAATCGGGTCCCTGATTGCGCACATTGCCAATGGCTCGGTCGACCTTGAACCACTCGAACGCCTCAGTCGGCTCACTCTGGAGCAGTACCATCTGCTCGGCGCGCTCTTTTGGTGTTGCCGGGTCCAACCATTCACGGGCCAGTTCCGGGGATAGCGTCACCGGGCGCCGGTCGTGGATGTCGACCATTCCGCCCGCGCTGTCGGCGGTGATGATTACGAAACCGTCGTGCTCACCTGGTGGGTGCTCCGCGTTGGGGTACTGGCCGATGGCGGCGCAAAGGATCGGCTCCCGGTCTTTCCTGCGGATGAGGTAGGGTTGTTTTTTCGGTCCGCCTTCATCCACCCATTCAAACCAGTTGTCGATGGCAATGATTGCCCGGTGCGGCCAGATCGCCCGGAAGAACGGCCCATGGGCGACTTTCTCGACCCTGGCATTGATCGGTGCCGCGCGGTCTTTGGCCCAGTGTGAGCGCCAGCCCCAGCGAACCATGTCAGCGCGCAGAAACTGACCTTCTTGGTGAAAGAGGGCAAGCAGAGTGGTCGGAGCGGCGTTATAGCGCTCGATAGGCTGGTCGCCGGCATAGTTGATCATTGCGTTTGGAATGCTGAGCGCCGCGACGAAGTCGTGAATGCCCCGATACTGTGAAAGGCGTCCGCACATGGTTGAACCCTCCGGCTGTACATTCAGGGTAGACCAGCGGCCGAAGGCTTCGTTACAAACCCTCTGCCAGCGCATGTCGAGCAATCTTCACGCCGATCAAAACGATCAAGGCAAGCGGGGCAGGTGCGGAACCTGGCCAAATCGAGACGCGGCCGTACTCTTTCGAAAGCACGTAGATCACAGCACTCGTGGGCAATTTGAGCTGCGTCCACCAGCGCGCGGTAGATGTCCGGATCTTCTATAGGCTCATGGGTGATCCCCTCGAGTGTTCGCCCTGTTTCGACAAGGTCGTATTGCTGCCCATCAGGTAGGGTCAATATAAGTCCGACAATTCTCGCGGAAACACCGGACGGGCTGAAAATAAGGTTCGCCCCGGAGGCATCGCGGTAAATTTTCCCGTTGTATGAGGATCGTGCGTTGTCGGCAAGCGTGCTTGCGGCATAGAAAATTGACTGTCCGATGCGGCCGAATAGCTCGCCATTGCAACGCGATAAAACGTCGTAGGCAGAAGCGCCGCAGTACCGGGCTGGCGAGGTATGAAGTTCTTCAACCGCATGCCAGTAAGCAGCGTTCGCCATTTCGTTCATGTCGAACTGCTGAAGTTCGTCGATCAAGCCTTCAGTAACGAGGGCAGCGCTCATTTCGTGAAGGGTCTGTCTGTGGGCTTCAGGGTTCTGCATTCGAAAGTCGTGGTCGTCGAGGGTCGAGCGCCACTGCTGAAGTCTCAGCGCTTTAGCCTGGTCGAAATTCATGGGGACGGATTCGCTGTACAAATACTGGTTGTACGTACAGTAATCGAGACGTGACTATTGTGGCGAGGGTGAGGCGACGGACCGTAGGTTATGAGAGATGTACGGTCGGTGGAACACTTGAACTAAAAACTGACCATTAAGTCAGGATAGTTAGCTGTACTTCTCCCATTATGAGGATTTCACCATGCGCAACTTCACCTTGGAATACCTGTTCAACGGCGAGCCCCGCACATACATGTTCGAATTAAAGCAGCCTCAGCTGCCCGCACATGAGGCGGCGATGCACCTGCTACAGCTGCATTTTGGGGATGGAGAGAACAGCCTGATCATGCCAACCGCGGACGCGACGCCGAAGGAGATTTTAGAGCAGGCTGAGCTGGTAGGGCTGACGCAGATAAGGGTCGTCGATCAACTCAGTTGATGCCAGGTGCGGCGACTGGTTGAATCCACAGCCAATAGCAGTCATTCCGGCGTCATCAGCACCGCGAGCGTAAGCTTGATGAACTCTTCGTTCTTGTCGATGGTGTCCAAGGCGCCGCGGACGTTGTCGGCGACGTCAGCCGAACCGCGGGCCTCGACCCAATTGGAAAGCTCCATAATGGCGGCCTCCAGGGCGAGCTGGTTTTCGTTGATCTTGAAGAGCAGGGAAGGGAGCAGGTCTGAATTTGGCAAGGCGATTCCTCTGGGTGGTTGGGAAAAGCGTAGCAGTCAAAAAAGGATTGGTGTTCGGTCGGCAGGACGCCGGAGATGGGTGCGTGACTTTTGCGTGACTCTCTCACGCACGTGTAAGCACTTGTGGGCATTCGATTGCAGCGAGCGCCAGTAAAAACGGCCATTTCACAAGGTCTTACAGGGGTACTGCGTGCATGGGGTGCTAGGGGTCGAGGCGATACCAGTAGAGCGCGTGGATGTATGCATCATTGGCATAGTGTAATGTTGTTTCGACTCGCGCTGAGCGGTCATTTTTTCTCTTTGAACATGGGTTTTTCCGGGCCGCAATCATTTAGAGGTATGCGGAAACATTGGGCTGCATGGCATCCTTTTTTGCCTGATTGCGACCCGGAAAAGCTATTGGAAGGCACGGCCTGATTGATTTTCTCTTGGGACTTAAAATCCCCCGCTCGTAAGGGCGTGCCGGTTCGATTCCGGCTTCGGGCACCATCTTAAATCAAGGGTTTGCGGGCGAAAGCTGATGCAAACCCTTGTTTGTTTCTGGCTTGTTGTTTTTTAGCCCCTGGCAATTATTGACCCCGGCCGCTAGCCCCTGGATTAGCGCCGCGTCGATCTTCGCCAGAAGGGTTGCCGGTATCGACAAGCCTTCTCTCTATCAGGACATTTTGAAGGGCCTGGCGGGCGTCAGCGTCCAGCTGGTGCTCTCTCTCCTTGAGTTCAAGCAAGATTGGGCTGGACCAGGTGCGATAGGTTTGCTCGGTCTTACGAATTGATGTCATCTGTCCCCTCCTTGATGAGTGCCCGCCAACACCGTCGGCGAAATTTTGGTTCGATAGAACCCTAGTCGAGGAATCTGTTTGCCGCCAAAAAATTGCATGGCAATGGTGCACACCTCGCTGGCGCCGCTATTGATCTTATCGTCAAAAAATATATTGATCAGTTTGGGGTTATCTAATCTTAAAAGTTACGTTGTCTGAATATAAAAAATTGTAAGAGGTGGAAGTGTGAGTAAGTTATCGACTGCCACTGCTGTAGCGTTCTTTCTCTCTGGATGTTCTTCCGGACCTCAGATTCCAAACGATGCCCATACCCCCGCACCTGCTGGGGCGAGGCAATTAAGCGGGATGAATTCACCAAGTGTTGATTGGTCGTGAGCTCAAAAGCAAAACCGCCAAAGGCGAGCTGTTCACGGAAACATTGAGTCCTGGCGGAGAAGCGTTAATTAAAATCGCTAATTATCCAGGCGTTAAAGGTAATTGGACTGTGGCGGGTGACGTGATCTGCGTCACCTATAAAGAATATGGAAAGGAATGCAATACCGTGCACAGTGATAGCGCTTCAGTTTGGCTTGTAGACCAAAATACAAAGACTACTAACAATCAATTCAGTGTGCACTAGTTAAGTATCATCCAACTAACGCGCACCCGTTATCTCAATCGGAAGCGCAGGCTGCTTCGATTTCATCCCTCATGTGCACCCGAGGAGGGCGTGGCCTGGTCGAAGCCTTCAAACGCATGTCGTTGCTGGAAATCTTGGCGCCAGCGGCCGAATCGAGTGAATTCGATTCAGCCGTTGATGCTGTCAGCTAAACGAAAGGCTGACCGGTAAAACCACGAGGCAATCGTTGTAGTCCATCCATGGCGGTGAGCCGTTCGACCCAAGCCGTACGCCAGTCATTGGTGGTGTGCGTAACTTTGGCTTTGCGTGCGGCGCGGCGTGCAGCGTTGCGCTGGTCTTTGCGCGCATCCTTGAACGCGTCCGTGTTGCGGCAGCTTCTGCATTTCACCCGGGTAAGTTCGCTGGTTGAAACGAGCTTGCTGCCTTTGTGACCGCAGGCCAGATGCCCGCCGACTTTGAAGTGAGTAACCATCAGACGTCTCCTTCGTTGCGTGTAATGGTTTGACCTCCAGCGTACGGCGACGTTCGTTGCCTGCGCAATGGGCAAAAAAAAGGCCCGCATGCGGGCGGGCCAGGGGGAGTCTTCAAAGGAGTCCAGTCACTGTAGGGCGTGAGTTGTGAACACGGTGTGAAACAGACTGCGAAGCAATAAAAAAGCCCAGCGCCAGGCCGGGTTGGGGGGATGTAGCAGGAAGCGTTCAGGCAAGGACGCACCCGGTGACGATAAGGTCGCCGTTCATGCGTCCTGAATCAGGCCGTGTCCTTGAGGATGTCCAGATCGAATCATCTGAACCGCGGCAGGGGCGGGTCGACAGGTTTGAGCGAAGACAGCGTATTGCGAATCAGTGGCGCGTCCTTCTCGATGTCGTTCAGCCGATCACGGATTCTGAGGGCCGTCGGGTGCCCGCCTTGATGATCGACCCAGTCGGCGATTTCCTTGCACGCCGCTGCCAGGCGAGCCTGACGGGAGTCGAGCAGGGTGAGCAGCGTGGTGATGGACTCTTTTTCGGACATGGCAAACACCTCCGTTCAAGAAACCTGTAATTGGCAGCAAAAAGCCCGCGGGGTGCGAGCTTTCTGCCGATGGGGTCGCTATTCCTTCAGCTTTTTCAGTATAGACCCCTAAAAGGCAGGTGACCTTAGCCTTGTCGGGCCGTCACTTGCGACCTGGCATTGAGCTGCCAGCATTCACGCCGGGCGTCTTCCTCACGATCGAAACCGTCACCGATGAAGCCGCGGGTTCGAGTATCGGCGATGCGATACCAGACGGCGGCGTCGGGTGGTGGATGATCGGGTTCGCCGGCCCGGCGACCATGGATGATGATCTTGTTGCATCGCTTCACAACGAAAATGTCTTCCATGGCTCACCGCAGCTAATTCAGGTTCACATCAACTATAGAAGCCATTGGCGATCATGCAAAAAAATAGACAGGTCAGTTAGTCGCCTCAGCCATTGCGACCCTCATCTCCAAAAACATCGCCAGCCCGACTTCCTCTGCCCTGAGCCCTTTGCGAGCTCGTGGTCTGGGCAGCTCAGCCAACGCACCCAAAAGAAAACCATCGAGCACCGCCGGGTGGATGTAGCACTTGCGGCAGACGGCTGGGGTGTTGCCCAGTTGTTTGGCCACATTCTTGACCATCTCCACCACATGCCGCTTCGCATCCGACTCGGGCTCCCACTGCAGTTCCCGCAAAACCGCCAACGCCAATGCGCTGCCGGCCCAGGTGCGGTAGTCCTTGGCTGTGAAGTCGGCTCCGGTGAGGGTTTGCAGGTAGGCGTTGACGTCGGAGGAACTGACGGTGTGTCGCTCACCGTTTTCATCCAGGTACTGAAACAGGTTTTGCCCGGGAATTTCCAGGCAACGTTTGATGATCCGCGCCAGGCGTCGGTCTTTCACGGTGATCTGGTGCTCGACACCGCTCTTACCGCGGAACTGGAACAGGATCGCATTGCCGTTTACCTCGACGTGACGGTTGCGCAGGGTAGTCAAGCCGTAGGAGCGGTTGTCCCGAGCGTACTGGGTGTTGCCGACCCGGATCAGCGTCGTATCGAGCAAGGTGATGACCGTGGCCATGACCTTGTCGCGACTGAAGCCGGGAGCTGCCAGCAATGCTTCAAGCTGTTTGCGCAGTTTCGGCAGCGCCAACCCAAAGTCCCGCAAACGTGAGTACTTGTCGGCATCACGCACTTCTCGCCAGCGTGGGTGATAACGGTATTGCTTTCGACCTCGGGCATCGCGACCGGTAGCTTGCAGATGGCCGCACGGGTCGGCGCAGATCCACACATCGGTGTAGGCCGGGGGCACGGCGAGGGCATTGATGCGTTTGATCTCGTTTTGATCGGTGATGCTTTGACCCGCGGGATCGAAGTAGCAGAACTTGCCGCGCAGTTTCTTGCGGGTGATGCCGGGCTGGGTGTCATCGACGTAATGCAGGTCGGATGGCAGCACATCGGGCAGCGCGATATCGGGCATGGCGGTAGTCCTTGGCGGCGGATCAGGGGCCGGTACAGCCATTGACCGCACGCCGTTGCAGTCGTGCCAGCGGATTTATGCCAGCACCGCCACCGCCTTGATCTGTGCCCAGAGTTGCTGGCCGGGGTGCACACCCAGTTGGTCCCGGGAGTAGCGGGTGATCCGCGCCAGCAGCGGTCTGCCGCCAGCGTCCAGGCGGATCAGCACGTGGGCGGCATTGTCGGCGCCCATTTCACTGATCACGGTGACCGGCAGGCGATTGAGGATGCTGCTTTGCTCGACGCTTTGCAGGCTCAGGCTGACATCCCGCGCCTGAACCTTGCAGCGCAGGGCCTGACCTGGAGTCATCGGTGAGTGAGCCACCCGAATGTTCAGGGTCGTGTCCGGCAGTTGCAGGGTCAGCAACTGATAGTTGGAGTCATAGGCACTGACGTGCCCCTCGATTACCACGCCGGCGTCGTCACCTAGCGCCAAGGGCAGGTCGAGACGGGCCAGCGTTTCGCCGATAGCGCCGCTGGCCAGCGCCTTGCCATTGCTGAGCAGGACGAGATGGTCGGCCAGCCGCGCGACTTCATCCTGTGAGTGGCTGACGTACAGCACCGGGATGTCCAGCTCATCATGCAGTCGCTGCAGGTAAGGCAGGATTTCGTTTTTGCGTTGGCTATCCAATGCCGCCAGCGGCTCGTCCATCAGCAACAGTTTCGGGCTGGTGAGCAGGGCGCGCGCGATGCCGACCCGCTGCCGTTCACCGCCGGAAAGGTGCTGCGGATGGCGATCCAGCAGGTGGCCGATCCCGAGCAGTTCGGTCGCGTGTGCCATGTCAACCCGGCGTTGTTGATGAGGAATGCGCTTGATGCCGAACTCCAGGTTGGCCAGCACCGACAGATGGGGAAACAGGCTGGCTTCCTGGAAGACATAACCCAGCGCACGTTTGTGCGGCGGTACGAAAATCTTCTTGTCGCTGTCCTGCCAGACTTCATCGTTGACCTGGATGAAACCCTGCTCGGCCTTTTCCAGACCGGCGATGCAGCGCAGGCAGGTGGTCTTGCCTGAACCGGAGTGACCGTAAAGTGCGGTGACTCCGCGGCCGGGCAGTTGCAGATCCACCTCCAGGGCGAACCCCGAATACCTCAGTTTCAGACGCGCATGAATCATCGATCAGCTCCAGCCCGATTTGGTTTTACGGCTGGAGTAGAGCGCCAGCAACACAACAAAGGAGAACACCAGCATCGCCCCGGCCAGCCAATGGGCCTGGGCGTATTCCATGGCTTCGACGTGATCGTAGATCTGCACCGAGACCACGCGGGTTTTGTCGGGAATGTTGCCGCCGATCATCAGCACCACGCCGAACTCACCCACGGTGTGGGCGAAACCGAGAATGGCAGCGGTGATGAAACCGGGGCGGGCCAGCGGCAGGATCACGCTGAAAAACGTGTCCCAGGGATTGGCGCGCAAGGTCGCGGCCACTTCCAGGGGGCGAGTGCCGATGGCAGAAAAAGCGTTTTGCAGTGGCTGGACCACAAACGGCATCGAGTAGAGCACCGAGCCGATCACCAGCCCTGCAAAACTGAACGTGAGGGTACCGAGGCCGAGTGACTGGGTGAAGTGGCCAACAAACCCGTTGGGGCCGAGCGCCAGCAACAGGTAGAAGCCAATCACCGTCGGCGGCAGTACCAAGGGCAGGGCGACGATCGCCCCGACCGGGCCGCGCAACCACGAGCGGGTGCGCGACAGCCATAACGCAATCGGAGTGCCGATGACCAGCAGGATAACCGTCGTCAGCGACGCCAGTTTCAGGGTCAGCCAGATGGTGGAAAAGTCGGCACTCGATAGTGTCATTTAGAGTTGGTAACCGTAGGATTTGATGACAGCGGCGGCTTTCGGACCTTTAAGGTAGTCAACCAGCGCCTTGGCAGCCGGGTTGTCCTTGCCTTTGTTGAGGATCACCGCGTCTTGTTTGATGGGGTCGTGCATGTCGGCCGGAACGATCCAGGCCGAGCCGCCGGTGACTTTGCCGTCTTTGTAGATCTGCGACAAGGCCACAAAACCAAGTTCGGCGTTGCCGGTGGAGACGAACTGGTAGGCCTGGGTGATGTTCTGGCCTTCAACGATCTTGGTTTTGACCTTGTCGGTCAGGCCGAGCTTGGCCAGCACCTGAGTAGCGGCCAGACCGTAAGGCGCGGCTTTCGGGTTGGCGATGGACAGATGCTGATACTGGTTGTCGCTCAACACTTTGCCCTTGGCATCGACGTAACCTTCCTTGGCCGACCACAGCGCCAGGGTGCCGATGGCGTAGGTGAAGCGCGAGCCCTTGACCGTGTCGCCTTCGGTTTCAAGTTTTTGCGGGGTGGTGTCGTCCGCCGAGAGGAACACTTCGAAGGGGGCGCCATTTTTGATCTGGGTGTAGAACTGGCCGGTTGCGCCATAGGCGGCGACCAGTTTATGCCCCGTATCTTTTTCGAAATCGGCGGCGATCGCCTGAATCGGTGCAGTGAAGTTGGCGGCGACGGCGACCTGGACTTCGTCCGCCTGGGCGGACCCGAAAGCTAACACTGCGAGCAGGGTTGCCAGGCAGGTGGGGGCAAAACGTGAGGCACGAATGGTCATATAACGGCTCCGTGGTAGGCAAGTGCGGCGAGGGGTTAAAACGCTATATAGCGGAATATATAGCGAATTACCTACAAACGGAACGTGTTGGATGCACGTTGTTGAGACCACGCATGAACCTGTAGCAGCCTTCGGCAGCTGCTACGGGGCCGTGTTTAGTGACGAAGCAATTTCGCCAGCCCCTCTTCAGCCAGGCGCCGGGTCAGTTCAGCCGTGGTCATTTCAACGCCCAGCGTGAATGCTTGCCCCGCCCAGAGATTGCTGAAATCTGCTTCTCCCTTGGCCCGCAATGGCATCAGCGCTCCACCTGCCAGCGGGAAGGCCGGTGCTTTGGCGCTCATGGGCCCGAGTTCGCGCATCACCCTATTGAGAATTCCACGCGCCGGGCGTCCGGTGAAAATGTTAGTGACGGCTGTCTCACTTTCCTTGGCGGTGCGTAACGCCATGTGATGAGACGCGCTGACCTTGGCCTCTGGCGTGAACAAGTACGCCGTGCCCACTTGCACCGCTGAAGCCCCCAACAGGAAAGCCGCCGCGACGCCTCGTGCATCGGCAATCCCGCCGGCAGCAATCACCGGCACTTTCACCGCATCGACGATCTGGGGCACCAGCGCAAAGATCCCCACTTGGCTGCTCAGATCATCACTGAGAAACATGCCCCGATGGCCACCGGCTTCATAGCCCATGGCAATGATTGCGTCACAACCGTGCTGCTCGAGCCAGATGGCCTCTTCGACCGTGGTGGCCGAGGAGAGCACTTTCGCTCCAGTGGCTTTCACGCGGTCCAGCAGGGACTTTTCCGGCAGGCCGAAGTGAAAACTCACGACTTCGGGGCGAAACTCTTCGACCACTTCGCAGGCCGCGCTATCGAACGGCGCTCGATTGGACACCGGCGTCGGCGCGTCGAAGTCCACGCCAAGTTCCCGGTAGTAGGGCTCCAGCAGATTCTTCCAGTCTCGAGCGCGTTGCTCATCGGCGGCGGGTGGCTGATGGCAGAAGTAGTTGACGTTGATCGGACGTTGAGTGCGTTGACGAATCGTTTTCAGCTCCTCGCGCAACTGATCGATACTCAACATGGCGGCGGGCATGGAGCCCAGGCCGCCGGCGTTGCAGGCTGCGATAACCATGGCCGAACCGGTCGCACCGGCCATGGGCGCCTGGATGATCGGCAGCTCAATGCCGAGCAGATCAAGAATGCGGGTGTCTGGCCATTTGCTCATTTGAAGGGTTCTCCGACGTCATAACAGGGCAGGGACGGTAGGACCGTTTTTGTATCAGCAATGACTGACATAAGGCCAGTCGAGTTTTCAGTTCGTGTGCCACTTTTGGCTTAAAGTCGAGTACGGTGAAATGTTGCTATGTGTTATTTCAATTGCACCACAACTGAGTGATTCCAATAGGAGACAGCGATGTTTCAAGGAATTTTGATCGACAAAGACGACAGCGGTTACCGGGCCACACTGCAAGAGATCAATGACGATCAACTGCCCGAAGGCGATGTGACAGTGCGTGTTGCGTACAGCACGCTGAACTTCAAGGATGGCCTGGCGATCACCGGCAGCAGCCCGGTGGTGCGAAAATTCCCGATGGTGCCGGGCATCGATCTGGCAGGTACTGTCGAAGTCAGTGGGCATCCGGACTACAAGGTCGGTGATCTAGTCGTACTCAATGGCTGGGGTGTTGGCGAAGGACATTGGGGCGGACTGGCGCAGAAGGCTCGCTTGAATGGCGACTGGCTGATTCCGCTTCCTAAGGAGTTCACCGCGGCGCAAGCGATGGCCATCGGCACGGCGGGTTACACGGCGATGCTGAGCATCCTGGCGCTGGAACATAATGGCGTGACGCCCGAGCAGGGAGACGTGTTGGTCACCGGCGCCAATGGCGGTGTAGGCAGTTTCGCCATCGCACTGCTGAGCAAGCTCGGCTATCGGGTGGTCGCGTCTACCGGCCGCACCTCCGAGCACGATTACCTCAAGCAATTAGGCGCCAGCGAAATCATCGACCGCGCCACGCTGTCCGAACCGGGCAAACCCTTGGCCAAGGAGCGTTGGGCGGCGGTCATCGACTCGGTCGGCAGCCACACATTGGCCAACGCCTGTGCCAGCACCAAGGCCGACGGCACTGTCGCCGCGTGTGGCCTGGCGCAAGGCATGGACTTCCCGGCTTCAGTCGCCCCGTTCATTTTGCGCGGCGTGACCCTGGCCGGGATCAACAGCGTGACTCAGCCCAAAGCCAGGCGGATACTGGCCTGGAATCGTCTGGCCAAGGATCTCGACTTCACCTTGTTGCCGCTGATCAGCCACGAAATCGGCTTGAGCGAAGTGATCGAGGCTGCACCGCGATTACTCGCCGGCCAATTGCGTGGTCGGGTGGTGGTCGACGTCAATCGTTGACTGTCTCACCGCCAATCAAACAGACAAACGACAGAGACAAGGACTATCGACCATGGATGTAAAACAGCGTGAAGTGCGGACCTTTAGCGTCTCGGGCCTGCAAGTGCGCACCTGCAATGCCGCAGAGCAGAAACCAGACACGGCGCGCATCGGCCCGATGTGGGAACAATTTTTCGTTGAGGGAATCTTCGACAAGATCGCCCACAAGCAGCCGGATTCCTTTGTGTACGGCGTCTATTCCAACTACGAGTCCGACGCTTCGGGCCACTTCGATGTGACCGCGGGGGTGGCGGTCACCGCGCCCTCCGAGGACTTTCCGCAGATTCAGGTGGAGGGAGGCGATTACCTGGTGTTCAGCGCCAAAGGGGCGATGCCGGACAGCGTCATTCAGGCCTGGGGCCTGATCTGGGCCTACTTTAAGGACAACCCGCAGGTTTGCCGCACGTTCGCCACAGACTTCGAGGTCTATACCAGCCCGGATTCAGTGTCGGTCTATATCGGCATTCAGGACTCAGACGGGTTTTCGCGTTCAAGCAACTGACGCTTGCGCTCCACACCCCAGCGATAGCCCGACAGGTTGCCGTCGCTGCGCACCACGCGGTGGCACGGAATCGCCACCGCCAGATTGTTCGCGCCGCAGGCTTGAGCCACGGCGCGCATCGCTTTTGGCGCGCCGATTCGCTGAGCGATATCGGCGTAGCTGGCGGTGCGGCCGACGGGAATTTCCCGCAGGGCTTGCCAGACCCGTTCTTGAAAAGCGGTGCCGCGAACATCCAGCGGCAAGTCCAGGCCCAAGGCCGGCGCTTCGATAAAACCAACAACCTTGGCGATCAGTTGCTCGAACGTGTGATCGGCGCCAATCAAATTCGCACGTCGAAACTTGTCCTGCAGATCGCAGACCAGTTGGTGCGGGTCATCGCCCAGCAGGATCGCGCAAACACCACGCTCACTCTGCGCCACCAGAATCGCTCCCAGGGAACACTGGCCGACGGCAAAACGAATGTCGTTGTTCTGACCGGCGGCGCGGTAATCACCTGGTTTCATGCCCAATAGTTGATCGGCGGATTCATAGAAACGGCTGTTGGAGTTGAAGCCGGCGTCATACAGCGCGTCGGTCACCGAGTCTCCGTCCGCGAGACGCTCACGGACCCTGCGTGAACGATGGGCCGCGGCGTAACCCTTGGGTGTCAGACCGGTAACCGCTTTGAACACACGATGGAAGTGGAAGCTACTGAGGCCCGCAGCAACAGCCAGTTCGCTCAGGACAGGCAGATTCTCCGCGGTTTCGATCTGGCGGCAAGCGGCCGCCACGGTCGCAGCATGTTGCGCCGCGATGTCGCTTTGATCCTTCGCGGCTCGTTTGCTGGGGCGATAACCCGCCGCCTGGGCCTGCTCGGCCGTGTCGAAGAACTCGACGTTCTGCGGTTTCGGCAATCGCGCCAGGCTGCTGGGGCGGCAGTAAATGCCGGTGGTTTTCACCGCATACACAAACTGTCCGTCCGCCCGGGGATCACGCGCGACGACGGCGGCCCATCGAGGGTCGTTTTCGGTGGCTATCTTTGTCGAATGGCTTGTCATGGCTTCATGTCCGTTGATCCGTTTCATGCAGATTAACCAGCCGACGGAGGTCGCTGCACCCCGGGTCTTGCGGTCGAATTCGAAGGCTTCATCCTGCGGTACGAAAGGTGAAGTTGATCCGTTGTTCGCCCAGTCGCGGGTGTTGGCCGTCCTTGATCGGCAAGACCCCGTGATAACGCAAACGATCCACGCCACCCCAGACCACGATGTCGCCATGGAACAGCGGCACTCGTTGGCTTTTATCGCTGCGTTCGAAGCCGCCGAACAGGAACATCGCCGGTAATCCCAGGGACACTGAAACAATGGGCGCGGCGTAGGAAACTTCATCTTTGTCCTGGTGCAACGACATCTTGGCTCCGGGAGCATAGCGGTTGATCAGGCAGGAATCAGGCATGAAGTCCGCAAACCCCGCTTCCCGCGCCGCCGCTTGTGCCAACTCGAAAAACACCTCGGGCATTTTCGGCCAGGGTTTTCCGGTCAGCGGATCATGGCGGGTATAACGATAACCACTGCGGTCGGTGGTCCAGCCCAGCGCGCCGCAACTGCTCAAGGCGACCGACATGGTAAAGCCCCCGGGCGTGATCATCTGCCGAAACGGTGCCGCCGCCAGAACTGCGTCCAGTGCGGGCAGCAACTGATCCAGCCAGGGCAGGGCAAAACCTCTGAGGACGCAGGACTGTTCGCCGATACGATCGAGCCTGGGTTGCTGCTCGGGTTCCGCGTCGGCAAACAAGTCGAAGGTGATCGGGTTCATGGGGTCATAACGCATCGTGAAAGATGATTCCAAGGGTATTCCGTTTTCCGCTGTGCAGGCGACTCACGCCGTGTCGCAGGGTGACTCGGTAATAGCCGCGAACGCCTTTGACCGGTCGTTGGTTGACGGCAAAGATCAGTGCGTCACCTTTCTTCAGGCCAATGACCTGAGGGCGCGATTGCATTCGTGGGCGCTGTTCAGTCAGCACGAACTCGCCGCCGGTGAAGTCGTCGTCCGGCTCTGACAGCAGAATCGCCACTTGCAGCGGGAAGACGTGTTCGCCGTACAGGTCTTGATGCAAGCAGTTGTAGTCCTGCGGTCCATATTGCAGCAACAACGGCGTCGGGCGTTTCTGACCGGCGGCATGGCAGCGTTCGAGGAACGCTTCATGCGCTTCAGGGAAACGGGTCGGCAGGTCCATGTGCTCGTACCAGCGATTGGCTATCGGCACCAGCCTGGGGTAAAGCGTACTGCGCAAACGGGCGACGATATCCGGCAGCGGGTACCTGAAGTATTTGTACTCGCCACGGCCAAAGCCGTGACGAGCCATGATCACTTGCGAGCGAAACGGTTCGGGGCGGGCATACAAAGCGCTGATTTGATCGCATGTCTCGTGGCTTAAAAGCGACTTGATGATCGCGCAGCCATCCTGGTCGAGTTGCTGTGCCAGCGCTTCCCAGTCCAGTCCACCGAGAGAACGCTCGCTCATTGCTGCGCCTCACGATCCAGCAGTTGCCGTTTGCGCTTCAGCCCCCAGCGGTAGCCGCCAAGGCTGCCATCCTGACGCAGCACTCGATGGCATGGCACGATAACCGCCAGCGGGTTCGCTCCGCAGGCATTGGCCACCGCCCGAAAAGCCGTGGGTTGACCCAGTTGTCGCGCGATATCCAGATAGCAGGCGGTTTCACCCACCGGTATTTGCCGCAGGGCATCCCAGACTCGCCGCTGAAAAACGCTGCCTGCCAGATCCAGCGGCAAATCCAGGGTGGTATGCGGGTCTTCAAGGTGGCGCAGGGTTTGCTTCAGCGCAGGCATCAAACCTTCATCGCGCTGCGGTGCTTGTTGGCCGGGAAAGCGTTGCGAAAGATCGCGTTCCAGCATTGCCAGATCATCACCGATCAGCAGCGCACACAAACCCTCGGCGCTGAACGCGAGCAGCAAGACGCCAAGGCTGGAAGTGCCGCTGATGAAGCGAATCGAGGAAGTAGACATGTTCTGACTCCTGAACCAAAGGTTGAGGTGGCCAGTCTAGGGAGCGAGGTTGGAGTGAGCACTCCGGCGCTTGCGGTTGAATTCCAGAGGCGGGAGCAGACGTCCATGTTGTCGCTCCGGATCCCGTTACAGCGCTTTGCTGACGCTTATTTCGCTGATGACGTCTTCGCTTGAACCATGAAGAGCGTCCAGCGCGGCCTTTGCTTCTTCTTCGGTGCCGTTTTCAAGCTGGGCAAATTCGAAGCGACGTTCACCATTGAGTTTGTATTTGATGACGTACTTGGTCGTTTGGGCCACGGTCATACCTGCTTGTCTTCGTGTTTGGGTGTCACTCAGCTCAGTTTCGTGCTGGAGCGGCGGATGATCTTGATGGTGTGAGTCAGGGTCGGTTTGCGAGTTACGCTGATCGGCCGGCGGTTGACCGTGTCGATAGTGATGTTCCAGAAACCAGTGCTCGGTGCAGTAATCCGGGCAGGGAAAGTGTCGAATGCTCCACCATGGTAAGTGTGGCGGCCGCCATTCTTGAAGCTGCGGAAATTGGCGTCGTTCATCAAGCGGATGTTGCATGTTTGGGAGCATTGAATGACGACGATGTCGTCTTCGTTGAGGTGCTCGCGCTGGTGGATAAATTTCATGAGGCGCCTCCAGAAGGGCTTTTTCTACAAAATCAAAACGATAGCATGGGCGATTGGCGCAGTTTATCAGCCCGAACGGGTTATTATCCGGTCGTCGGGGTCCGCTTTGACAATTAAAAACGGTTATACGGAATTCTATGAGCGATAAACGCAGTAAGCCTCGGAGAAAAACAGCATTTGTACTGTCGGAGTGTCTTTATCGGAGGTGTTGTATGAAGTGGGGTGTGCTGGTCCTGCCTATGGCGATAGCGATGAGTGGCTGTGCGAGTGTCTCGGAGATCAATGAGACGCTGCCCACCATGAATGTGATTTCTGGCAAGAAGCCTCATGAGTACGCGCAATGCCTGACCGAGAAACTGGCCAGCAGCCGGGGAGCCCTGCAAGTCGAGCCGCATAAGGACGGTATGCGAGTCATCGTACCGCAGAAGTTCTCCTCGGGCCCGGCCGCCGTATTTGATATCGAAGACCGCTCCGGCGGCAGCAGCATCAAGTTGCATGAGCGCATCTCCAATGTGCCGTTGCGCCCCAAGGATGTACGCAATGCCGCTACTGCGTGCATTTCCGGCTGATAGAATGCCGCCCGTCAGCACCGATGCCGCCAAAGCAGCGCTTTGGCGGCATTGTCATTTCTGGAGTCGAGCATGAAGCGAGAGCAGGTACGGGAGCGCCATGCAGAGGGTCACATCTCTGCCACCCACGTGATTCAGAATCCGGCGAATCCGGGAGAATGGATCGTGTTTTTCAAGAAAAGCGCCGGGCGCAGTTATTTTCTGGTGGATGAAAACGATGAAGTCGAATCCTTCAGTAGCCTCGATGATTTGATCGAGACGGTGCGCGGCCTCGGGATCAAGTTCGCCGAAATTCACATGTAGGGCAGGACGCCTTACTTGCAGACCACCACGACGCTGCGGTTCTTGTAGTTGCCGACGTCGACGCCCAGCGTCTTGTCGCTTTCCTTGGTCGAAGGTGTTCCGTCGGTACCGACGATCCGATAGCCGGTGCCGGCGCATGAGGCATCGGCTTTTTCGTAGCAGGTCGCCCAGGAATTGGCTTCCCCGGAGCAGTCGATGGCCAGGCCTTGCTCGCCGTTGTTCAGGTAGGTCGTTTCGGAAGTGGCGCAGCCGCTCAGGGCCAGTGCCGCGATCAGTGGCAAAAATTTATTCATGTCGTTGTCGTCGTCAGGATGAAGGGGCTGAGCCTGTGACAGCGCTGGCATCAAAAGGTTATAGCGAATGGCCACTTGGTTGCAGACAATCACAAAAAAGCCCTGCGCGAGGCAGGGCTTGGGTCGAGTCCGGCGCTTCTCAGGACTTGTCCTTGCCGCGACGCTTCGGGGCTGGGTGTTCGAGTTCCAATACGGATGCCACTTCAATCGCCAACGCCTCGGTCGGGAAAGGTCCGGCAATATTCTCGCCGCTGGCACTGTCTACCCACCACTGGCCGTCTTTCGCCTGATTGATCAGGAACCCGTTGACACTTTTTGCTTCCGACATCTATCTGCCTCGTTGGCTGGTTCAATCGCGCAATGATAGCGCCAAATGCTCTCAGCGGGTGCTGATGGTGTAGGGTGATGCCATTCGCGGCCGTGCAGATCTGATGGTCTGTGCTATCTATAAAGGCTGCGGAGCTATCTCGGGAACTATCCGCGAGAATATTTCTCTATGATGGCATCGGTTAGCCAGTGCGGGGCATTGTAAGGTGCGCGCCGCCTGATTAGACTGCGCCGAAACTCGTACACACAGCCCTATCAAGGACTTTTATGATCAAGAAATGCTTGTTCCCAGCAGCCGGATACGGTACTCGCTTCCTGCCAGCGACTAAAGCCATGCCCAAAGAAATGCTGCCGGTGGTAAACAAGCCACTGATCCAGTACGGCGTCGAAGAAGCACTGGACGCTGGGTTGACCGAAATTTCCATCGTTACCGGTCGCGGCAAACGCGCTCTGGAAGACCACTTCGACATCAGCTACGAGCTGGAAAACCAGATCAAGGGCACCGACAAGGAAAAATACCTGGTCGGCATCCGTAAACTGTTGGACGAGTGCTCGTTCTCCTACACCCGTCAGACCGAAATGAAAGGCTTGGGCCACGCCATTCTGACTGGCCGCCCGCTGATCGGCGACGAACCGTTCGCGGTAGTGCTGGCGGACGACTTGTGCGTCAACCTCGAAGGCGACGGCGTCCTGACCCAGATGGTCAAGCTGTACGAGCAGTATCGCTGCACCATCGTTGCGATCCAGGAAGTGGATCCGCAGGAAACCAACAAGTACGGCGTGATCTCCGGCGAGCTGATCGCTGATGATTTGTACCGCGTTCGTAACATGGTCGAAAAACCAGCCCCGGAAGACGCACCGTCGAACCTGGCGATCATCGGTCGTTACATCCTGACACCGGACATTTTCGAGCTGATCAAACAAACCGAGCCAGGCAAAGGCGGCGAAATTCAAATCACCGACGCCCTGATGAAGCAGGCGAAAAACGGTTGCGTGATTGCCTACAAGTTCAAGGGCAAGCGTTTTGACTGCGGTGGCGCTGAAGGCTACATCGAGGCCACCAACTTCTGCTTCGAGAACTTCTACAAGACTGGCAAGGCCTATTAATAGCCTCTGACCCAGTTGTTTCTTAAAAGCCACCTCTTCAGGTGGCTTTTTCATTTTCCGTCCCCATATCGATTGCAGCGCTTGCCCAGCGGACGTCTGCGGGTATGCTTGTGGACTGCCGAGGAGATTGAAAATGGCCTACGATTTTGACCTTTATGTGATTGGCGCCGGTTCCGGTGGTGTGCGGGCTGCGCGTTTTGCTGCCGGTTTTGGCGCGAAAGTGGCAGTGGCCGAGAGCCGCTACCTGGGTGGCACTTGTGTGAACGTCGGCTGTGTGCCGAAGAAGCTGCTGGTCTACGGCGCACACTTCGCCGAAGACTTCGAGCAGTCTTCGGGTTTTGGCTGGACGCCAGGTGAAGCGAAATTCGATTGGGCGACGCTGATCGCCAACAAGGATCGCGAGATCAATCGCCTGAACGGTATCTATCGCAACCTGCTGGTTAATAGTGGCGTGACCTTGCATGAAGGCCACGCCAAAATCGTTGATCCGCACCAGGTCGAGATCAATGGCGAGCGTTACACCGCCAAAAACATCCTGATTGCTACCGGTGGATGGCCAAAGATTCCGGAAATTCCGGGGCATGAGCATGCAATCAGTTCCAACCAGGCGTTCTTCCTCAAAGAGCTGCCCAAGCGCGTTCTGGTGGTAGGCGGTGGTTACATCGCCGTCGAATTCGCCGGGATCTTCCACGGTCTGGGCGCCGAGACCACGTTGCTGTATCGCGGTGAACTGTTCCTGCGAGGCTTCGACGGTGCAGTGCGCAAACACCTGCAGGAAGAGCTGACGAAACGCGGCATGGACCTGCAATTCAACGCCGACATCGAGCGTATCGACAAGCAGTCCGATGGCAGCCTGAAGGTGACCCTCAAGGACGGCCGTGAGCTGGAAGCGGATTGTGTGTTCTACGCCACCGGTCGACGTCCGATGCTCGACAATCTTGGGCTGGAAAACACCGGGGTCAAACTCGACAAGAAAGGTTTCGTCGAGGTCGACGAGCAGTATCAGACTGCTGAGCCGTCGATCCTGGCGCTTGGCGATGTGATCGGTCGGGTTCAGCTGACGCCGGTGGCGTTGGCGGAAGGCATGGCCGTGGCGCGACGTTTGTTCAAGCCTGAGCAGTATCGCCCGGTCGATTACAAGATGATCCCGACCGCGGTATTCAGCTTGCCGAACATCGGCACGGTCGGTTTCACCGAGGAAGAGGCCCGGGAGGCCGGTCACGATGTGGTGATCTTCGAAAGCCGCTTCCGCCCAATGAAGCTGACCCTGACCGAATGCCAGGAGCGCACCCTGATGAAACTGGTGGTGGACGCCAAGACCGACAAGGTTCTGGGCTGTCACATGGTCGGTCCGGAGGCTGGGGAAATTGTGCAGGGCTTGGCGATCGCCCTGAAAGCGGGTGCCACCAAGCGCGATTTCGATGAAACCATTGGCGTGCACCCAACTGCCGCCGAAGAGTTCGTCACTATGCGCACGCCGGTCGCGGGTTAATCGTCCTTTTGGGGCTCTGATGCGTCTGGCGCTGTCGCAATGACTGCCGCCAGGCGCACGCTCTCATCGAGGCTCGCCTGAGTCTTGAGCAACTCAATTTCCAATGCTTTGTTTATCTGCGATTGCTCGTCGACGTTCTGTTTCAGCGACTGACTTTCCAGCAAGGCAGCGCGCAAGCGTTCCTGGAGGAGGGTGCGTTCGCTGTCGATACGGCTCACCTGTTCCAGCAGCTGATCCTGTCGAGCGTTGGTTTGTTTGAAATGATCCTGCAGCAGGCTCAACTCTCTCAGGGTGCCACGGTTCTCCGTCAACAAACGCTCATTGTCGCGGTGCAGTTGCGTGATCTCATCCTGGCGCACCAATGCGCTCTGCTGGGTCTGGCGCAACTCCATCTGAATCTGCTGTACCTGGCTTTCGTGGCGACGTTGCTCCTGCTCGCGCTGTTCTTTGACGGCGTTGCGATAATGTTCCAGGGCATCGCGAGCGTGCAGGTGCTTTTCTTCCAATGAGCGGATCTGCTCATCCTTGTCTTGCAAGCGTAATTCGAAATCGGCCAGCGCCTGATTCAGTCCGGCGTTGCGGGTTTGTTCGGTCTGCAGCATGGCGCGGGTTTCTTGCAGGGCCTCGGACTCTTGAGTCAGTGCCAGGCTTTGAATCTCGTACTGCTGCTGCAATTGCGTGTTGGTTTGTTGGGCTTCATGCAACTGCGTATCCAGCTGTTTTTTTTGCTGATCGAACAGCTCGCGGGCATGATCGATGGGCTCCTGAGCCTGCTCCTTGAGTCTTTGTGCCAGCCGCGAGACCAGTCCCGCCAGCTCGTCATCAATGGGTTCCGGCGGCACTTCGGCGCGCTCGGCGCCGTCATCCAGCTCTTTCAAATAGCGATGAATCGTGGTTTTCGAGCCCGTGTTGCCCATTTCGATCCGTACCGCATCAATGCTTGGGTTTTCGCCGCGAGCCAAAATTGCCAAGCGTGCTGCCTGGACCACTGCTTTATTTACACCGCCACGAGCCATGAGTTCTCCTACGATTTCGTACTGTGGTACATGCCACGTAAGTACACAATGTACCACGCAAACGAGAAACTTAAAATACGATAGGTATTCATGCGGGATATACTGGTATTACCCCGTGTGATAAGTCCTGTGGCGTGTTTTCACCCGCCAAACCGGTACGTTTTAGAGAGTTGAGCCGATGACTGAGCTGGATCGTTACCTGCAAGCCGCCACCCGCGACAACACCCGTCGCAGTTACCGGGCAGCTATCGAGCATTTCGAAGTCAGTTGGGGCGGCTTCCTGCCGGCGACCAGCGACAGCGTCGCGCGTTACTTGGTCGCTCACGCGGGAGTGCTGTCGATCAATACCTTGAAATTGCGTTTGTCAGCACTGGCGCAATGGCACAACAGTCAGGGTTTTCCTGACCCCACCAAGGCGCCGGTGGTGCGCAAGGTCTTCAAGGGCATTCGCGCGCTACACCCGGCTCAAGAAAAACAGGCCGAGCCGTTACAGCTTCAACATCTGGAGCAAGTGGTTGCCTGGTTGGAGCAAGAAGCGCAAACCGCAAAATCTGAACACGATCAACCGGCTCTGTTGCGGGCCAGACGCGACAGGGCGCTGATCCTGCTGGGCTTCTGGCGCGGTTTTCGTAGCGATGAGTTGTGCCGGTTACAGATCGAGCACGTGCAAGCGGCCGCTGGCTCAGGCATCACGCTCTATTTGCCGCGAACCAAGAGTGACCGCGAAAACCTTGGCAAGACTTACCAGACGCCAGCGTTGCAGCGCCTGTGCCCGGTGCAGGCGTACATCGACTGGATCACCGAAGCCGCGCTGGTTCGCGGACCGGTATTCCGGGGCATCGACCGTTGGGGCCATCTGAGCGAGGAGGGGCTGCACGCCAACAGCGTGATCCCGTTACTACGCCAGGCGCTGGAGCGCGCGGGCATCCCGGCCGAGCACTACACCAGTCACTCCTTAAGGCGCGGCTTTGCCACCTGGGCTCATCAGAGCGGGTGGGACTTGAAATCGTTGATGAGTTACGTGGGCTGGAAGGATATGAAGTCCGCCATGCGCTATGTTGAAGCCAGCCCGTTTCTCGGGATGACACCGCTCGCGGAAAAAACCATTGGTGCTGCTAAGTAAGTTTTCTTCTATTAATACGTTCGGCTAATAGCGAAAAACAATGAGCAGCATGAGCTTTGCCAATGAGCCATCCGGCAATCGCGTCGGTAGGATCCACTCCATCAACTTCTCAACAAACTTTTCAACCCTGACGGAGAGTCATCGATGCCTATCATCAACAGCCAAGTTAAACCGTTCAAAGCTACCGCCTACAAAAATGGCGACTTCGTACAAGTGTCGGACGCTGACCTGAAAGGCAAGTGGTCTGTCGTGTTCTTCTACCCAGCCGACTTCACCTTCGTTTGCCCGACCGAACTGGAAGACCTGGCTGACAACTACGACGCGTTCCAGAAGCTGGGCGTCGAGATCTACAGCGTTTCCACCGATACCCACTTTGCCCACGCTGCCTGGCACAACACTTCGCCAGCCATCGGCAAAATCCAGTACACCATGATCGGCGACCCGACTCACGCCATCTCCCGCAACTTCGACGTGCTGATCGAAGACGCCGGTCTGGCTGACCGTGGCACCTTCGTAATCAACCCTGAAGGCCAGATCAAAATCGTTGAACTGAACGATGGCGGCGTTGGTCGTGACGCTTCCGAGCTGCTGCGCAAAATCAAGGCTGCTCAGTACGTCGCTGCTCACCCAGGCCAGGTTTGCCCAGCCAAGTGGAAAGAAGGCGAGGCCACTCTGGCTCCGTCCCTGGACCTGGTCGGCAAGATCTAAGTCTGTGGATCGCATCATTTGGGCGGGTTTCCGCACCTAAGTAACCTGCAACCGCCCTCAAAAACGCCCGGGCGAGATTCGCTCGGGCGTTTTTTTTGAATTCACTCCCTATTAAAAGCATGGAAATCGCCCGTATGTTGGACGCCAATCTTAAAGCCCAGTTGAAGTCATACCTGGAACGGGTCACCCAGCCGATCGAGATCATTGCATCCCTCGACGACGGTGCGAAATCCCAGGAAATGCTCGCTCTTCTGAAAGACGTTGCCAGTCTTTCTACCCAAATTACGTTGCTCGACAACGGTGACGATGCGCGTAAACCATCGTTCTCGATCAACCGCCCGGGTGCCGATATCAGCCTGCGTTTCGCCGGCATCCCGATGGGCCATGAATTCACATCCCTAGTGCTGGCCTTGCTGCAAGTCGGCGGTCACCCTTCGAAAGCCAGCGTTGATGTGATTGAGCAGATCCGCTCGCTCAAAGGCGAGTTCAGCTTTGAGACTTACTTCTCGCTGTCCTGCCAGAACTGCCCGGACGTGGTCCAGGCGTTGAACCTTATGGCCGTGCTTAACCCGAACATCCGCCACGTCGCCATCGATGGCGCGCTGTTCCAGGCCGAAGTCGATGACCGTCAGATCATGGCCGTGCCGAGCATTTACCTGAACGGCGTGAACTTCGGCCAGGGTCGTATGGGCCTTGAAGAAATCCTCGCCAAGATCGACACCAGCGGTATCGAGCGTCAGGCCGAGAAGATCAGCGCCAAAGAAGCTTTTGACATACTGGTCGTTGGCGGTGGCCCGGCCGGTGCTTCGGCCGCGATCTACGCCGCCCGTAAAGGCATTCGCACCGGTGTGGCCGCTGAACGTTTTGGTGGGCAGGTGCTCGACACCATGGCCATCGAGAACTTCATCTCCGTGCAGGAAACCGAAGGGCCGAAACTGGCCGTGGCGCTGGAAGAACACGTCAAGCAATACGACGTCGACATCATGAACCTGCAACGCGCCGACAGGTTGGTGCCAGGCAAGAGCGGCGAGTTGCACGAAGTCCACTTCGCCAGCGGCGCGACCCTGAAAGCCAAGACCGTGATCCTGGCGACCGGTGCGCGGTGGCGTGAAATGAACGTCCCGGGTGAGCAGCAATACCGCAACAAAGGCGTGGCGTACTGCCCGCACTGCGATGGTCCCCTGTTCAAAGGCAAGCGTGTGGCGGTGATTGGCGGCGGTAACTCCGGCGTCGAAGCGGCCATCGACCTGGCGGGCATCGTGTCCCACGTAACACTGCTGGAGTTCGACGTGCAGCTGCGCGCCGATGCGGTCTTGCAGCGCAAGTTGCACAGCCTGCCGAACGTCACCGTGATTACCAGTGCGCAAACCACTGAAGTGTTGGGCGACGGTCAGAAGGTTAACGGCCTGCGTTACAAGGATCGTCAGTCGGACGAGTTGCGTAGCGTCGAGCTGGAAGGGATCTTCGTGCAGATCGGTTTGCTGCCCAACACCGACTGGCTCAAAGGCACCATCGAGTTGTCGCCTCGCGGTGAGATCATCGTCGATGCCCGCGGTGAAACGTCGATGCCGGGTGTGTTCGCTGCCGGTGACGTGACCACCGTGCCGTATAAGCAGATCGTGATTGCGGTGGGCGAGGGCGCCAAGGCTTCCTTGAGCGCATTCGATCACTTGATCCGGACCTCGGCCCCGGCATAAAACCCGACGCTGAAAACACAAAAAACCCATGAGTGATCATGGGTTTTTTTGTGTCGTGCACATTCCAAATGTGGAAGCGGGCTTGCTCGCGAATGCGGACCATCAGCCGATATCGCTGCTGAATGACACACCGCATTCGCGAGCAAGCCCGCTCCCACAGGGGGATCTGCAGCGGGGCTTAAAGTGGGGCAGGTTGGATGATCTCAACCCAGTACGCATCCGGGTCTTTGATAAAGGCCAGGCTTTTCATACGGCCGTCATTCAGGCGTTTCTGGAAGTCGCAGCCCAGCGCTTCGAAGCGCTCGCACGCAGCGACGATATCCGGCACCGAGATGCAGATGTGACCAAAGCCACGCGGGTCGGTGTTGCCGTTGTGGTAAGCGAAATCCGCGTCGTTCTCGGTGCCGTGGTTGTGGGTCAATTCGAGAATGCCGGGGATCGACTTCATCCATTCAGTGCGGGCAGCAGCGTCGGCCGGGATCTGGTTTTTATCGACCAGCGCCAGGAAGTACAGGCTGAACTCGGCTTCCGGGAAGTCACGTTTTTCCACCAGCGAGAAACCCAAAATGCGCGTGTAGAAATCCAGGGACTTGGTGATGTCCTTGACCCGCAGCATGATGTGGTTGAAGACGAACTTCTGGGTGGCGGTGTCAGGTTGGGCAGTCACGCCTGGTAAGGTGTTCAATTCGTGCAGGCTCATGGGCCCTCCGGAAAATAAGTGGGGCTAACGAATGGCGACAATGATACGCAAGGGCTCGAACATCACCAAACCCAAAGCGTCGGCTATTGCCTGACAGACGGGCGAAGCTCAGACTTTACGGTTCAATCCGTGAGTGTTCATTGCAATGATTCGTTTCTGTAAATCGATGTTCGTCCTGATCTGCGTGCTTTCAGGTGTTAATAGCGCTCACGCAGACGAGCCAATCATGACCTGGCCCAACGGCTGGGAGGTCGAAACTGTCCCGCAAGATGAGGCCAACGCCCAGGTGTCCCGCCAGCGTGCGGTGAAAAACGATCAGGGTGGCACGCCGGTGATGGTGATGGAGTTGACCATGACTCAGGTGGAAAGCGGTCATCAGGTGAATCTGCAAGGCGTGTTGCTGGAGATGCGCAAGTCGGTGCAGAAGGACTTCTTTCAGGGCGGTTATCAAAGTGTCTGCAACAAGATTCACCCGACGACGTTGAGCCGCTTATCAGCGCTGGAAACTACCTGCACGATCACGCAGAACGGAAGGCATGTGCTCTCTCAAACATTGGTTGCCGCCGTGGATGGCGATAAGGCCTATGTTCTTTCCTACGCGGGGCAGGCAGAGGTTTATAAGGCAAGTCAGGATGAAATAGAGGCAGCCCGTAACAGCTTGAAACTTTAGTTAAAGATTTCAATGGCTGCCGGTTTCAGCGCGTTCGGAAGTTTTTAGATACCAAAGGGTTAAGCACAAAGTTATTCAACAAGTAGCGAGTTGATCGACGCCAATCGTTGCATTTAGAAGGCGTCCATGAAAAAGCCCTGCATTGGCAGGGCTTTTTTTCACCGCGAGTGCTTAGCCACGCAGCCAGGAATCAACGGTAGCTGCACCGTATTGTTCCTTCCAGGCTTTCAGGCCGCGGTGGTTGCCACCCTTGGTTTCAATCAGTTCACCGGTGTGCGGATTCTGATAAACCTTGACCACGCGAGCGCGGCGGGTTTTAGGCGCTGTTGCCTGTTGCAGACCGGATTTTGCCGGGTTCGGATCGAGAATGGCGACGATGTCGCGCAGGCTCTTGCCGTAGGTTTTCATCAGCCCCTGGAGCTTTTCTTCGAATTCGATTTCTTTCTTGAGCCCGGCATCATTCTTCAGGGTTTCCAGCTGCTTGAGCTGCTCCTGAAGGGCCTTTTCAGCTGCGCGAAATTCAGCGAGTCTGGACAATATCTTTACTCCAATAGTGTGTTTGGCTGATACCAACCGCAAACAAAGCTATAAGCCAAGAGCCTTGAAGCGACTCGGTGATAATGGCTCACCTGCCAATCTAGCGCAGGCATGAAAAATTGTAGTAGTTAATTGGCCAAGAGTAAATCCTGTCTTTTTCTTCATGTAACAACAGTAGTCTTTTGATTCAAATTGGTGCGCGATCTCCTGTCTCGTCGCTTAGTGTCGCTAGTTAATGGTGACTTAATGCGTTAATGAAGTCCGCGCCGGGCATCGGCCGGCCGAACAGATAACCTTGCAAGAAGTTCACGCCGTGGGCGGTCAGATAATCACTTTGCTCCACGGTTTCCACGCCTTCGGCGACGATACCCAGATCGAGCTTGGCCGAGAGTTCGATGATGGTGTCCAGAATATGCCGTGAGAGGGCGTCAACGCCGATCATGGCGACAAAACTCTGGTCGATTTTCAGAAAGTCCACATTGAACTGACGCAGGTAACCCAGGCTTGAGTGACCGGTGCCGAAGTCATCGATCGCGATCATCACGCCCAGCGCGTGAAGCTGTTCGAACAGTTGGTGGGTGATGGCCGTGGGTTCGATGAGTTCGCGCTCGGTGAGTTCCAGCACCAGGCTGACGGCACCCGGTTTGAAGGCCGCGAGGAATTGACGGCAATCCTCGACCAGTTTCAAGTCCTTGCAGTGGCTGGCGGTGATGTTGATGCCAATATGAAAAGCGCCCTCGAATGAGGATGAAACAGGCGCCAACCATTCGGCGGTCTGCTGCATCAATGAGCGGGTCATCGGCACGATCAGCCCGGTGTGTTCGGCAAGCGGAATGAACAGCTCCGGGCGCACCAGACCTTCCTTTGGATGATTCCAGCGCATCAGCACCTCGGCGCCGGACCACTTCTTGTTGTCGCCATGCACCACAGGCTGAAAGTACGGAATGAACTCCGTAGCTTCCAGGGCGCGCCGCATTTCATTGCTCGGTGATGACGAGCGTTTTTGTACAACGTGCCCGATCAAGCCGGACATCACACCGAAGAAGACCAGCAAGCTGAACAGCGGCGGATACTCACTGCTCATGAAGCGCCAGGTTTCGCCTTCAGGAAATCCGGCCGTCACCGAAAAGGCGTAACGCGAGGACGCCAATTGGGTTTTCGCCACCGCAAAGGCAGGCAGGGCACCTTCATGGAATTTGCCATCGGCGGACAGCCAATGGGGGCCGACTTGCAATAGCAGCAATGTCTTGCGGCCGATCAGCCGCAGTACGTTGCTCAGGTGATACCCGTCCAGGGTGCTCATCGCGCCGTGTTTTTCTTTGCTGAGCCGATACACAAGCAATGCGGTATCCGGCGTGACCGGGTTGCCTTTCATCAGCAATAACGCGCCTTTGCTGTAGTCGCCGGAAACGATCTTTTCCTGAACGTCACCGAACAAAGAACTGCAATAAATGGTGTTGTCCCACACCAGATTGGTCGAGCGCACGAACGGACGGCGGGTGACCTGTTCGCGCAAGGCCAGTTTGACGTCGTTGCAGTTTTGGCCGGCCAGCGGCAGAAGCTCCCGAGCGGCCTGGGCGGTGTTGTCGAGCATCAATTCGAATTGGCGAATGGCTTCTTCGGCCGTCTGTTCAGTGCTTTGCTTGAGCGCACGCTCAGCTTGCATATAAAGAATGGCAAATCCCAACAGCACCGGGAGTAATCCGCTCAGTAGCGTCACAGCCATCCTGATACCGCGTTTGCGGCGGGTTTTGACGTTCAGTGGCATTTGCGAAACCTGTAACGATGAAGTAGGGCTCTCAAATGCTAGCAGGACGGGACGCCTTCCAAAAAGAGTTCAGGTAGAGGCCATGATAGTTGGCCCTCGGTGTGTGTGCCGCTCAACGGTAATTCAGGCGTTCGGCCAGTTTGATAAAAGCCAGCGCCGCAGGGGATGACTGGCGCTGGTCGAGTACCGCCAGACCAACCTGACGGATGACCGGTGGCGATAGCGGTTTTTTCACGTAGCGACTGTCGCGGTCGTCGGGTAATGAGCTTTCGGCGACAACCGTCAGCGCGTCGCCTCGGCCAACGGTGTCCAGCGTGCTCAGTAGTTGCGAGCAGCGATAACGGATGTTCGGAGTCAGCCGCGCGGCACTGAACAGTCGCGACACCAGTTCCGAAGAGCCGGCCTCGGTCAATACAAAGGGGTCGTTACATAAATCGCTCAAGCTCAGGCTGTCGCGACGAGCCAGCGGATGATCGACGGGCAGCAGCGCGACCATTTGGTCCTCGACCAGCGCAAAAGTGTCGAACCGCTCCTCGGGCAACACCACGAAGCAGATGTCGATTCTCCGCTCCTCCAGCCACTGGATCACCTGCCGGTCCGGGCCTTCGTCAATGTGGACCTCGATGCCCGGGTGAGCCGCGCGGTAGTGCCGCAGGATCAGCGGCAGCAGTTTGATCGATGAGGTGGGGCCAAACGAGCCGATGCGCAACGTGCCGCGTTTCATTCCGCGCGCATCGGCCGCTTCCTGGCGCAAGGTGTTCGCCAGGCCCAGCATCGCCCGGGCGCGCAGCAAAAGCTGTTGGCCGATGTCGCTGAGTTCGACCCGGGACTGATGCCGGCGCAGCAACTCGACGCCCAATTCCTGTTCCAGCGACTTGAGGGCGTGAGAGACCGCGGATTGGGAAATCCCCAAGCGATTGGCTGCCGCCGTAAAGCCTTGAAGCTCGGCGACCAGAGAAAATATCTCCAGTTGGGTAAGGGTCATGAGTGTTTACTCATTTTACGATGAGAAGGTATTAATCAGATGATACGTCATCTCTCCCGATTTCTCGTTCTGGAAACCTATGACGACCTATGAGCAAAGTCTGTCCAACCCTTCGGATGTCCCGGTTTATCTGAAACTGGCTGCCGTCACCATGATCTGGGGCGGCACCTTTGTCGCCGGGCGGTTTCTGGCCGACAGCCTAAGTCCCTTGTTTGCCGCCAGCCTGCGATTCTTGCTGGCCAGCGTGGCGTTGTTGGTGTTTCTGCTACTGGCCCGCGTGCCTTTTGCAAGGCCCAGCCCCCGGCAATGGCTGCAATTGGCGCTGCTGGGTTTTTTCGGGATCTTTTTCTACAACCTGTGCTTCTTCTATGGGCTGCACTACATCAATGCCTCACGGGCGTCATTGATCGTGGCGTTGAACCCAGCCGTGATCGGGCTGGCGTCATGGCTGCTATTTAAGGAGCGCTTGAGCCGAGTGAAAGTCATCGGAATCGCGATCTGCATTACCGGGGCGAGCCTGGTGATCGTCAGTCGTAATCCACAACTATTGGCCAGCAATCCCGATGCCTGGATCGGCGATCTGTTGATCTTCGGCTGCGTGCTTGGCTGGGGCGTTTATTCGCTGTTCTCCAAAGATCTGAATCAAACCCTGGGCCCGGTGCAAACGGTGACGTACTCGATTCTGTTGGGCACGCTGATGCTGTGGGTGACCAGTGCTGTTAGTGGTGAATTGAGTGTTGCTGCACTCGCCAGCCTCGGACCCAAGCAATGGATGAGCCTGATGTACCTGGGCGTATTGGGTTCGGCGCTGGCCTATATCGGCTATTACGACGGCATTCGTAAAATCGGCGCGACGCGTTCAGGCGTGTTCATCGCTCTGAATCCGCTGACTGCGGTGATCCTCGGTGCGCTGTTGTTGGGCGAACAGTTGACCCTGGCGATGTGCCTGGGAGGAGGGCTGATCCTCGCTGGGATTTTCCTGTGCAACAAACCCCTTGCGCGAGCAGGGAAAAAGGGGATTTGATACAGAAGGCGGACAAACCGATTTACGCTGTGTAGAATCGGGTTACGCATATAAGAATAATCGTCTTCTGGCAGCAGAAGCCTCGCCCGCAAGAGCCTTGGGTCGACAATGAAGAGTTTTGGGTTTCAATTGATCTACGGTGACTTCCTCGCCCGCAGCGTGCGGGGCATCTCCTGCGCGCCACCCGCCGGTCTCAGCATTGCTAGCAACTAACGATCCGTTAATTGACAAGAAAATGATGAGGCGCCAACCATGGCAGATTTATACGAAAACCCAATGGGCCTGATGGGCTTTGAATTCATCGAATTCGCATCGCCGACCCCGAACACCCTGGAGCCGATCTTCGAGATCATGGGCTTCACCAAGGTCGCGACCCACCGCTCCAAAGACGTGCACCTGTATCGTCAGGGCCAGATCAACCTGATCCTCAACAACGAACCCCACAGCGTCGCTTCGTACTTCGCGGCCGAGCACGGTCCGTCGGTGTGCGGCATGGCGTTCCGCGTCAAGAATGCCCAGCAGGCGTTTGCCCGGGCCCAGGAACTGGGCGCCCAGCCGATTCACATCGAAACCGGCCCGATGGAACTGAACCTGCCGGCGATCAAAGGCATCGGTGGTGCGCCGCTGTACCTGATCGACCGTTTCGGCGAAGGCAGCTCGATCTACGACATCGACTTCGTGTTCATCGAAGGCGTTGACCGCAACCCGGTCGGGGCTGGCCTGAAGATCATCGACCACCTGACCCACAACGTGTACCGCGGTCGTATGGCCTACTGGGCCAACTTCTACGAGAAGCTGTTCAACTTCCGCGAGATCCGTTACTTCGACATCAAGGGCGAATACACCGGTCTGACCTCCAAGGCCATGACCGCGCCGGACGGCATGATCCGCATCCCGCTGAACGAAGAATCGTCCAAGGGCGCCGGGCAGATCGAAGAGTTCCTGATGCAGTTCAACGGCGAGGGCATCCAGCACGTTGCCTTCCTGTCCGATGACCTGATCAAGACTTGGGATCACCTGAAAAGCATCGGCATGCGCTTCATGACCGCGCCGCCGGAAACCTACTACGAAATGCTCGAAGGCCGTTTACCGAACCACGGTGAGCCGGTTGATCAACTGCAATCGCGCGGCATTCTGCTGGATGGTTCGTCCGAGTCGGGCGACAAGCGTCTGCTGCTGCAGATCTTCTCGGAAACCCTGATGGGCCCGGTGTTCTTCGAATTCATCCAGCGTAAAGGCGACGATGGTTTCGGCGAAGGCAACTTCAAGGCGCTGTTCGAATCCATTGAGCGCGACCAGGTTCGTCGTGGTGTGCTCTCCACCGACTAAGCCGTTTCAGATGTAAAAAAAGCCCGGTCAGCAGCAATGCTGGCCGGGCTTTTTCGTGCCGGTCCTACATCGATTTTCGTCGATGCCGGACCAGATGTTTGAACCCTTCGAACACCAGAACCACCACCGCCAACCAAATCGGGATGTAAGTCAGCCACTCACCGGGCTTGATGCTTTCCCCCAGCAGCAACGCGACGCCGAGCAACAGCACCGGCTCGACGTAACTCAACAACCCGAACAGGCTGAACGGCAACAACCGGCTGGCGATGATGTAAACCACCAGCGCCGAAGCGCTGATGACGCCGAGCAACGGGATCAGCAGCGACAGCCACGGGTGTTGATCGAACACGGCGAAACCCTGTTCACCGCCCTGAACGAACCAGAACGCCACGGGTAACATCAAGGCCATGTCCATCCACAAGCCGCCGAGGTTGTCGGTCGCCAGTCGTTTGCGCAGGATGAAGTAGAGCGGATAACCGATGACGACCAGTAAGGTCGCCCAGGAAAATCCGCCGACCTGATACAGCTCGTTGAGCACGCCGAGGGACGCAAAAAACACGGCAACCTTTTGCAGGTAAGACAGTCGCTCGCCATAGGCGAACCGCCCGGTCAGCACCATGGACAGCGGCAACAGGAAGTAGCCCAGGGACACGTCGAGGCTAAAGCCGTTGAGCGGAGCCCACATGAATAGCCAGAGTTGCAGGCCAAGCAGCATCGCGGAAAGGATCAGGCCAGCGAGCAATTTTGGTTGGCCAGTTAGCCGCCGAAAAAGGGCGACCACGCGTTTCCATTCGCCGGAGACCACCATGAACACGGTCATGCATGGCAGGGTCAGCAGCATGCGCCAGCCGAAGATTTCTACGCCGCTCAAAGGCGTGAGCAGCGAGGTGTAGTAATACATGACGGCAAACAGCACCGAGGCTGAAACCGATAGAGCGATACCTTTAGACAAACTGTCCTCGCGAAGTTGAACGTGAAAAGGGCGCAGAGGATACGTGGTTCGGCCGGTGAATGTGTCGCCAGATAAAAGATCGCAGCTTTCGGCAGCTCCTACTGGGTACACCGATCCAGGTAGGAGCTGGCGAAGCCTGCGATCTTTTGCTGTTAGCGCGGTTTGCGTCCCGACACAAAGTGGCTCACATCATTAAACCCCGGCGTCGATGCATGCCCAGGTACAACCAGCGAATCAATAAACGCCTCATCCTCCGCCGTAATCTTCACCGCCTGCGCCTTAGTGTAGGCATCCCATTGTTCTTCAGTGCGCGGTCCAACGATGGCCGAGGTGACGGCGCTGTTGTTCAGCACCCAGGCGATGGCGAATTCCACGATGCCCACGCCGCGACTCTGGGTGTATTGCTGGATCTGCTGAGCAATGCGCAGAGACTCGACGCGCCATTCGGTTTCCAGAATGCGTTTATCTGCGCGGCCGGCGCGGCTGTTGGCGTCCGGCTTCACGTCCGGCGCGTATTTACCGCTGAGCACACCACGAGCCAGCGGACTGTAAGGCACCACGCCCAGGCCATAGTTTTGCGCGGCAGTGATCTGCTCGGTTTCCACCTGACGGTTGACGATGTTGTACAGCGGCTGACTGATCACCGGCCGGTCGATGCCCAGTTGATCGGCCACACGAATCACCTCGGCGATGCGCCAGCCACGGTAGTTCGACAAACCCCAATAGCGAATCTTGCCCTGACGAATCAGATCGCCAATCGCCGACACCGTGACCTCCAGCGGCGTGTTGTGGTCTTCGCGGTGCAGGTAATAGATGTCGAGATAGTCAGTGCCCAGGCGCGTCAGGCTGGCGTCGAGGCCATTGAAAATGTGCTTGCGGCTCAAACCGCTGCGGTTCGGCACGCCGTCCACCGGGCCAAAACCGACCTTGGTTGCCAGCACCCATTCGTGGCGGTTACCGGCAATCGCTTCGCCGACGATCTCTTCGGAGCGGCCGTTGGTGTAGACGTCTGCGGTGTCGATGAAATTGATGCCCTGGTCCCAGGCCTTGTCGATGATCCGCAGGGAATCTTCGGTGCTGGTCTGTTCGCCGAACATCATGGTGCCCAGGGTCAGGGTGGAAACCTGTAAACCCGAATGACCCAGTGTGCGGTAGCTCATGCCGAAATCCTTTTGCCGGTGGGAGAAAGCCTCAATCAAATACCAGAATGGTGGGGCGGGGCAAACGGAAATATCGCCCCCCCGGACCAAACTAATGAAATGGCTACCCCCGCAACGTCCGCGTCATACGCAGCGCCAACAAACTCCCGCAAACAATCACGCCCGCCAGCAGGTAAAGCGCGGCATCGGTTGACCCGGTGCTGTCCTTGACCCAACCCACCAGATACGGACTCAGGAACCCGGCCATCTGCCCCATGGAGTTGATCAACGCCAAACCACCCGCCGCCGCACCGGCGCTGAGCAGCGCAGTCGGCACCGGCCAGAACATCGGCAAACCGGTGAGGGCGCCCATGGTGGCGATGGTCAGGCCGAGGATAGCAATGGCCGGCGTAGTCGCAAAGTTCACAGCGATCAGCAAACCGACCGCGCCCATGAGCATCGGCACCACCAAATGCCAGCGGCGCTCTTTGCGCAGGTCCGCCGAGCGGCCGACCATCAACATGAACAGCGCCGCCAGCAGGTACGGAATCGCACTGAGCCAGCCGATCACCAGGTTATCGCTGAAGCCCAGGTTTTTGATGATCGACGGCAGCCAGAAGTTGATCGCGTAGACGCCGCTCTGGATGCAGAAATAGATCAGACCAAACGCCCAGATCGCCGGGTTCTTGAACACGGCCAGCAGCGAGTCAGTGGTGGTTTTCGGTTTGTTGGCCAGGTCTTCAGCGTGGTCGGCTTCCAGCACCGAGCGCTCGAACGGCGTGAGCCATTTGGCGTTGGCGTAACTGTCGCTCAGCAGGAAGTAGGCGAGGGCGCCAAGGATCACGGTCGGAATGCCTTGGAGCAGGAACATCCACTGCCAGCCCGCCAAACCCGTCTGGCCTGCGCCAAAGTGATTGAGAATCCAGCCGGAAAACGGGCTGCCGAGCAGGCCGGACACCGGGATCGCCGACATGAACAGCGCCATGATGCGGCCACGGCGGAAGGTCGGGAACCATTGCGAGAGGTAGAGCACCACGCCCGGAAAGAACCCGGCTTCGGCCGCGCCGGTGAACAGGCGCAAGGTGTAGAACTCGGTCGGGGTGGTGACGAACAGTAAACAGGTCGAGAGCGAGCCCCAGACGATCATCATCAGCGCGATCCAGCGGCGCGGGCCGAATTTGGTCAGGGCCAGGTTGCTGGGGACGCCGCACAACACGTAGCCGATAAAGAAGATCCCGGCCCCGAGGCCGTACACGGTTTCGCTGAATTTCAGTGCGTCGAGCATCTGCAGCTTGGCAAATCCAACGTTCACCCGGTCGAGGTAGTTGAACAGGTAGCAGATGAAAATGAAGGGAATCAAACGCAGGGTAATGCGTTTGTAGACGGCGTTTTTTTCGTCAGTGATGGCCTGGGTAGCGGCGGCGCTCTGTGACATGGCGGGCTCTCTCTTTATTATGATTTTTTGCGATGCAAAGGGTAACGTTGATCGCCCTGAGAGTCTCAGCCACCCTCAGGGTTGCTGTCTTTGTGCCTGAGCACAGGGTTTGCAACCAAGGCCTGTGCGGGTGAACAATCCGCTCCATCACGCTTTCAAGGATCCCCGCTATGTTCGAACTCGATCACGACCTGGCCCAGGACATCGTCGACCGGGCGATGGCCATCCTGCCGTACAACGTCAACGTCATGGACAGCCAGGGCCTGATTCTTGGCAGCGGCGAACCGGAGCGGGTCAACACCCGGCATGAAGGCGCGCAACTGGTGCTGGCCAACGGGCGGGTGGTGGAGATCGACGCCCAAACGGCGATTCATTTGAAAGGCGTGCAACCGGGCATCAACCTGCCGCTGTTGCTCGATCAGCGTTTGATTGGCGTGCTGGGCATCACCGGTGAACCCGATCAATTGCGCACCTATGCCGAACTGGTGCGGATGACCGCCGAGATGCTGGTCGGCCAGCGCAATCAGCAGGCCGAACAGCAATGGCGGCGTCAGCGTTGCGATGATTTGCTGGCATTGCTGCTCAGTGAGGCCGGGGATTCGCCGCGGCTGATCGACGAAGCGCAACAGCTTGGGCTCAAGCCGCAGATAACGCGGGTGCCGTATCTGTTCGAGTTAGGGATGGAACACGGTCCCGGGCAAACCGTCGAAGCGCTCAGCGCCTGGCTGACCTCGCGCTACCCGGACAGTTGGTGCGTGAGTTCGGCCAAGTCCTCGTTGCTCTGGTGCCGACCGGCGGCGCAGGCGATCGAGAATGACCGGTTGCTGGAAAAACTCGACGGCCTCGGCTGGAACATTCTGCGCATCGCCGTGGGCGGGCAGGCCGATGGGCTGTCGGGATTGCGCCGCTGCTATCGACGTGTCGGCGACTTGCTGGCCTATGGCCGCGATGTGTTGCCGCGTTCGAGGTTGCTGACGCTCAATCGGTATCGGCTGCCGGTGATGCTCTGGCGGCACCGCAACGACGACGCGCTGGACGAGTTGCTCAAACCGCTGCGCAAAGTCATCGCCAAGGATGGCAACGGCCAATTGCTGGCGACCCTGCGCAGTTGGTGTGATCACGATGGTCAGAGCCAGGCCTGTGCCGATGCGCTGGGCATTCATCGCAACAGTTTGCGTTACCGGATGGAGCGGATTGCCGAGCTTAGTGGTGTTGATCCGCTGAAGCTGGACGGGATGCTGGCTTTGTACCTTGGTGTGCAACTGCTTCCGCAAACTGAGTAGAGATGTGGCGACTGCAAGGACGCCTTCGCGAGGCATCACAATGCCGGTTTTGTTGGAATGAACAATAATCGTCATGACCGCTTGTGCAGCGGACCGGCGTTATTGTTCTTGCCTGCTGGCAGCATGGAGCGCATTGGAACTGGAGAATTCGCATGAAAATCGTCATCGCCCCCGATTCATTCAAGGACAGCCTGAGTGCCCAGGGTGTGGCTGACGCCATTGCTCTGGGGTTGGCGCAGGTTTGGCCCGATGCGCTCCTGGTCAAATGCCCGATGGCGGACGGCGGGGAGGGGACCGTCGAGTCTATTCTGGCGGCGTGCGAGGGCGAACTGCACCGCACCCATGTCCGCGGGCCGCTCGGCGCAACGGTTGAGGCCGTTTGGGGCTGGCTGCCCCAGAGCCACACCGCGATCATCGAAATGGCCGAGGCCAGTGGCCTGCAACTGGTTCCGCCGGGCAAGCGTGACGCCTGCATCAGCAGCACATTCGGCACCGGCGAGTTGATCCGCGCGGCGCTCGATGCCGGGGCGCAACGGGTGATTCTGGCGATTGGCGGCAGCGCCACCAACGACGGCGGGGCGGGTGCGATGCAAGCCTTGGGCATCAAACTGCTGGACGCCCAGGGCCAAATACTGGCACCGGGCGGCTTGGCCCTCGCGCAACTAGCGCGAATCGACATGAGTGAAGTCGATCCGCGTCTGGCCGAGGTGCAATTCGACATCGCCGCCGACGTCAACAATCCACTGTGCGGCCCTCACGGTGCCTCAGCGATTTTCGGCCCGCAAAAAGGGGCATCACCCGAGCAAGTCCAGCAACTGGATCGCGCGCTCGGGCACTTTGCCGAACGATGCGCTCAGGTATTGAACAAAGATGTACGTGACGAACCGGGCAGCGGTGCGGCAGGCGGCCTGGGCTTCGCCGCCAAAGCGTTTCTGGGGGCGCAGTTCAAGGCCGGGGTCGAAGTGGTCGCCGAACTGGTCGGCCTGGACGATGCGGTCAAGGGCGCCGACCTGGTGATCACCGGTGAAGGTCGTTTCGACGCCCAGACCCTGCGCGGCAAGACGCCGTTTGGTGTGGCGCGTATTGCTCGGCAGCACGGCGTGCCGGTGATCGTCCTCGCCGGAACACTGGGGGAGGGTTATCAAGCACTGTACGAACATGGCATCGATGCCGCGTTTGCCTTGGCCAGTGGGCCGATGACGCTGGAGCAGGCGTGTGCCGAGGCACCGCGGTTGTTGCGGGAGCGGGCCAGTGATGTTGCGCGGGTTTGGCGGGTGGCTTTGCGTAAGGCTTGAGTCTTGCTGATGCCGAGCGCGAAAAACTCGGGCGCTGGTGCGAGGTAAATGGAGTTTAGGTTTGTTGCGTGTGGTGCAAGGGAATTTCGGAAACTGAGACGTTGGGGTTAGGCAGCGGAGATGGTCGTCTCTGCTGCCTTTGTTTTTAGTGTGCCTTAATTAGCTTTTCGGCAATCCATTGCGCGATTTGCGTAACGACGGCGTTTCCGGCAGCGAAAGCCTCTGCAAGGTTGGCCGCATCCACTCCGAGGCAAAGCCCATCATCTTCAGACGCTCGCTGCCGCTCAGCCATCTGATGCCATCCGTTCGGTTGAGCGACGAAAGTGGTACAGCCCATAGCGATTTGGGAGCCTGCTTTGTTTGCCAATAGAGTATTGGCAGCCCATGCATCCGCTGGGCGTGGCCACGCGATCTTGCTAGACGCTGGAGGTATTGCTTCCACTGGCGCGGCGTCAGCCAGCAGCTCCATGGGGGGCATTCGTCTGTAACCTGCGACCAGGAATACGCGACGACGTTGCTGGGGGACTCCGAAATATTGAGCATTAAGCACTCGCCAGAATCCCACATACCCGCATTGCGCAAGGGCCCGGATGACTTTTCAAAGTCTTGGCTATCGTTGATAGCGAGCAGGTTAACGACATTCTCAAGCACCACCCAGCGAGGTTGTGTCTCTTTGAGGACTCGTATGACTTCCCAGAATAGGCCGCTGCGTTGGCCACGCAGGCCTCGGGTTTCTTTGTTGCTGGGTCTGGCGCCGGCAAGGCTGATGTCTTGGCAGGGAAAACCGCCGGTGATGACGTCGACGGGACGGAGGTGGCGGACGTCTTCGAACTGGACGGCGTGTGGAAATCGATCGGCAAGGACAGCCCGGTTGATGGGGTTGAGTTCCACTTGCCAGGCGGTGCGGTAGCCTGCGTTTTCGAATCCGACATCAAAACCTCCTATGCCTGCGAACAGGCTTCCAATGGTGGGCAATGGGCGAACTGCTCATCCATTCATCTGATCGATGCCGGGGTGACCTATGGCTAATCAGCCGCTGCCCCCCGCACTGGCCGGTGATCTGGCGGACACCTTGTCCAGCCTGAACCTCAAAGACATTTCCGATTGCGATCTGATGCGCGTTACCCGGGCGGTTCATCTGCTGATGCGCGAAGGCTGCGCGATGCTGGATGTGGTTCAGGCGCGGGCGTTGCAGCGGGAGGAGGGGTTCAAAGCCGCGGTGTAGGCAAGATCAAAAGATCGCAGCCTGCGGCAGCACCTACATAGAGATGGCGTACACCCTGTGAGCTGCCGAAGGCTGCGATCTTTTCGGTGGAATCGGTTACTCCTTCACGCTCATAAACTCTTCCGCCCAACGGATGTATTCCTCAGGCTGCGTATAGGTGTGGGTCAACTCGGTCGCATTCAGGTCCGACGCCTGAGTAAAGATCTGCCGTTGTTCCCGCAGGCTGTCATACGTGGCCTTGATCGCGGCGAAGTAGGCGCCGTGGCCGTCGATGGTGACCCGCACGCCCAGTTCGGCCAGGCGTTTATCGTCGCGCAGCAACGGGTTGCCGTAGGTGACCAACATCAGCGGCACGCTCAGGTGCTCGGCGATTTGTTCGAGGTGGTCGAAGTCCCGCACGCCCACCATGCAAATCCCGTCCGCACCGGCCTGCTGGTAATGACAGGTACGGCTGATGACTTCCTGCGCCGGCAGGATCCCGGCGTTGGTGCGGGCGATGATTGCCATTTCCGAGTCGACCCGTGCTTCCAGTGCTGCGCGGATCTTGCCGACGCCTTCCGCCACCCCGATCAGGTCGGTGGATTTGCGGCCGAACTGGGCGGGCAGCAACGTGTCTTCAATGGTCAGGGCGGCGATGCCGGCGCGCTCAAGTTCGACGATGGTGCGCATGACGTTCAGCGCGTTGCCGTAGCCGTGGTCGGCGTCGGCGATGACCGGCAATTGGGCGACACGGCCAATGCGAGTGGCCTGCTCGGCAAACTCACTGAGGGTGATCAAGGCAAAGTCGGGGGCGCCCAGTACCTGCAACGATGCGACCGAACCGCCCAGGATCCCCACTTCAAAACCCAAGTCAGCGGCAATGCGGGCCGACATCGGGTCGAAGACCGACGCCGTGTGATAGCAGGTGCTGGAAGCGAACAGCTCGCGAAAGTTACGGCGCAAATCTTGATGAGAAAGCCTGGACATATGAGTTCCACCACTGCAATGGGAATGGAAGGGCTTGAGCAAAAGTGTCAACGCCGAAGGAACAAAAGGCTATCACGCGAGCGGGGGAAGGATGATGACGAATTTGCAGAGGCGGACGGACCACCGTCGGTCACGCCGCCACCGACTGCTGTTGTTGATTGAGCAGCGGCACGGCGCGTACCGAGTTGCCGGGTTGCAGTTGCAGGCGTTTGGCGGTGAGGCGGTCGACGATCAGGCTGTTGCCCACCTGCCTGGCCTGGGCGGCGGTGATGCGGCAGTTTTCCAGGCGACGGTTGTGGATCAGCCACACCGGGGCCTGCTCGTCGGGCGTGCCGATGGCCAGCAGCAGCGGTTGACTGTCGCGCACGGTGCGGATATTCGAGACCGGGGCTTCGATCACCGGGCCGGCGTCGAAGATGTCGATGTAACCCTTATGGGCAAAACCTTCGGCGGTGAGGATTTTCAGCGCCGGTTCGGTGTTCGGATGCGCCTTGCCGATCACGGCCTGGGCCTGTTCGGTGAGCAGGCAGGTGTAGAGCGGTTGGCGTGGCATCAGTTCAGCGATGAACGACTTGTTGCCCAGCCCCGACAAGTGATCGGTGTGGCTGAAATCCATCTTGAAGAAGTGCCGGCCCAGGCTGTCCCAGAACGGTGAACAGCCTTGTTCGTCGGCGCTGCCACGCAGTTCGGCGATGAGTTTGTCGCCGAACAGGTGCGGAAACTCGGCCACAAAAAACAAACGCCCCAACGACAGCAATCGACCGTTACTGCCCTGGCGTTGATCGGGTCGCAGAAACAGCGAGCAAATCTCCGATTGGCCGGTCATTTCATTGTTCAGGAACAATGTCGGGATCTGTCGCCGGATACCCAGGTCCGGTGACGAACTTACCGTGAGCCCGACCCGGTAGTTGTACCAGGGTTCGCGCAGGCCCACGGCGCCCACCAGGGCACTGACGCCCACCAATTGCTGATCGTCGTCTTCGAGCACGAAGAGGTAATCGGCATCGGCGCGTTCGACCTGTTCGGCGAAGGTTCGTTGGGCCCAGCGCACCCGGTGGGTCAGGCGTTCCTCGTTGGCCGGTAGGGTGGTGAAGCCAGGGCCTGCCTGGTACACCAGGTTCAGCAAGGCGGGCAGGTCGGTGACGTGAACCGGGCGGACAATCATGATGCAACTCCTTCTGCACGCCCGCTCGGGCGCTGTCGTTGGGCGCGGGGCCGGGTGATGCTCACAGGTCGATCAGCCGGATCGGGCTGCCTTCGGTGACGTTCAGGGCGGTGCACATCTCGGCGCTCAACTTCACAGGTTGTCCGGCCTGGTAATCCAGATCGGCGACGATGGCGCGATAGTCCTTCAGCGAATCGTTGCTCACCAGATAGCTGCCGCGTGCGTCGATGGGCGAATCCAGCCGAGCCGTGCCGGTCTGGCTCTGGGCGATGGAGCGGATGCCGGGAGTGCGCGCATACAATGTCGGACCGCCGTCGAACAGGTCGATGTAGCTGTTGGTTTCGAAGCCTTCGCGCTCGAGGATATCGAAGGCCTCCTGGCCATCGGGGTGGATACGACCGATGCAGTCCTGCGCAGCCTGCGGCAGCATCGGCACGTAGATCGGGTATTGCGGCATCAGTTCGGCGAGGAAGGTTCGGCTTTCCAGGCCGCAAAGTCGCTCGGCCTCGACGTAGGGCAGGTCGAAGAAATGCTTGCCCACCGCATCCCAGAATGGCGAGTGTCCTTCATCGCTGCTGAAGCCGACGATCTCGGTGATGACGGCTTCGGAAAATCGCTGCGAGTGGGCGGCGATGAACAATAACCGCGCCCGGGACAGCAGTTCAGAGAACCGTGTGCGCACCAGCGTCGCGTCAATATGAAACCCTCGCAGCAAGGTATGGCCGCTGAGGTCGTGACACAACGACAGCGCGGGCACGCCGTGCTCGATGTTCAGCTCCCGCGAGGCGCTGGTGAAATGCCGGTTGCGCAGGCTGTAGAACGGCTCGCTGAAACCGGCGGTGGCAAGGATCTCCGAGCAGCCCACCAAACGCTCTCGAGTCAGATCTTCCAGCACGAAGAAATAGTTCTCCGGGCCATGACCCTCAACGTCTTTTTCGAATGAGGCGCAGGAGTCGAGAATCTTCTCGCGCAGGCATTCGGTGTCGTCCGGCAAAGACGTGACGCCTACCAGACTGTCGCGCGCCAGTTGTTGCAACTGGGGCAGGTCGGTTAACTCGACTGGGCGTAAGACCAGCATGGATGCACTCCTGTATCAAAGGGTTCGGCGGTTGGCACCGAACCTGACTATCACTGTCGGTTTCCACGCGTTAAATCGGCGGTCGCCTGATTTTTTGTCAGACGCCGCTCTTTTTCTTGTCAGCCGTTGCTTGGGTCGGGCAGTACCGTGCGGGTGCCCACCTTGTTGAGTACAAACAGGTAGACCAGGCCCAGGGCAATCCAGATCAGGCCGAGTTTCTGTGCATCGACGCCCATGTTGTACATGATGGCCGCGACAATGATGAAGCCGATCACCGGGCAGATCAGGTGACGGATCACCTGGCCGGATTTCTGCCGACGCCAGTAGTAGTTGATGACCGTCAGGTGCAGCAACATGAAACCGCTCAGTGCGCCGAAGTTCACCAGTGAGGTGAGGGTGTCCACCGAGTTGATGAACAGGTAGCAGATCACCAGCGACAGCACGGCCACCAGGTAGATGCTCACGTACGGCGTGTTGTGTTTGGGATGAACTTTGGCCAGTACCTTTGGCAGCTTGCCGTCCCGGGCCATGCCAAACAGCAGACGAGACACCGCTGCTTGAGAGGTGATTGCCACCGCAACACCCCAGGCCAGCGCTGTCGCCACGGCGGTCAGGGTGGCCAGCCAGCTGCCGGCCGCGAGTTCAGCGATTTCATAAAAAGCCGTGTCAGCCGATTTGAAACCCATGCCGGCCGCCAGATCCGTCGCAATCCAGGTCTGCACGACGAAGATCACGCCCATGACCACCAGCGTGATCAGCGCGGCCTTGCCGACGCTGCGGCCCGGGTCACCCTTGATCTCTTCGGCGAGGGTGGAAATCGCATCGAAACCGAGGAATGACAGCACCGCAATCGACACCGCTTGCATCAGCAGGGCGAAGTTGAACGTCTCGGGGTTGTACAACGGCGCCAGTGTCAGCTGGCCGTTGCCGCCGCCACTGTGCAGCGCGTTCCAGGCGTAAAACAGGAAGATCCCCAGCACCACCAGTTGCGCCAGCAGAAAGATGATATTCATTCGCGCGGTGAAGGTGATGCCCCGCAAGTTGACGAAGGTCGCGCTGACCAGAAAGGCCAGAATGAAACCGACCTTCGGAATGTCCGGGTACAAATGATTCAGGGCCATGGCCGCGTATACATACAGCAGCGGCGGAATAAGCAGGTAATCGAGGAGCATCAGCCAACCGGCGATAAACCCTACGTGCTGGTTCAGGCCCCGTCCCGCATAGGAGTAAACCGAACCGGCAATCGGAAAGGCCCGGGCCATGCTGCCGTAACTCAGGGCAGTAAAGAGCATCGCCACCATGCCGATGATGTAGGCCAGCGGTACCAGTCCCGGCGCCTCGGCGTTGACGTAGCCATAAACACCAAACGGTGCGATGGGGATCATGAAGATCATCCCGTACACCACCAGGTCTGTCAGTGACAGGCTGCGTTTCAACTCTTGCTTGTAGCCGAATTCCTCTATTTCCATGAAGCGGTTCTCCTTGATATGTAAGCAGCTACAGGCTGCGAGTGTGTGGCGATTGCTTTACAACAGTGGCGCCAGGTATTCAGTAAATCGACGGACGTCTTCAGGCGTGCGCAGCAGGTCGTTGCGCACCTCGATCAACACCGACTCCAGGCCTCTTGCATCGCCATGGACCGGCACGGTCATGTCGCCCAGCGTATTGATTTTGTATGGCTCATTACCGGCAACCTTCAATGGATGCTGGCTTAAGCCATCGATCAAACGCTGGGCATATTCCCTGCCCTCGCCAAACAACACGCCGATTTCCAGCGCACGAGGCTGGCCGTGATAGACCGGCGTGAAACTGTGAACCCCCACCACCCGCACCGGCCGGCCTTGAGCGACACGTTTGTCGATCAAGTCTGTCAGACGCGAGTGAAACGGCTCGAACAAAGATTGCCGTCGATACTCGCGGGTGGCTTCGTCCAGGTCCCGGTTGCCCGGCACCTGATAAATCTCGCTCTGCGCCGGAATGCTGTCCGGGGCTTGACGCGGTCGGTTGAGGTCGACCAACAGTCGCGAATAATTGGCCACCAACAGCGTTGCGCCCAATGCTCGGGACAAGCCCTCGGCCAGCGCCAGGGCGCCGATGTCCCAGGCGATGTGCTCACGGGCCGCCTCGTGACTCAGGCCCAGGTCATTTAACCCGGCCGGAATAAAACGGCTGGCGTGCTCGCACACCAGAATCAACGGGTGGCCGGAGTCTTCCCGGCTCAGGGTGTACGCGGGCTCGGTGTAAAGACCGAGCTCAGCAGATTCAGTACAGGCGCGCATAGTGCTCACAGCGTTCGGCGGGCGACAGCTGTTCCGTCAGCGTCAGTTCCTCGGTTTTAAGGGCGAAGTAGGTGTCCAGCAACACGCTCGGCAGGGCTTCAATCAGTGCTTCGCTGTTGCGCAGGCAGTCCAGGGCCTGGGCAAGGGACGCGGGCAGGGCGACGATGCCGCGCGCCTGGCGTTGCTCTTCGTTCAGGGAGTCGGGGACTTCATCGGTGATTGCGTTCAAGGCCAGGCGTTGCTCGATGCCCAGCCGACCGGCAATCAGCAGCGCGGCCATGGCCAGGTGCGGCGAGGACGTGGCGTCCATGGCGCGAAATTCCAGGTTGAATTGCGATGCCACCGATTTGCCGCCCAGGCTTGTCGTCGGGCAGATTCGCAGCGCCGCTTCGCGGTTGCGTTGCCCGAGGCACGCGTAGGACGCGCTCCAGTGATGAGGCTGCAAACGCTCGTAAGACACCGGCGTCGGCGCGGTAAACGCACAGAGCGCCGGCAGGTGATGCAGGATGCCGGCGGCCCAGTGCTGGCCGAGGGTCGACAAGCCATTGGTGGTGCCGGCGTCGTACATCACCGGTTGGCCAGCCAGGTCGAGCAGGCTGACGTGCAGGTGCACGCCGTTGCACACCGCATGCTCCGAGGTCTTGGGCGCGAAGCTCAACTCCAGGCCCATTTGCCGGGCGATCTCGCGGGTGATTTCACGAACGTTCACCGCGCGATCGGCAGCGGCCACCCCAAGGGTCGGGCGACAGGTGATTTCGTACTGATGCTTGCCGTACTCGGGCAGGAACATTTCCGGTTCGACGCCACCGGCACGCAGGGCGCTGAGCAGCCAACCGCCAAACTCAGCACCCTGACGCTGGGCTTGCAGAGAAAACGCCAGATGTTCGACGTCGCCGGTGTTCAAGTTGAATTCATGCTCGAACGCCGCATTGACCTGCAAGCCCAACTCGGCGCGATAACGCTCTACCTCGTTGCGTAACACCGTACGCGGGCAGGCACCCCATGGGCGGCCATCGGTTTCGCGAATGTCGCTGTGAATAAAATCCAGCGCCGGAGCGTTGGCATCCGGGCCGTTACTGACCGTCACTCGGCTGGCCGGATCAGGCATCAGCCGCAAATCGCCATAAGCGCCCCACGGGTTGGCGTAGGCGATGATGTCTTGCGGGGTCAGCGCACTGTTGGCCGGCACCCAGCCACAACCTGTCCTTTGATAGTGTTCGAGTTCGTCCGTGGGAAAGGAGCGCCCGCGTGTCACGCCGATCAGGTCGGTGGTGACGAGGGTGGTCATGGGCAGTGGCAGCAGGCGCTCGCTCATGGCTGCATCTCCTGCAATCGGCCGAGCACAGTCTGTGTGTCGGTAATCCAGCAGTAACCTTTGATTGCATCCAGGCAGGCCTGATGCCGCTCGGCTGTGTAGGTTGCGCAGGCATCGTCCACCAGCGTTACCAGGTAGCCGCGGTCCGCGGCGTCACGCACCGCCATGTCCACGCACTGGTCGGTGACGATGCCGGCGATGATCAGGTGTCGCGTCCCGAGGTTATGCAGCACGTAGTCGATGTTGGTTGAGTTGAAGACCCCGGACGAGGTCTTGGGCAGCACAATTTCGTTTTCTGCCGGGGTCAGGTCGTCAATGATCCGCGCTTGCGGGCTGCCCTTGGGCAAGTGCATGTCCGAGAGTTTGTGGTCCAGCGAGCGGTCGCGGCCGTCGGCGGTGAGGCTTTCGATGATCGTGTGCAGCACGTTTTGCCGGGAGCTGCGAAAGGCGCTGAGCAACCGGCGTTGATTGGGCACCACCTGCATGTGGGTGCGGGTCAGGAAGTACTCGGCGTCCGGTCCGTTGAGGTGCGGGTCGAACTGCGGCTCCAGCCAGGCGCGTTGCATGTCCACCAGCAACAGCGCGGTGTGATCGGTGACGAATGGCAAATCCCGGGGTGAGTGGTGGGGGAGCTTGAACATCCTTATTTATCCTCCAGCAGATGGGTGTCGAAGTCGGTCCGCAGGGCGTCGATGCCTTCCAGGCGATCGGCCAGATCCGGACTGCGCAAGGTCAGGCAGGCAATCAGCGCCTCGACCTGAGCCAGCGCCGGAACCAGGGAGTCGAAGGCCGACACCGATTCCACCGGCGCACTGATAATCAGGTCGGCCATTTCCCGCAACGGTGAAGCATAGATGTCGGTGAACAACACCACGCGTGCATATTGACTTTTCGCCGCATTGGCCACGCGCAGGGCCTGTGACTGGTAGCGGCGATAATCGAACACCAGCACCACGTCCTGACGCTGCACGTCGAACAATCGGTCAGGCAGTTGCGCGTTGTCTTCCAGGGCGAAACAGCCTGGACGCAGCAGGCGCAGGTGGTTGAGCAAGTAATTGGCGAGGAAACTGCTGAAGCGCCCGCCGAAGCAATGCACCTGATGGCGGGTGTCGAGCAGCCACTCCACCAGAATCCGCACATCTTCGGGTTGGGTCAGCGCATGGGTGTCCGCCAGCGCTCGATGGCTATCCGCCAGATAATGGCTCCAGGCGTCACCTTTCTGAAGATGAGAGCGAGGCTGCAACAGGGCGCTGGGGGAACGGAGGCGGTGGTCCATGTCGCTGAGCAGGGCATCCTGGAAATCGGCATAACCGCTGAAACCCAGTTTTTTGACCAGTCGCACGATAGTGGGATCGCTGACACCGGCATGTTCGGCCAAACGCGACATCGGGCCCAGTCCGTTACGCGGGTACTGGTCCAGCAAGGCACGGATGACTTTGCGTTCCGACGGCGTAAGTTCCAGGCCGGGATCGGTGATCAGGTCTCTGAGAGAAGGCATCCGGGCTCCTGCTGGATGGATGTGTCGGTTTCATTTCATAAATTGCTAAAACAGTATTTATGTAGCGGACTCGACATGTCTAGTGAATTTTTCAATGGTTTTTCAAAACCCCAAAATAGAGCGAAAACCCCGTGGGCATTGGGCTACATGGAAGTCGACTGAGCTTGTAGGCCATCGCCCATAGTGATATCGGATATTGCCGATTTTTTCAGGTGTATCAAGTTTTCGAACCTGGATGGCCGGATCAAACGAAACGCCCTGGATCGCGCTTCTTGCGGCACAATTGGGCAATTATTCGCGGCGTGACGCCGTTCTCAATTTCCATCGACAGAGTGATCCTTCGTGCAGGCGACCCGTTTGACCCTGATGTGCCACGCTCGAACCGTCGCACAGAAATTGGCGTGTTTTCCTACGAATGAGCCAATAGAGATGGATTGGCAATTGGCAAGGGGATCGCGTCGTGCTCAGTTCAAGGGGACGCCGCGACTGGTGTGTGGACCTGAACTGCGAACCCGGCAAACCGCCGAGTTGTTCGGCAGCGACGTGGAGATTGTCGCGGCATTGAGGGATTGCGATTTCGGGCTCTGGAACGGCGTACGGATCGACGATCTGCAAAAAACCGCAGCTGAAACGCTGCAGATCTGGCTCGATGACCCGAATTCGGCGCCCCACGGTGGCGAGTCGGTGGTGCAACTCGGTGAGCGGGTGGCCGCTTGGCTGAAAACGCTGGAGGCCACACCGGGGCACATCGTTGCCATCACCCATCCGTTTGTCATGCGCGCCGCGCTGACGCAGGTGCTGCAAGGCGCAGCGTTCAACCTGATCGACGTTGAACCGCTGTCGGCCATCGAGTTGCGGTTCAACGGTCGCTGGCGCTTACGCTTGCTGGGCACTGACTCTGAGGGAGCACATTGATGAAAAAACTTCTGGTCATCGGCATCGGCGCCGGCAACCCCGACTACATCACGATGCAAGCCGTGAAAGCGCTGAACCTTGTCGATGTATTTTTCGTCATGGACAAGGGCCAGAGCAAAGACAAACTGATCGACCTGCGCCGCGAGATCTGCGAGCGCTACATCATCGATCGCGACTACCGCTTTGTCGAAGCCCACAGCCCGGAACGCGAACGCGGTGATGTGGACTACAAGGCCAGCGTAGAAGACCTGAACCTGGCCAAGCAGCAGACCTTCGAACGGTTGATCAGCGAGGAAATGACTGACGACCAGTGCGCCGGTTTTCTGGTGTGGGGCGATCCGGCGTTGTACGACAGCACGATCCGGATCTTGCAGGCGATTCTGGCCTCAGGCCGGTGCGTCTTCGAATTTGAAGTGATCCCCGGCATCACCAGTGTTCAGGCGCTGGCTGCGCAACATAAGGTGCCGCTGAACCGCATTGGCCGCTCGATTGAAATCACAACCGGCCGACGGCTGGCGGCCGGGCAGGTGAGTGATGCCGACAGCCTGGTGGTGATGCTGGATGCGGAGGACTCCTACCATCAGGTGGCGGATCAGGAGGCAGAGATTTATTGGGGGGCCTACCTGGGGACGCCGGATGAAATTCTGATCAGCGGCAAGCTCAAGGATGTGGCGGATGAGATCGAACGGGTGCGCAAGGCCGCTCGGTTGGCCAATGGGTGGATTATGGATACGTATCTGCTGCGCAAGCCTTGAGTGCATCGGTGTTTGGGCTGACGCCTTCGCGAGTAAGCCCGCTCCCACAGTTGACCGAGTTGTCTGGACGGACGCGGTCTACTGTGGGAGCGGGCTTGCTCGCGAAGAGGCCCTCAAACACACTTCAAAAAATTGCTTTAACCTCACGCCCAAACCGCTCCCGATACACCGACGGCGGCACCCCGACCACGCTGCGAAACGCCACCCGAAAACTCTCCACCGAGCGATAACCGCAGCGCTGGGCAATCTGGTCAGTGTTCTGGTGGGTGCTTTCAAGCAACTCCCGAGCCCGGCCCAGGCGCTCATGCTGCAACCAGGCTTTGGGCGGCATGCCGGTGGCTTCCGTGAAACGGCGCAGAAACGTCCGTTCACTCATGGCCGCCTCACTCGCCAGCTCGCGTACCTCCAGCGGTTCGTGCAAACGCTCGCGTGCCCACTGCATGACGCGCGACAAATCGCTACGCGGCGTAGGACTGACCGGTGTCGGAATGAACTGCGCCTGACCTCCGGTGCGTTGCGGCGACATCACCAGCCGCCGCGCCACCGAGTTGGCCACTTGCGTACCGAAGTCCCGCGCCACCAAATGCAGGCAGGCATCGATACCGGCAGCGCTGCCGGCCGAGGTGATCAGCTGACCGGAATCGACATAGAGCACGTCCGGGTCCACCAGAATGTTCGGAAAACGCTCGGCCAACTCAGCGGTGTAACGCCAGTGCGTGGTGGCGCCGCGACCGTCGAGCAAACCGGTGGCCGCCAGCACGAACACACCCGAGCAGATCGACAGCAGCCGCGCCCCCCGTGTATGGGCCTGGCGCAGGGCCGCGATCAATGCCTCGGGCACCGGGGCGCTGCGATCACGCCAGCCGGGAATGATGATGGTCCGGGCGTTCTCGAGCAGCTCCATACCGCCATCGGCCATCACCTGAATGCCGCCCATGGCGCGCATCGGGCCTTGATCCACGGCGGCGATCCGGTGCTCGTACCAAGGGAAATCGAACTCCGGACGGGCCAGGCCGAAAATCTCTACGGCGATGCCGAACTCGAATGTACAGAGGCCGTCGTAGGCCAGAATCGTGACCAATCCAGGGATGGGCTGCATTTGGCGGAAAGTTCCCGATGAGTGTCTTGTGCGCCACTGTAGCCGCAAGCATCGGGCGGATAAAGTCTTCTCACACCCACCGAGACTTTGGAGTACAGCCCATGACCAGCTTGGTCCGCGAGATTCCCGCCGCCCCATCGGCCATCGCCCTGATGCATTTCAGCAACCGTCTGACCTTCGAAACCGACTGTTCCGACGTCTACGGGAGCCAACAGGCCGGCGAGGTGGATTTTGTCCTGGTGGACGTGCGAGGTCCGCTCGCGTTTGAGCGTGGCCATGTGCCGGGAGCGATCAATATTCCGGGGCGACTGCTGAGCGCTGAAGGTCTGGCGGCCTACCCGAAAACCAGCGTGTTCGTGGTGTATTGCGCCGGGCCCCACTGCAACGGTGCCAACAAGGCTGCCGTGAAACTGGCGGCGCTGGGTTACCCGGTCAAGGAAATGATCGGCGGGGTGACCGGGTGGCTGGATGAAGGGTTTGAGTTGAGTGTTGCGGTGCGACGGCCTGCCAGCACCGTGATCGGTTGCGAATGTTGATCTTGCTTCTAAACGGATGCCCACCACCCATCCAGCGTCGCCTGCAACCACTCGAACACGGTTGCGTAGGCGGCGCTGTCCTGTTGACCCCGGGGCAGCGGTGACTCGTCGCCAAAGTGTTCATTGAGCATGGCCACCGATTCAGCCGTCCACTCCGGATGAAACTGCAAACCCACCCGCGTCGACCCGACGCGATACATCTGCTGCTCGCACTGATCACTGCTGGCCAGCAACTGCGCGTTTGGCGGCAGGTCGATGGCGTCTTCGTGCCATTCCAGCACCTGCAACGCCTGGCCATCGACAAAGGTCACGGGCGTCCATCCGGTTTCGGTTCGATCCATCCGCCGCACCTTCCCGCCCAGGCTCAGCGCCAGCAACTGCGCCCCCAGACAAATCGCAAAAACCGCCGCGCCTTGGTCCAGACTGCCCGCCAGCCACTGGCGTTCGGCTTCCAGCCACGCTGGCCCGGCGTTGGATTCATAAGGCCCGCCCAACAGGATCACGGGGGCTGCACTCGACGGCGGCAACTGGCCGAGGTCAGCGCGAAACACATTCAGCGTCAAACCTCGGGACTCAGCCCACGTGGCAATGGCGCCAGGACCTTCGGCGGGGTGGTGCTGGATCAGGTTCAACGTAGGCATAAGGGCTCTCTTGTAGTTTTTGCTTGTAGGTTTTGTCTGAAAAAAGGGCTTGTCCTACAGTCTTTGCACCGGCTTGGCGCACGCTTCAAGGGTCTTGAATCCGTTGGCCACTTTTCTATAAGTATTTGTCGCTTAAACACAATTTGCCCTCCTTGCGCCGCTCTAGACTGCCGGCCACTTCGGTGCTCTCCAATCGGAAGCAGCTACCGAAAGCTGCCAATAAAAGCCTCCGCACACAGGAGTTATAAATGAAGAAGCTAGTGATGTTCGGTGCCCTGGCACTGTCGATGTTGTCCCTGACGGCTGTGGCCGAAGACGCCAAGCCGATCCGCCTCGGTATCGAAGCCGGTTACCCGCCATTCTCGATGAAAACCCCTGACGGCAAACTCACCGGCTTCGACGTGGATATCGGCGACGCGCTGTGCGAGCAGATGAAAGTGAAGTGCACCTGGGTCGAGCAAGAGTTCGACGGCCTGATCCCGGCGCTGAAGGTCAAGAAAATCGACGCGATCCTGTCGTCCATGACCATCACCGACGATCGCAAAAAGAACGTCGACTTCACCATCAAGTACTATCACACCCCGGCGCGCTTCGTGATGAAGGAAGGCACCGACATCAAAGACCCGCTGACCGAACTCAAAGGCAAGAAAGTCGGTGTGCTGCGCGCCAGTACCCACGACCGCTTCGCCACAGAAGTGCTGGTGCCGGCCGGTATCAATCTGGTTCGTTACGGCTCGCAGCAGGAAGCCAACCTGGACATGGTCGCCGGTCGTCTCGACGCGATGCTGGCCGACTCGGTCAACCTGGACGACGGTTTCCTGAAAACCGACGCCGGTAAAGGCTTCGCTTTCGTCGGCCCGACCTACGAAGACGCCAAGTACTTCGGTGGCGGCGCCGGTATTGCTGTGCGCAAGGGCGATACCGCCCTGGCAGAGAAATTCAACACCGCCATCACCGAAATCCGCGCCAACGGCAAGTACAAGCAAGTGCAGGACAAGTACTTCGACTTTGACGTTTACGGCCAGTAATCACGCCGTTCAAAAAAGTGGCAACCGTTGACGCGGTTGCCACTTTTTTTATGCCTTGATGATTTATTCTGCGCAACACGCGAACACAGGAGCACCCCATGCAACGCATCGACCATTCACTGCCCTGGAGCCACCTAGGCACCGAACGCACCCTCAGCGTGTTTCGTTATGGCGCGGGCACTCGCAAGGTCTACATCCAGGCCAGCCTGCACGCTGATGAACTGCCGGGCATGCGCACGGCCTGGGAATTGAAGAAGCGTTTGACCGAACTTGAAGCCCAGGGTCAGTTGCAGGGCGTGATCGAACTGGTTCCGGTGGCCAATCCCATTGGCCTTGATCAGCACCTGCAAGGCAGCCACATGGGTCGCTTCGAGCTCGGCAGCGGCAAGAACTTCAACCGCTCCTTCGTCGAACTCGGCGCACCGGTGGCCGAGTTGATTGGTGATCGCTTGGGCAATGACGCGGCGGCCAACATCGCGCTGATTCGCCAAACCATGGGCCAGGTACTTGACGGTTTGCCAGCGCCGACCTCGCAGCTTGAAGCCATGCATCGCTTGCTGCTGCGCCATGCCTGTGAGGCCGACATCACCCTCGACCTGCATTGCGATTTCGACGCGGCGATTCATTTGTATGCCTTGCCGCAACACTGGCCGCAGTGGCAATCCCTGGCGGCGGGTTTGAAGGCCGGGGTGGCGTTGCTCTGTGAAGAATCCGGCGGCAGCTCATTCGATGAGTCGTGTTCAACGCCGTGGTTGCGCCTGGCAAGGGCTTTCCCTGAGGCCGCGATCCCGCCGGCCAACCTGGCGACGACGCTGGAGCTGGGCAGCATGGGTGATACGCGAGTCGATCAGGCTCAAGCCAATTGCGAGGCGATTCTCGGCTTCCTCGCCGAGCAGGGTTTCATCAAAGGCACTTGGCCTGCGGCACCGAGCGAATGCTGTGAAGGCATGCCGTTCGAAGGCACTCAATACCTGTTCGCACCGCATCACGGGGTCGTCAGTTTCCTGCGCGATTCGGGTGAGTGGGTGGAGAAGGGGGATGCGCTGTTTGAAGTGGTCGATCCGCTGAATGATCGGGTCACCACAGTTTGCGCCGGAACCAGTGGCGTGTTGTTTGCTATCGATCGCGGGCGCTACACCCAACCGGGTACATGGCAGGCGAAAGTGGCGGGGCGTGAGCCGATTCGGGCTGGGAAGTTGATTAACGACTGAGGATCTTAGTCGTTTTCGAGGCCGCTTTCGCGAGCAAGTCGGATCGCCGCACCGCCGCTCCCACAGTTGACCGAGTTGTCCGGACGGATACGGTCAACTGTGGGAG
>NZ_VOBM01000016.1:0-128983 GCF_008370005.1 Pseudomonas sp. ANT_J28
CATCGTTGGGTTTTACAACAACGAACGGCTGCACTCGAAACTGGGATATCTGCCACCGACCGTTTACGAACGGGCGATGGCGTCAAAATCACCTATCGAGGTGTCCGGAATTAGTTGACCACTACAGACCTGCGGGCATGCACTGGGGAAACAAAAGGAGGCCAACTCGTAAGGTTTTAGACATGGCTTAAATTGAATCAATTATGACTAATTCTGCCATTATGGCCGCAGAAGCAGGCGTGCACAATGAAGCCACTCCCTAAGAGGCTTCATGATGAAAATTCGGCAAATACGCAACGCTACGATAATTCTCGAATTCGGCCTCACCCGCATCCTCGTCGATCCTATGCTCGCGCCGAAAGGTGCGCTTCCACCTCTGCGCTTGTTCGGCGCCAGATTGCGAAACCCGTTGGTTGACTTGCCTGAGTCAACTGCCAACGCACTTGAATCGGTGACGCATTGCCTGATCACACATTGTCAGAAGGGGCACTTTGATCACTTGGATCGGGCAGCGACGCGCTGGCTGAGGGAAAAGCAGATTCCAGTGATCTGTACCCCCGCGATGCTCCATATCTGGCCAAGCGTGGCTTAAACATCCGACCGCTTACGAACGACCACGAGCAGGGTATCCCCTTCCTTGGCGGCACGATTCACACGGTCAAATGTACCCATGGAGAAGGCTTTATTGGCAAATTGATGGAGCATGGTGTCGGTTACTTCATTGAGATGCCGGGGGAACCCAGTATCTACCTGAGTGGCGATACTATTCTTTCACCAGTTGTACGGGAGTTCGTTTTACGCCATCAGCCCCAAGTTAGCGTAGTGCCAGCCGGTGGTGCACAGTTCGATATCGGTGGCGAAATCATCATGGGAATTGAAGAGGTTGTTGAGTTCACAAGAATATCCAAAGGTACAGTTGTAGCGAACCATTTAGAGGCGGTGGGTCATTGCCCGGTATCCCGTACTGATCTTTCAGCGGCAGCAATTCGTGCAAATATCGAATCGAGACTGCGTATTCCCGCAGATGGCGAAACCTTAGAGCTGACTAGGTGTTAATACTGTTTGCCTACCGGAGAGCAGCGGGAGGTCAGTGTTGAACCTCCCGCCTTTCATACACCCCCTTTATGACGTACCCATTCCTCGAGACAGATCGGCGGACGTATCGGATGCTGCTCGGTGCTCCCCTTCCGGTTTCACGGCCACGTCCGAGTGATCAGTCGTTTTTGTCACCGTATCGCGTACCGCTTCAAAGCCTTCCCGTGCCTGTTGCTTGACCTTGTCGGCCAGGCCTGCGCTGGTTTTGCCCATATAGCGTTGCTCAGTCGCTGACGAAGGGAATGCCGCCCCCAACATGGCCCCTAACGCGATACCCGCAGCGGCAACCATCAGGGGCTGCTCCTTCAGTAACTGGCTGAATTGATTGCTCATCACGTGTGTACTGCGCACTAAACGGTCGCTGGCGTCATGAACGGCATGGCTGATGTTTTCGGTGGCAGCCCCCAAGTTGTCACCAAGGTTCGCCGCTTTGCCTTTAACGGTTTGGAAGCCCTCCTTGAGCGTGTCCGCAGTCTGGTGCAAATGGTCACGGGCACTGTCGATACCATCAGCAAGGCCATCGGCCCATTCCCCTACTTTGTTCTGATCCGGGCCCACGCGATAACCTGGGAGAGCGGATGGTGGACGGTTCTGGCTCATCATCAACCACAGCAAACCAACCGACGTCAGCACCGCAGGAACGGGATTATTACGAACATTGGTTCCCAGGTTGGTCAGGAACGTCGTGCCGTTGCTCTGCATGAAGGACAACGCCTGATCGAACACCTGACCCGGTGTGAATTTGCTTTCCAGTGCATCGACGATGTTACCGATGCTGGCCCGTTGCGCGTCTATTTCACGTTCGATGGCCTCGGGGCTTTTCTGCGACTCAGTTTCGAATTCACTGTTCATGAGACTTTCCTCCGCAGCGCTTCCTGATCTTTATTCAAAGCATCCAGCGTGCGATCAGGCTTGAAGTTGGACGGTTCGAATTGTTTTTTCCCCGACTGCAGCATGGCGAACCCTACGATCATCACCACCGCACCGACAATCAGCGCTGCCAACCACGGCGCCATCACAGTGCTGAGGCCATAGACGGCGGACATCAACAAAATGATGAACCCCGCCAGCAGCACAATCACACCACCCGCGACACCGGCAATGCCTGCCTTGAGTGTCGTGAGACTGGCTTGAAACTCAGCTTTGGCCAAAGCGAGCTCCTTGGTGAACAGCGCGGGTACTTCGCGGGACAGCTGCCGTAACAGCCCGACGACCGAAGCGTCAGAATCAGGCGCGAGCACCGGTCTTACCTCCGGCAAATCTTGATCTTCTCTGTTCATCACAGCGCTCCTTTGAAGGATGTAGAACCGGGTGTCGAGTTCGTTGCGAAGTCCGAAAGATGGTCTTGCTCATTTGGCGAAGCCGGGGTGATGCCAGTGGCTAGACCGGGGCTTTGATCGGTGCGAGATGGAACGGAGGTTTCATAGGGTCGTTGAGCGCCAAAACCACCAGACGGAGGCTTTGAGTTACCTGCTGCCGGGTCGCTAGAGTCGGTGAATGTCGCCGCAGGGGCGCTACCGGCCTTCAGAAAGCGCGATAGGCCAAAACCCAGTGCAATGCTGCCAGCAATGAACAGTGTCGGGTTGTTACGAGCCAGGTCGGCGCCGTCATGGAGCAATTGTTCGGCACTTTTTCCACGCAGGTTCCCGGCTAGGCCGCTCAAGGATTCCGCCATCTCAGCGAGGTAGTCGGACATGCCGAGCGCGTCTTTGCTTTCAAGTTCGGAAACGACGGATTTCGCTCCCTTTGCCAACGCCTCAATCTGGTCTGCTGCCTTATCTCGGTATTCACCGAACTGCGCGTCAGCCTGCTGCCTGGCGCCGCCAAGCGCCTCAGTTACGTTTTCTTTCAAGTGTTCGAAGTTCTGCTCTGACCCTGATGAGTCGGTTTTATCTGCCTGACTCCCAGTGGTGCTGTCTGAAGTATTCATGTCGTCCCTCGCCTTCTGAATGAAAAAGCGTTATCAGGGTTCGCCACGAAGTACCCGTAGCCCCCCTCATTCCAGATGACGGAGCAGCGTTATGGAGAGTTCCAACGGAATGATGAGTGATGCTCTCAGTCCGTCGCTTGGATGGCGGTGGACTCACTTACCTGCACCAGCGACGAGGAAAGAAGAGGTAACGGCTTAGGCGTTTCGCGGGAAATGCATGGTGAACCGTGGCCCGAGCAAGAGCAAAGTTTTCTACCAATTCGTTGTGAATGCACTGTCGATCCGGGAACGGTATTGACGGTAAGATTTTTCCACGCCCACATGCAAACACGATTATGGAACTGGTCAGCGACCCATTCAGAGCCGATTTGGTGTGCTACATGGAACTTTGTCGAGATTAACTATATTGAATCAGACAAAACTGAAAGCTACATACATAAAAAACCCCGACCAGTCACCTGATCGGGGTTTTGCTTTACTACCCGTTCCCGCTTAATGCGAAACGCGGCTAGTACCATCCACAGTAGCAATCCGCACCCGCTCGCCAACACGGAACACTTCATTCTCCTGAACCTGTTGCACGTAGGCGCGCATGCTGCCGTCGTCTTCGCGAACGGTGATTTCGACGCCCTGGGCGCGGGTCAGGCCTTCTTCTGTGGCCGAGCCGATCAGGCCGCCAGCAACGGCACCGATAACCGCAGCAACGATGCTGCCACGCCCACCACCGATAGCGCTACCGCCGACACCGCCCACGACGGCACCAGCCGCGCCGCCGATTGGGGTTTTGGTGCCTTCGATTTTGACCGGTCGCAGGGATTCGATGGTGCCCATGCGAACGGTCTGCACGCGACGCGCTTCGTCACGGGAGTAGGAGTCACCGGTCAGACTGGACTGGCAACCAGTGAGCAACATCGCCATCGTGGAAAAGGAAGCAACCAGCAGAACAGACTTACGCATAGCATCAACTCCAAAGGACAGGTATTCATTAAACTCCGCAGCTTGACGTCTGTCACGGCGTCGCCCGGATAAAATTGGTTTGATTCAGGCCCGGTACAGGCACCTCCACGAACTCAACACACAGTAGCGGCAAATTCCGGAATCTGCGCCGCTGACCCAAGGATTGTCATGGATTACTTCATCATTGTCGTCACTACCGTTGCCGGATTGTATTTCCACTGGTGGCTATACGTGCGGATCAAACGCTGGATGGACCGCGATCTGGCGTTGGCACTGGCGGGAAAAGACGAGCAGAAAAAAGCTTTCATGCTCCAGCAACTGGCGAACGCTCAGGCGCAGAAGATCAAGCGCCGGGACCTGCCGCAGTGGCTTGAAGCCGCTGCGGCAGGCTATCCCGATCGGTAGACTGCTTAGGGTGCCAGACGTTCAAGAATCCAGTTGGCGCCCTGCAAGCGGTAGTTGAGGCGATCGTGCAGGCGGCTCGGACGGCCTTGCCAGAACTCGATGCGCTCCGGTAACAAACGGTACCCCCCCCAATGCTCAGGGCAATGAGGTTGCGTGTCGCTGAAACGTTGCTCGGTGGTCTTGAGCAACGCTTCCAGTTCAGCGCGATCGGCGATCACCCGGCTCTGGGGCGAAGCCCAGGCACCGAGACGACTGCCCAGCGGCCGGACCTGGAAGTAGGCGTCGGACTCTTCAGGCGTAACCTTCACCACTCGCCCTTCGATGCGCACCTGACGCTCCAGGGCCGGCCAGAAAAAGGTCATGGCCGCGAACGGGTTCGCGGCCAGATGCTGGCCCTTGGCGCTGTCGTAGTTGGTGAAGAAGGTGTAGCCCTGCTCGTCCAGCCCCTTGAGCAGCAGAATGCGGCAATGCGGCCGACCGTCCTGATCGACGGTGGCCAGGGTCATGGCGTTGGCTTCCACCGGCGCCTGCTCGGTTTTCACCGCGTCGGCGAACCACTGATGGAACAGCGCGAATGGCTCGGCCGGGGCTTGCGCCTCGGTCAGGCCATCACGGGTGTAGTCGCGACGCATATCAGCCAGGCCCTGGGTCATGGCGCATTCCTTTTAGTTAACGAATCACTTCTTTGTGGCGTCGGCGTCGGGGGCTGCGGCGGTGACTTTTTTCGAGTCAGCAGCGGCTTTGGCCGGAGCAGTCTTTTTCGCCGGAGTCGCGGTTTTAGCTGGCGACTTCTTGGCGGCGGCTTTCTTGGTCGGGGCCTTTTTCGCGGCGGGTACAGCCGCTTTTTTCGCGGCTGGCGCAGGGGTGACCGGCGTGGCCACTGGCTTGATGTCCTTGGCAGCGACCTGGCTCACTGGCGCCGGCGCCGGCATGTTGTACTTGCTCAGCAACGCGACCATGGTGTTTTGCGGGGTCACCAGCAGTTCGACGCGACGGTTCAAGGCACGGCCTTCGTTGCTGTCGTTGGCAGCACGCGGGGCTTCGCCACCCATACCGCGCAGCATCAGACGATCACGCTGCAAACCGCTGAGGCGGAAAATCGCTGCCACGGCCTGGGCACGCTCCTGGCTTAGTTTCACGTTGGCCGGGGCGGCGCCCGACGTATCACTGTGGCCTAGCACCAGCACGGCAGTTTTCGGATCAACTTCAAGGATTTTCGCGACGCGAGTAAACGGGCCGAGGGTCACCGGCAGCAGCATGGCCGGACGGTCTGGGTTGAACGAGCCTTCTACCGGCGCGGTCAGCACCAATACGTTTTCACGGCGCTCGAGTTGCAGGTTGCTGCCCTTGATCGCTTCGCGCAGGCGCGGTTCGTAGTCGTCGAGCCAGGCCTGAGTGACTTTAGGATCAGGCATTGGCACGGCTTTAGCGGTGCTTTGCTCTTTACCACCGAACGGCCACCACCATTTGCCACCTGCATCGGCCTCAGCCTTGGCCACCTCGACCGGTTTGGCTTCAGGCTTGGCTTCAGCTTTCACTTCAGGCTTTGCAGGCGTCTTGCCGGCGCCGTCATCGGAACCGAACAGCCAGTACCAAGGGTTGGAGCTTTCAGCCTTTGCAACCGGAGCGGTCGCGGCAGGCTTCAAAGGTGCCGGGGCTGGGGTCGGAGCCGGGGTTTTAGCGGCGACTTTGTCGGAGGACCCGAACGGCCACCAGCTGCTGCCATCCGAGTCATTTTGTGGAGTTTGTGCGCAACCGGTAATAGCGAAGCACAGGGCCAAAGCGAGGGTTTTATTGGAAGACATTGGATATCCACAAAATGAAGTAATGAACTATCAGGCCGGATTGACCCGGATAAACAGACGCTTGGAAATCAAAAAGGCCTTGGGGTTCCGGCCCTGGAACCCCTGAGCGCGTTTTACAGACAAGTGGCCAGTGCCCGCACAAGCTTTTGCGCGCGCGGATCCATCAAGACGTACGGCCCTAGGGTATTTGTCACAAAGCCGAAGGCCACATCGTGTTCCGGGTCAGCAAAACCGGTGGAACCGCCGGCACCCGGATGACCGAACGCACGAGGGCCGAGGCCGTAGGTGGCGTTGGGGACGTCCGGTTGATCGAGCATGCAACCCAGGCCGAAACGGGTCCGGGTCAGTAAAGTCTTGTCCTCGCCGAGGCTGTGCTCGCGCGTCATTTCGTCGAGCATTTCGCTTTCCAGCAAGCTGCCATCGAGCAGACCGGCATAGAACCCGGCCAGGCTGCGGGCATTGCCGTGACCATTGGCGGCCGGTTGCTGCATGCGTCGCCACTCGGGTTTGTTGGTGCTGGTCATGATCGACGGCGGGTTAGTGAACGCCCTCGTGGTCATGGCCGTCGGCTCGCGCATGGTCACTTGCAGCAAGCGCTGGGCCGCGGCATCGCCGACATTGCCCTTGCCACGAGCGATGTGCGCCACGCGATGGAACTCTTCGTCCGCCAGGCCGACGTGGAAATCCAGGCCCAAAGGCTTCGCGACCCGAGCCACGATGGACTCACCCGGCCCACGACCGTCGGCACGACGCAGCAACTCACCGACCAGCCAGCCGTAGGTGATCGCGGCGTAACCGTGACCGACGCCCGGCGTCCACCACGGTTCTTCGGCGGCCAGGGCGTCAACCATGGTTTGCCAGTCGTAAAGGGCTTCCGGGGCCAGCAGCTCACGCAGCGCCGGCAAACCGGCCTGATGGCAGAGCAATTGACGCAGGGTCACGGATTCTTTGCCGGCGGCGGCGAACTCGGGCCAGTAGCGGGCAACCGGTGCATCCAGTTGCAGTTTGCCTTCGGCCACCAGTTGCAGGGCGGTCACAGCGGTAAAGGTCTTGGTGCAGGAGAACAGGTTGGCGATGGTGTCGCTGTGCCAGGCTTCGGTGCCGTCCTTGTCAGCGCTGCCGGCCCAAAGGTCGACCACGGTTTCACCGCCAATCTGGATGCACAACGCTGCGCCACGTTCCTGAGGATCGTCGAACAGCGCCGCGAAAGCCTCACGCACCGCTTCAAACTTCAGCTCGTAAAAACCCTGAATCTGCACCCGCAACTCCTCTGGATAATGTTCTACAAAGTGGCCGCATTGTTCCAGCCCTCGAGGGTTTTGGGAACTGTGGCAAGCTGGGCGGTCGCCCACCTATGGATTGGATCAGATCTTTAGGGTGCCTTGGCGGACGCCTTCGCGAGCAAGCCCGCTCACACATTCGACCGAGTTCTTTCAGAAAGAATGCAATTGAATGTGGGAGCGGGCTTGCTCGCGAAGAACGATGACACGGTTTCAGCTATTTAATGGCCATTGCCGGAATGCCCACCCGCATGACCAGCGCCCTGCCCCGGGCCTTTGCCGGCGTCGCCTTTTCGGCCGGCCTCGGCGGCATGGCTGGCTTTTTCAGCTTCGGCGCTGGCCTTCTCGGCTTCTTTACCGAGATGATCGACGGTCTGCAAATTGCTTTTGCGTACGCTGTCGACGAAGCCCTGGAACGGCAGATCGGTAATGCCCACCAGGCCAAAGTGCCCGTTCTCGCCATCCAGTAGACGACCGGTAACCGGTTGGTCAAGGTATTGGAACCAGTGCACGCCGACGATCGACGGTTCGCTCATCGCCTGTTTGAGGAAATTGGCGTAGGCCGGCCCACGGTCTTCTTCCTTCGCCAATTGCGTCACGCCGCCCCAGAACGGGCCGCGATCTGCGGAGCCGAAGTTGAACTCAGTGATCAGCACCGGTTTATCCAGGCTGCGCAGCGTGGCGAAGTCGTAACCGTCCTGCGGTTGCAGGGTGTACATGTTGAAGCTCAACACGTCGCAATACTGGGCGCAGGACTCAACCGCTTCCGGGGTGCTGATGGCAAACCGGCCGCCCAGCAACAGCTGATTCGGCGCGTGCCACTTGAGCGAGTCGGAGAGGGTCTTGAAGTACGTGTCGGCGAAGACCTTCTGGAAGTATTTGAAGTCGGCTTCGATTTCCGGGTGTTCGGCGCTTGGCAGCGGCGGCACGAAGCCTGGGTCTTCCATCAATTCCCAGGCCGGCAAATCAATGCCCCAGGCTTTGGAAAGGCCCGCCTGATTGCGGTACTTGTCCCGCAATTGCTTGAGGAATGCGCGCTTGGCCGGCACGTCGGTGGTCATTTTCAAGGTACCGTAGGCCAAGGCGTAACGGGCTTTCGGGTCGTCGCCGGGACCGGCCCAGGCCAATTCGTTGTCGGCAAAGTAGCCGATCAGCCATGGATCGTCGCGATGGTCGCGCGCGGCGATGGCCACGGCACGTTCGGTGGCCATGGCGAATCGTGGGTCAAACGGATCGGGCATGCCGCCCCACCAGTCGGTGCCGGTGCTGATGCTGGCGTAATCGCCGACGATCGACAGCGGCAAGGTGTACGGCACGCGATCAGCGTTGGCCAGCGCCGGGGCGCTCCAGTTGCCGAGGGTGTTGAAGCCCCAGGCTTGCAGGCGATCAAGGGTGTGACTGGCCCAGCGCTGTTCATCAACCACCGCTTTGCAGGGTTCGGCAGGTGTTTGCTCAGTTGCTATGGCGGCGGTCGCTTCAACGGCGCCGGTCTTGGCGGCTTCGGCGACACCGGATTCGGCCGCAGAAGGAACGACAGGTTGCTCAGCAGCCTTTTCTACCGTTGCCGTTGCCGCAACCGCGTCAGCCTTGGCCGCTTCGGCGACACCGGCCTTAGTGTCGCTGGTCACCACACACGGCGGACCATACAGACGCTGCAAGTTGGCGCCATAGAAGTCGTACCAGCGACCGGCATTGTAGCCTCGGCCCTGATCGACGCCGTTGCCGCCACGGTTATCGCCTTCGCCATAGTGGCTGGCCAGCGGCTCGTCGGGTTTGGGCAGGGATTCAAACATCCACTCGCGGCCGGCGACGTAGGTCTGGTCGACGTCCGGGGTGACGGTGTTGACCCCGAGGGAATAGAACGGATGGCCTTCCGGGGTCACCAGGTACCAGCGACCGTCGCGCTTCTCAGTGCGGAAAAACCCGCTGGCCTTGAATGCCGGGCCTTTGTTCCAGCCACCGAACTTGTCCAGGGACGACTTCTCGCGCTCGGCCAGCCAGGTTTTCAGTTGCTGATGTTCCTTGGCGGCGGCGCTTTTCAGTTGCTCGTCGCTGCTGACTTTCTCTGGCCATTTGGCCCGTGTCGACTGGCCGTAAGCGTCTACAAGGCCGCCAAAAGCCGCTTGGGTGACCGCATCGCCGTCCTGCACGCCAAAGCGCTCAAGCAGAATGCTTTGCGCGACTTTCGGCTGATCCATCGACAAGGTCACCGACACCACCTGGCTGCGCTCCAGCTCACCGGCGCTGCTGGCCAGCAATACGCGCTGCCCCTCAAAAGTGATCGGCATCGGCGGGCCGGCTTTCAGGCCAAGGTTCAATGGCGTAAATGGCTGCAGCGGCACCCATAAAGTTTGCGCAGGGCCGGCCGGCAAGTCGACGCGGCTGACCAGTGTCTTGCCGTCGTTGCTCTGGATTGTCACGTACAGGGTCACGGCCCAGTTCATTGCGCTCTGAATCCGCAAACTCATGAAACCCGACTGGGACCAGTCCCAGGCGCCCGTCTGCGGGGTCAGACGCAAGGTCGGTTGTGCCACCGGATTGAACGTCACCCGACGCAGCACTTCGCCTTCGGCCGTTTGCTCGGCGTTGGATTGCGGCAAGCTGGCGTCCTGAGTCGCCACCTGGACCACATCGGCGGGGCGCACAAAGTTGAACAGCGTCTGTTGGCCGGCAGGAGCCGCCAGCAAAGGGGCTGCGAACATCAGAGCGAAAACGGCAGGTAACGAACGGCGCAGCGAACGGCGAATCATGAGAACGAAATTCTCCCTAACGACCCAGATGGGCCAGTGGAAATGCGATGGCAGAGAGATAGACAACGGGTTGGGCAAAATTGCCCAGCCCTGTATCAGGAAATTTCACGACGGAAGGGTGGCAACGCATTGAGGATCGCTTTGCCATAACGCTGGGTCACCAGACGTCGATCGAGCAAGGTGATGGTGCCGCGGTCTTCTTCGGTACGCAGCAAGCGACCGCAGGCCTGGACCAGCTTCAGCGAAGCATCCGGCACGGAGATTTCCATGAACGGATTGCCACCTCGAGCCTCGATCCACTCGGCCAGGGCCGCTTCGACCGGATCATCGGGCACCGAGAATGGAATCTTCGCGATCACCACGTGTTCGCAGTACGCACCGGGCAAGTCGACCCCTTCGGCGAAACTCGCCAGGCCGAACAACACGCTGGAATCACCGCCATCGACCCGCGCCTTGTGCTTGTTCAGGGTTTCCTGTTTCGACAGGTTGCCTTGAATGAACACTTGCTTGCGCCAGTCGCGGTCGAGGCCGTCGAACACGTCCTGCATCTGTTTGCGCGAAGAGAACAGCACCAGGGTACCGCGCGAACCTTCCACCAAGGCCGGCAAGTCGCGGATGATCGCTGCAGTGTGGGCCGGCGCATCACGCGGATCGGCCTTCAGGTCCGGCACTCGCAGCACGCCAGCATCAGCATGATGAAACGGGCTTGGAACCACTGCGGTCACGGCTTTTTTCGGCAAGCCGGCGCGCATGCGGAAGCGGTCGAAGGTACCGAGCGCGGTCAGGGTCGCGGAGGTCACCAGAGCGCCGTAGGCCACGTTCCACAAATTGCGACGGAGCATTTCCGCCGCGAGGATCGGGCTGGCGTTGACCTCGATGTCGAACAGCGAGCCGCTTTCAGCCAGGGTCAGCCAGCGGGCCATCGGCGGGTTGTCTTCCGGGTCTTCAGCGGTGAAAGCGCCCCACAATTCCCAGTTGCCCGAAGAGCGGGACAACAGGCTGCCGAACAGCGGGTACCACTCTTCGGCCTGGTTGCTGGCGATGCCGATGTTGACCTCGCCGTCCATGCCTTCCTTGAGCAGTTCGGTGAGCCGGGTGAACAGGTCGGTCAGACGGGCAAAGCCCTTCTTCAACTCGACGCCCATTTCGCGCATGTGCTCGGGAATCACCCCGCCGACGAAGCGATGACGCGGCCGCTCGCGACCTTCGACGTCTTCGCCGGGTTTGAAATCGGCAACCTGCTCGCAGGCGCTGAACATGAATTGCTGCTGGGTCTTGATCTCCCGCGCCAACTCCGGCACTTGTTCGATCAACTTGCCCAGGTCGCCCGGCAGCGGATTCTGGGCCAGCAATTTGGTGAGGTTCTTGGCGGTGGTTTCCAGCCAGTCGGCGGTGGAACGCAGACGCGTGTAATGGGCGAAATGGCCGATGGCCTTGTCCGGCAGGTGGTGGCCTTCGTCGAACACGTAGATGGTGTCGCGCGGGTCCGGCAGCACGGCGCCGCCGCCCAGCGCCAGGTCGGCCAGGACCATGTCGTGGTTGGTGACGATCACGTCGACCTTGCCCATGCCTTCGCGGGCCTTGTAGAAGGCGCACTGGCCGAAGTTCGGACAATGGCGGTTGGTGCATTGGCTGTGATCGGTGGTCAGGCGCGCCCAGTCGGCGTCTTCCAGGGCGGTGGACCAACTGTCGCGGTCGCCGTCCCACTTATTGCCGGCGAGTTTCTCGATCATGCTGGTGAACAGCTTCTGACTGGCCTCGTCGACCTCGATCTTGAAACCTTCTTCTTCAAACAGCTGCGCCGTGGCGGTTTGCGCGTGACCTTCCTGCAACAACATGTCGAGCTTGGACAGGCACATGTAGCGCCCGCGCCCCTTGGCCAGGGCAAAGCTGAAATTCAGCCCGCTGTTGCGCATCAGGTCGGGCAAATCCTTGTAGACGATCTGCTCTTGCAGGGCCACGGTGGCCGTGGCAATCACCAGGCGTTTGCCGGCGGCCTTAGCAGTGGGGATGGCGGCCAGGCTGTAGGCCACGGTTTTGCCGGTACCGGTGCCGGCTTCCACCGCGACAATCGCGGGGTCGCCACTGCGCCGGCCTTCGTCGTCGGTGTCGATGTCACCGAGGACCTTGGCAATTTCGGCGATCATCAGGCGTTGGCCGTAGCGCGGCTTGAGGCTCTTGGCTTCAAGAAAACGCGAGTAGGCGCCCTGGATCGTGGTTTTGAGTTCGGTGCTGATCATGATTGTCGGGCGCGAAAAACGCTGGATAAATTTTCAGTGGTTCGGATGGGCCGCTATCATACCCCGCTAATTAATCCCGCGCAGAACGGAGTACCCCAATGACACCTTTTGGCCTTGTTTATACCCTGCATGTACTGTCAGCCCTGGTGTGGGTTGGCGGCATGTTTTTCGCGTGGATGGTCTTGCGCCCCGCGGCGATGAAGGCTTTGGAAGGCCCTGCCCGCTTGAAGCTGTGGGTAGAAGTGTTTCAAGGTTTTTTCCGCTGGGTCTGGGTCGCGGTGGTGCTGTTGCCGATCAGTGGTGTGGGCATGATTCATTTGCAGTACAGCGGTTTTGAAGCGGCACCGCGCTATGTGCAGGTGATGATGGGGTTGTACGTGGTGATGACAGCGCTGTTTATCCGGATTCAGGCGTTATTGTTGCCAGAGTTGCGCACGGCGGTGGCGGCGCAGGACTGGCCGACCGGGGCTGCGACGCTTGGGGAAATTCGCAAGTTGGTGGGGATTAATCTGATTGTCGGGTTGGTGCTGGTGGCGATTGCTGCGGCTCGGCCGATGTTTTAGATCTTGGAGCTCAGGCTTTAAAAAGTATGGAGATCGGCTCCCTTTCCACCCTCTCCACCATGGGGAGAGGGTTGGGGTGAGGGGTGGATCTTACAGACGCTGCACAGTCACGGCACCCGCCGCACCGGCAGATCCCGGCTGACCGTCAGCGCCAGGGCGGCCGCTCTTGCCGCCATCGGCCTTGTAAACGAAACAGCCCTTGGCCTTGCCACCCGCGCCCGGTTTACCGCCAGGCCCGGCCACACCACCGTCACCGCCAGCCACCTGAACCTTGATCAGTTCCGCAGGGTAATTGCGCGGCACTTCCAGACGAACCAGTGCACCCGGCGCACCCGGCTGACCGTCGCTGCCATCACTGCCATCGGCACCACGACCGGCCTGACCCCAGGTACAACCCGGTGCATGACCGTTGGCCCCATCGAGACCGACGAAACCCGGTGCGCCCGCGCCACCGCGAGCGTCCACCAACAACAGCGGCGCACTCAGTGCCTTGATTTGCAAGTTCAGGTTACGCCCGGAGCGGGCGGCCTTGAGGTACGTCCCCGGCGCGCCGCGAGCCGTGATCTGGCTGCCTTCCGACAACTGCGCACGACTGACCTTCAGCTCAAGCGGCTGCTCGCCGGGTACGATGGCGATCCGCGCTTCACGACCCAGACGCAATTCACCGACGGATACCTCCGTCACATTCGAGGGAATCAACAACGTGCCGTAGTCGGCCACTTCCAGGCGTTCCAGCTGCAAGGTGCTGGCGGTGTTGGGCAAACGCATCAGCGAGTTGGTTTCGACGCTCACCACCTGGGCGCAGGCCAACGGGCTGATGAGTGCAGCGAGCAGACAGAGTTTACGCATGGGAAGCCTTAGGCGCGGTCGGAGCCGGGATGGTTTGCAGGTGGAAAACGCCAAAAAAGAGGATCTTCAGGCGATCAAGCCAAGGGTGAGCGCGACCTCTGAGGCTGCGGAAACAGAACACCGCCTCAAGAAGATGAAGGCATGCCAGCAGGCTGCCGGCCAGATCGACCAGCAGATGCAGAGGATTGACAAACGGCATGAGCTGATTGACCAGCACCACCAGCCAGAACAGCAGGGTCAACAACTTCCCCAGCCCCCAAAACACGTTCATACGCTCCACCGTTGAGAATTATTCTTTGCGCGCACAGTACCGGCTTCCACGCGGGATTAGCCAGAGGGCAACGAAAAATTCTTCATGAAGGCCGCCGAATGGCTGCCGGAACGACTTCAATTATCGTCCGACAGCTCTATCTCGGGACTCAGCGATTGATGTGCAACTCCACCCGACGGTTTTTCGCCCGTCCTTCTTCCGTTTCGTTATCGGCCACCGGCTGACTTTGGCCCTTGCCCTCGCTGGTGAGCTTGTTCGGCGCCACGCCCTGACTCAACAGGTAGGCCGCCACGCTACTGGCGCGACGTTCCGAGAGTGCCTGGTTATAGGTGTCCGAGCCGATGCTGTCGGTATGACCGATCACCTTGATGCTCACCACATCGGCACTTTGCAGTTTGGGCATCAGCGAATCCAGCTTGCTCTGCGCGGCAGGGGTCAGTTCGGATTGGTTGAAGGCAAACAGTACGTCGCCCGCGTCGCTCAGGGTGATGACCTCTGATTGAGCAGGTTCAGGTTTCACGCTGGCCGGGTACTGCGGCAATGGGCAACCATGATGTTCGACGGGGGTATTGGCCGGTGTATCAGGGCAGCGATCGCGTCGATCGAAGACACCATCGTCGTCTTCGTCGCCATCCTGGGCGTAACAGATCAAGCCACCGGTCAAGATACCAAGCGCCGCCCCACCGGCCGCCCAACCGCTACTTTCGAGAGCGCCTAGTCCGCCACCGACCAGGCCGCCGATAACGCTGCAGATTGGCCAGGTTCGTTGATTGAGGGGGGCGGTGCCATCGCTGCGAGTAGCGCAACCGGTCAACAGGCTGCCAAGCAGCACAACCGGCAAGACGGTCCGTGTGAGAACACTCATGATGAAAGCTCCTGTGTTACCGGCCAATGCCGGTCACACAGGAGTAAAGACCCGCATCCGCGACTGCACAAGCCGCGGAGTATGAGGGGTTTAGCGGTTGATTTTGATTTCCGTGCGACGGTTCATCGAGCGGCCGTCAGCGGTTTTGTTATCGGCGACCGGTTGGCTTTCACCGGCACCGGTGACAGACACGAATTCGCTGCGGGGTACGCCTTGGGAAATCAGGTACTCGACCACCGAGTGCGCACGACGATCCGACAGTTTCTGGTTGTAGGTATCACTACCTACGCTGTCGGTGTGACCGGTTACGGTCAATTGGGCGGTGCTTGATTCCTGCTTCAGGCGAGTGGCGATTTTGTTAAGTACATCTTTATCGGAAGGGGTAAGTGTGGCCTTGTCGAACTGGAAGTGAACATCGCGAATGACGATGACTTCTTCTTTAACCACGGCCGTTTCTTCGACCACCGGCGCAGGCACCGGTGGAGGGCAACCGTCGGCATCGACCCGCACGCCTCTAGGTGTTCCCGGGCACTTGTCGCGGCTATCCGGCACGCCATCGCCGTCTTCGTCGCCATCACCGTGAACCCAGCAATAGGCCGCAGCCGTGCCGCCGACGAGCAGCGCGCCATACCCCGCCCATGACGAGCTCTCGGTCGCGCCGAGACCTGCACCCACGACACCACCGACCGCCGCACAGGTCGGCCAGTCGGTTTTCTGCAAACCTGCGCAACCAGTCAACACACTGGTTAGCAGAACCAAGGGTAATGCTGCGCGAACTATGCTCATCTAGTTTTCTCCTGAGGGGATCGGCTTAGAACCGATTCAGGTAGTAAAGACCCGAGTTTTAATCTCCGCCAGCAATAGGCAACTGCAGTTTTAACCCCGTGTTCACGGCAAATCGACGCTTTTGCGACAAACCAGCTCTAGGCCCGGCCCTTGGAGCAGGCTAGTCTTGGCAGCTCTGATTGAGGATCTTCGATGATTGCAGGTATTTCTTCGCGCACGCCCCAGCAGGCGTTGGCCGCTTTGCTTGATCGTTATGCCCCCGCGCGCCTGTTGCTGATTGGCGCCAGCGAGTTCCCCGCGCTTGAGGCCTTCAAGCTGGCGCACCCGGACACTCGTGTGGCCCATGCGACACCTGGACCGTTGCCTGCCGAACTGGCGGCGCGCCGGTTTGACCTGGCGCTGGTGGTCGATTGCCTCGAACATTTGCCCAAGCGCGATGGCCTGAACCTGCTTGGCGGGATCCGTAACCTCAATGCCAGTCGCATCGCCGTGCTGGCGGACTTGCCGGCCAGCGGCTGGCAGGAGACCGATTTTTTCTCTCTGGCCCTGCAAGCCAGCGAACGCTTCCAGCGCGACGATCAAGTGCTGACCCTGTTCACCTATGATCTGCTTGACTACAAACAAGTACCCGACTGGCTCAACTCACGGTTCTGGGCCAATCCGGAAAACTTCGGGAAATATTGGTGGTAACGCAATGAGTACATCCATTTGCCCCTGCGGCAGCGGCATCCTGCTGGATGCCTGCTGCGGTCATTACCATGCCGGCCATCCGGCGCCTTGTGCCGAAGCCTTGATGCGTTCGCGCTACAGCGCCTATGTGCTGGGTCTGATAGATTATCTGGTAGCGACCACCCTGCCCGCGCAACAAGCAGGCCTGGATCGGCAGTCCATCAGCGACTGGAGCGCCCAAAGCACCTGGCTGGGCCTTGAAGTGGAAAGCTCCGAGGTCTTGGGCGGTCAGCCGGAACATGCCTTCGTGACCTTCACCGCGCGCTGGCACGACGGCAGCGGTGAACACAGCCACCGCGAGCGCTCGTCGTTCGTGCAGAACGCCGGCCACTGGTATTTCATCGACCCCACCGTACAACTCAAGGCCGGACGCAATGATGCGTGCCCTTGCGCCAGCGGGCAGAAGTTCAAGAAGTGTTGTGCGGGTTATTTCAGCAGTTGAAGTAATCGCAAGAGACTAGACTGGGCATCAAAGGGAGTTACTCAATGCTCAGTCAACGGCGCGTCTTTCAAACCCTCGCCTTGCTCCTGTTTCTGGGGCTCGGCGGCTGCGCGTCCTGGTTCGGCGATGATCTCCCTGAGCCGCAGGTGCATCTGGTCAAGGTCGAAGTGGTCCAGGCCAAACTGATGCAGCAACGATTCCTCCTGCACTTTCGCGTCGACAACCCCAACGACAGTGACCTGACGGTGCGAGGCATCGAGTACCGCATTCACTTGGGCGACATGCTGCTGAGCGAAGGCGAGCACGAGCATTGGTTCACAGTCGGTCCCAAACGCAGTGCCTACTTTAAAGTACCGATCCGCACCAACCTGTGGCCCAAGGTGCGGGATCTGGTGAAACTGCTGAAAAAACCCAAGCAGCCCATTCCCTATCGTCTGGAAGGTGAACTGGAAACCGGTTTATTCATCGCGCACTACGTGCACCTGGCGCGCAATGGCGTGATAATCCCCGCCGATTTAATTCCGGAGCAAAACCGATGACCCAGCAACCCCATGTCCATGGCCCTGACTGCAACCACGATCATGACCATCACGACCACCATGATCACGACCATGGCCATGTCCACGGCCCGAACTGCGGCCACGCCCACCAGGAACCGGTGCGCAACGCCCTGAAAGACGTCGGCCGTAACGACCCTTGCCCCTGCGGCAACGGCAAGAAATTCAAGAAGTGCCACGGCGCTTGATGCTTCGGGTGGAGATCTTCTTCGTCTATTGAATCGCCTTCGCGAGCAAGCCCGCTCCCACATTTGAGTTGCACCAGGCCCAATTTTTGCGGCCACTGCAAATCCCCTGTGGGAGCGGGCTTGCCCGCGAAGAGGCCCTCAAAGTCACCCTCACTTCAGGATCTGCGCAACGCTCACGACCGTCGCGTATTCGCCCTGTAGATTACCCAGCGACATCGCATGCACTTCCTCGGCTGTATGGGTTTTCCCAAAGTAGTCAGCCTTGTCGAAGGTAAAACACGCATCCTCCACGACCCACGTTTCAAACCCCAGATTACCGGCCGTTCGCGCCGTGGATTCCACTGAGTTGTTAGTCGCTACGCCAACGATGAGCAACTGAGCAATCCCCGCCTCTCGCAAACTTTTCTCAAGCCCCGTCGCACAAAACGCATCCGGCACCTGCTTTTGAATAAGCTGCTCACCGGCCTGTGGCTGAAACCGCTCCTGAAATTCCACCCCCGATTGCTGCGGCCAGAACACTGAGTCAGGTGAACGGGACAGGTGCTGCACATGAATGACCGGTCGCCCGGTTCGACGCCAATGCCCTAGCAAATCGAGGATTCGCTGCTCGGCGTGAGGATTATTTCGGCGACCGAGTTTGGGATGCAGGATGCCTTTTTGTTGATCGATGATGATCAGCGCTGCATTTGTTTTAAGCTCCATGCCGGTTTTTCTCATGCTGAGTCATTGAATTTCACGCACTTCAGCATCACCTGTTCCTACAGGCAAGCTATCGAACGCAAACAGGATGACCTGATGCCGGCGTTTGCTGTCCGCAAGTAACGACGTCTCTTGATTTGGAGTACTCCATGATCGACCTGTATTACTGGACCACCCCCAACGGCCACAAAATCTCGATATTCCTGGAAGAAGCCGGCCTGCCCTACAACGTTCACCCGATCAACATCAGCCAGAACGACCAGTTCAAACCCGAATTCCTGAAAATCTCTCCGAACAACAAAATTCCGGCCATCGTCGATCCCGAACCGGCCGATGGCGGTGAGCCGTTGGCACTGTTCGAGTCCGGGGCGATTCTGTTGTACCTGGCAGAGAAAACCGGCAAGTTCCTGCCAAAAGACCTGCGCGGTCGCGAACAAGCGCTGCAATGGTTGTTCTGGCAGATGGGCGGCCTGGGGCCGATGGCCGGGCAGAATCATCACTTCAGCCAGTTCGCTCCGGAGAAGATCCCCTACGCAATCAAGCGCTACATTGACGAGACCGCCCGCCTCTACGGGGTTCTCGACAAGCAGCTGGCCGATAAAGACTTCGTCGCCGGCAGCGAATACAGCATTGCCGACATGGCGATCTACCCGTGGATCGTTTCCCACAAGTGGCAGAGCCAGAACCTGGAAGACTTCCCCAATGTGCTGCGCTGGTTCAACCACATCCAAAGCCGTCCGGCGACGGCGAAGGCGTATGCCCTGGCGGCCAAGGTCAATCCGCCTAAATCCTGAAATAACCTGATACCCCGCTTGCGCGGGCACCTCCTGCTCACTAACGTAGCGCCTTTAATGACGCTACCCCCCGCAGGAGCTTTGCCATGGCCTCGCCAGCCCTTACACATTTTCTTCCCCGGTTCGGCGTTGCCGCAACAGTGGCCGGTGTTTTGAGCCTGACCGGTTGTCAGACCTGGAACACCCAGGACACCCTCCCGCCGACCACCGGCATGCAGCCGCTCAAGGGCCTGGCGCAGAACGTTTCGGTACGCCGCAATGCCATGGGCATGCCGTTGATCGAAAGCAACACCTTCCACGACGCGCTGTTCGCCCTGGGTTACGTCCACGCCAGCGACCGCATCACGCAAATGGTCACCCTGCGCCTGTTGGCTCAGGGCCGTTTGTCGGAGATGTCTGGCTCAGACCTGCTCGACGCTGACCGCTACATGCGCGCCGTCAATCTGAAGAAAAGCGCCGGCGAGCTGTACAAGGCGTCTTCGCCGCGCCTCAAACGCTTCTTCGAAGTCTATGCCCGCGGCGTCAACGCCTACCTGTTCCGCTACCGCGACAAGTTGCCGGCGGACCTCGCGGCCACCGGCTACAAACCTGAATACTGGAAGCCGGAAGATTCGGCGCTGATTTTCTGCCTGCTGAACTTTAGCCAGTCGGCCAACCTGCCGGAAGAAATTGCCTCGCTGATGCTGGCCCAGACCGTCAGCACCGACAAACTCCCGTGGCTGACGCCGTCTGCCCCCGATGAAAAACTTCCGCTGACCGAAGCTGAAAAACTTCAGGGCATCAAGCTCAACGGGCAAGTCCCGGGCCTGGCCGAAATCAGCAAAGCCACGAACCAACTGTCCGATCTGAATTTGCTGGGCGCCACCTCGTCTAACAACTGGGCAATCGGCCCGCAACGCAGCCGCAGCGGCAAAAGCCTGCTGGCCAGCGACAGCCATGGCCCACTGGGCGTGCCGTCGTTGTTCAGCTACGTGCAGATTCGCGCGCCGAAGTACCAGGCTTCTGGTGTGACGATTGCCGGTTTGCCCATGGTGCTCGGCGGTTTCAACGGCAAAGTGGCCTGGAGCATGACCACGGTCATGGGTGACAACCAGGACCTGTTCCTGGAAAAAATCAAACGCCAGGGCAACGGTCTTTCCTACGAGGTCGGCGGCAAATGGCAGACAGCGATCGTGCGCAACGAAACCTACTTCGTCAAAGGCCAGCGGCCGATTCGCGAAGTGGTGTACGAAACCCGCCATGGCCCGCTGCTCAACAGTGCCCAAGGCACGACGCTGGCTAACGGTTTTGGCCTGGCCTTGCAGACGCCGAACTTCACCGATGACAAGACCCTGGACGCGTTTTTCGACCTGTCCCGGGCCCAGACCGTCGAGAAAGCCTCGGACGCCAGCCGAGAAATCCGCGCCATCGCGCTGAACCTGGTATTTGCCGACGCCAGCAACATCGGCTGGCAAGTCACCGGTCGCTACCCAAACCGTCGCGAAGGTGAAGGCCTGCTGCCGTCGCCGGGCTGGGAAAGTCGTTATGACTGGGATGGTTACGCCGACCCGATGCTCCATCCCTATGACCAGGATCCGGCCCAAGGCTGGCTCGGCACCGCCAACCAGCGAGTCATTCCCCATGGCTACGGCATGCAGTTGTCCAACTCCTGGTCGGCACCGGAGCGTGGCGAACGCCTGACCGAACTGGCAGGCGTGGGTAAACACGACACGCGCAGCCTGATCGCCATGCAATACGACCAGACCACGACCTTCGCTGCCAAGCTGAAGAAAATGTTCGAAGCACCGGGCATGTCGCAACCGCTCAAGCAGGCCATTGAAGCGTTGCCTGTGGCGGATCTTGGCAAGGCTCGCGAGGCGTATACCCGCCTGATGGCCTTCGACGGAAAACTCAGCCCGACCTCCGCTGATGCAGCGATTTACGAGCTGTTCCTCCAGCAAAGTACCCAACAGATTTTCCTCGACGAACTGGGCCCGGAAAGCAGCCCTGCGTGGAAAGCCTTTATCGCCAACGGCAAGTTGTCCTACGCGGCCCAGGCCGATCACCTGCTGGGGCGTGAGGACAGTCCGTTCTGGGATGACGCTCGTACGCCGCAGAAAGAAGATAAACCGGCGATCCTCGCCCGCAGTCTGGCGGCAGCGATCAGCGCGGGCGACAGTCAGTTGGGCGGCGATCACAAAGCCTGGCAATGGGGCAAACTGCACCGCTACGAATGGAAAAACGCCAGTGGCCAGACAGTACGCGGTCCGCTCGCGGCCGGTGGCGATCACACCACACTGAATACCGCAGCGTTCGCCTGGGGTCAGGACTTCAACACCACCCTGGCACCGGCCATGCGCTTTATCGTCGACTTCGGCCAAGCCGAACCGCTGATGGGGCAGAACGGTACGGGGCAATCCGGTAATCCGGCGAGTCCGAACTACCTTGACAGCATTGATCCGTGGCTGAAGGGGCAATACATGAGTTTGCCGATGCAGCCGCAGAACTTTGACAAGGTGTATGGGAAGACGCGGTTGACGCTGACACCCGGTAAGTAAGGCTCAACACCGAACCAATGTGGGAGCGGGCTTGCTCGCGAAGGCGTCGTGTCAGTCAATATCATCGTTGCCTGACACACCGCTTTCGCGAGCAAGCCCGCTCCCACACTTGAATGTCACTTGCCCCAAAAACTCGATAGAACTTCTGGCTTCGCGCAAACCTCATAGCTAACAAGTCCCTAGATTTTGGTAACAACTTGGATCTTGTTATCGCGCGTCCTGAAGGTTTGTACTGCCCGGCCGGGGATTTCTACATCGACCCGTGGCGGCCGGTCGAGCGTTCAGTCATCACCCACGCTCACGGCGACCATGCCCGCACCGGCAATCAGCATTATCTGGCGGCCGCTCCCGGCGAAGGGATTTTGCGTGCGCGATTGGGCCAGGACATCAACCTGCAAACCCTGCCATACGGTCAACCCCTGACCCACCATGGTGTCACCTTGAGTTTTCACCCCGCCGGCCATGTCCTTGGCTCGGCTCAGGTGCGTCTGGAATACGGCGGCGAAGTCTGGGTCGCCTCGGGCGACTACAAGATCGAGCCCGACGGCACCTGCGCGGCGTTCGAACCTGTGCGCTGCGATACCTTCATCACTGAATCGACCTTCGGCCTGCCGATTTATCGCTGGCAACCCCAGGCGCAGGTGTTTGCCGAGATCAATCAGTGGTGGCAAGCCAACGCCGCCGCCGACAAAACCAGCGTGTTGTTCTGCTATGCCTTCGGCAAGGCGCAGCGAATTCTCCACGGCATCGATGCCAGCCTAGGCCCCATTCTGGTGCATGGCGCCGTGGAACCGCTCAATCAGATTTATCGCGAAGGTGGTATTTATTTACCGCCAACGATCTATGCCGGCGAGGTAAAAAAGAGCGACCCCATGATGCGCAAAGCGTTGGTCCTGGCCCCGCCTTCGGCTGGCGGCAGCACCTGGATGCGTCGCTTCGGTGACTACAGCGATGGTTTCGCCAGCGGCTGGATGCGTTTGCGTGGCACACGGCGGCGACGTGGCGTGGATCGTGGCTTCGTACTGTCTGACCATGCCGACTGGCCCGGCCTGCTCTGGGCCATAGAACAGACCGGTGCTGAGCGCGTGATGGTGACCCACGGTTCGGTCGGGGTACTGGTGCGCCATCTGCGCGAACAGGGCCTCGATGCCATGAGTTTCAGCACCGAGTACGGCGACGATGAGGAAGAAAACGCAGCCGTCGAACCCGAGAGCACCGAGGTGCTGCCATGAAGGCGTTTGCCGAGCTGTATGCCGAACTCGATGCCACGACGTCGAGCAACGCCAAACTGGCGGCGATGCAACACTACTTCGCCGAGGCCGCGCCGGAAGATGCCGCATGGGCTGTTTACTTTTTGTCCGGCGGGCGACCTCGGCAACTGGTGCCGGTGCGCATCCTGCGAGAATTGGCGGTGGAAATCTCCGGCCTCGCGCCGTGGCTGTTCGAAGAGAGTTATCAGGCGGTCGGCGATCTGGCGGAAACCATATCGCTGGTGCTGCCCGAAGCGCTTCACAGCTCCAACGATGGATTGGCGGTCTGGATTGAAGACAAACTGCTGCCGCTGCGCGGTGCAACCCAGCAAGCCCTCGCCGAGCGACTGCCTGCCCTGTGGTCGCAACTGGACCGCCAGAGCCTGATGCTCTGCATCAAACTGATCACCGGCAGTTTCCGCGTCGGCGTCTCCAAGTTGCTGGTCACCCGCGCCTTGGCGGCCATGGCCGGGCTCGACAGCAAACGCGTCGCCCAGCGACTGGTGGGTTACACCGACCTGTCCAACCGCCCGAGTGCGTCCAGTTACTTGAAGCTGATTGCCACTGAATCGTCTGCCGAACATGCCCAACGGGGCGGTCAGCCCTACCCGTTTTTCCTGGCTCACGCGCTATCACAACCCGTTGAACAATTCGAAGCCCTGCTCGGCCCGGCCAGCGATTGGCAAGTGGAATGGAAGTGGGACGGCATCCGCGCCCAGGTGGTCAAACGCGACGGGCGACTGTGGGTCTGGTCGCGAGGTGAAGAACTGATCACCGAGCGCTTCCCCGAACTCGACAGTCTGGTTCACTGCTTGCCCGATGGTACGGTGATCGACGGTGAAATCGTCGCCTGGAAAACCGAACAACCCACCACCAAGGACGCCATTAATGCTCATTCCCCGGCTTCACCCGCAGTAAAACCTTTCGCGCTTCTGCAACAGCGGATCGGCCGTAAAACCCTGGATAAAAAAATCCTCGAAGAAGTGCCGGTGGTAGTCCTCGCCTACGACCTGCTGGAGTGGCAGGGTGAAGACTGGCGCAACCAGCCTCAAGCCAAGCGTCGCACTCAACTGGAGCACGTCGTCAGCCGCTGTAACAATCCGGTGTTGCTCGCCTCACCGGTGCTCACCGGCGAAGACTGGTTCGACCTCGCCCGACAACGGCAAGCCTCCCGCAAGCTCGGTGTCGAAGGCATGATGCTCAAGGCCCGGGATGCGTTGTATGGCGTCGGGCGTACCAAGGACATGGGCGTCTGGTGGAAATGGAAAGTCGACCCGTTCAGCGTCGATGCGGTGCTGATTTATGCGCAACGTGGTCATGGTCGCCGCGCCAGTCTCTACAGCGATTACACCTTCGCCGTGTGGGACGGCCCACCTGACGCGAGCCAACGCTCACTGGTGCCGTTCGCCAAGGCGTATTCGGGCCTGACAGACGAAGAAATGCGCCAGGTCGACAGCATCGTGCGCAAGACTACCGTAGAGAAATTCGGGCCGGTGAGCAGCGTGACGCCGAGCCTGGTGTTTGAACTGGGATTTGAGGGCATCGCCCTGTCCAAACGACACAAGAGCGGGATTGCGGTGCGGTTTCCGAGGATGCTGCGCTGGCGGCAGGATAAAACCGTCGAAGAAGCTGACAACCTGGCGACGCTTCAGGACCTGTTGAGCTAAACCGAATCCCTGTGGGAGCGGCGGTGCCCGACTTGCTCGCGAAGAGGCCATCACATCCAACATTTATGTTGGCTGATACACCGCTTTCGCGAGCAAGTCGGATCGCCGCACCGCCGCTCCCACATGGATTTGTGCGATTCCAAACCAAGTTGGTGCATCAAATTTTCAATGCCCGTTTTCGTGCACAAATCCCTCCTTGCCATTTCTTGAATCACCTTTTAAAACACTTGTTCGGGACTCTGGTTCGGAAATTGCTACTTTCATAGGGTCTTACGCTTTGCAGTAACAATAATTCTGCGCCACAAGCGCTCATATTGGTTTTTAGGGATTGAATAATGAAAAAAGCATTGCTGACCCTTTCTGCACTGGCGTTGTGCATGGCAGCCGGTTCCGCGCTGGCCAAGGAATACAAGGAATTGCGTTTTGGCGTTGACCCTTCCTACGCTCCGTTCGAGTCGAAAGCGGCTGACGGTAGCCTGGTAGGGTTCGACATCGATCTGGGTAACGCGATCTGCGCCGAGCTGAAGGTAAAGTGCAAATGGGTCGAAAGCGATTTCGACGGCATGATTCCGGGCCTGAAGGCCAATAAATTCGACGGTGTGATCTCTTCGATGACCGTCACCCCGGCCCGCGAAAAAGTCATCGACTTCTCCAACGAGCTGTTCTCCGGCCCAACCGCTTACGTATTCAAGAAAGGTTCCGGCCTGACCGAAGACGTAGCTTCGCTGAAGGGCAAAACCGTCGGCTACGAGCAAGGCACCATTCAGGAAGCCTATGCCAAAGCCGTTCTGGACAAGGCTGGCGTGAAAACCCAGGCCTATCAGAACCAGGATCAGGTGTATTCCGACCTGACTTCCGGTCGCCTCGACGCAGCGATCCAGGACATGCTGCAAGCCGAACTGAGCTTTTTGAAATCGCCAAATGGCGCCGGTTACGAAATCAGCAAGCCGGTGGACAGCGAATTACTGCCAGCCAAAACAGCTGTCGGTATCTCGAAAGGTAACAAAGACCTCAAGGCACTTTTGGATAAAGGTATCAAAGCGTTACACGACGATGGTACCTACGCCACCATTCAGAAGAAACACTTTGGCGATCTGAATCTGTACAGCGGCAAATAATGCCAGGCGCCCATCTTGCGATGGGCGCTTTTTTTACTCGATCAGGTTGCTGATTTATGTTCGAAAACCTCTTACAAACCCTGGGGCTCTCAGCCTTCAGCCTCAAGGGCTTCGGTCCGCTGCTGATGGAAGGCACCTGGATGACCATCAAATTATCGGTGCTGTCGCTGTTGGTGGCCGTTTTGCTCGGCTTGCTCGGCGCCAGTGCCAAACTGTCAAAAGTCAAACTGGTACGGGTTCCGGCCCAGCTCTACACCACACTGATTCGCGGTGTGCCGGACCTGGTGCTGATGCTGTTGATCTTCTACAGCCTGCAAACCTGGCTAACGTCGTTTACCGATTTCATGGAATGGGAATACATCGAGATCAACCCGTTCAGCGCCGGGGTCATCACCCTGGGCTTCATTTATGGCGCGTACTTCACTGAAACCTTCCGTGGCGCGATTCTCGCGGTCCCACGGGGCCAGGTAGAAGCGGCGACCGCGTATGGCCTCAAGCGCGGCCAGCGTTTCTGGATCGTGGTGTTCCCGCAGATGATGCGTTTTGCCCTGCCGGGTATCGGTAACAACTGGATGGTGATGCTCAAGGCCACCGCACTGGTCTCGATCATCGGCCTGGCCGACTTGGTCAAGGCTGCGCAGGACGCCGGTAAAAGCACTTATCAGCTGTTCTACTTCCTGGTGCTTGCAGCACTGATTTACCTGCTTATTACCAGTGCATCCAACTTCGTCTTGCGCTGGCTCGAACGCCGCTACGCCGCCGGTTCCCGGGAGGCCGTACGATGATCGAGCTCTTGCAGGAATACTGGAAAGCTTTCCTTTATACCGACGGCTACAACATCACCGGCCTGGCCATGACCATGTGGCTGCTCAGTGCGTCGATCTTCATTGGGTTTCTGGTGTCGATTCCGCTGTCTATCGCCCGGGTTTCGCCGAACTGCTACATCCGCTGGCCGGTGCAGTTCTACACCTACCTGTTCCGCGGTACGCCGTTGTATATCCAGCTGCTGATTTGCTACACCGGTATCTACAGCCTGGCCGCCGTGCGCGCCCAACCCGTGCTGGACGCGTTCTTTCGCGATGCGATGAACTGCACGATCCTGGCCTTCGCCCTGAACACCTGCGCCTACACCACAGAGATTTTCGCCGGGGCGATTCGCAGCATGGCGCATGGTGAAGTCGAAGCGGCCAAGGCTTACGGTCTGACAGGCTGGAAGCTTTATGCCTACGTGATCATGCCTTCGGCCCTGCGTCGTTCGTTGCCTTATTACAGCAACGAAGTGATTTTGATGCTGCACTCAACCACCGTGGCATTCACCGCGACCATCCCGGACATCTTGAAAGTCGCGCGGGACGCCAACTCGGCGACCTTCCTGACGTTCCAGTCGTTCGGCATCGCTGCGCTGATCTACCTGACTGTTACCTTTGTGCTGGTCGGCCTGTTCCGCCTCGCCGAACGCCGATGGCTGGCCTTCCTCGGGCCGACCCACTAGGACCCGCTTTAGGGATAAAGAGACATGCGCCACCAGATTCATGACCTGCTGGCCCCGCTGCCGGGGACCGCTCGACAGATTCACAGCTTTCACTTCGGCCCCTCATCGGCCAAAGGCAAGATCTACATTCAGTCATCCCTGCATGCCGACGAAATGCCCGGCATGCTGGTGGCCTGGCACCTCAAGCAACGTCTGGCGGTACTCGAAGCCGCCGGCCGTCTGCGCAGCGAAATCGTGCTGGTGCCAATCGCCAACCCGGTCGGCCTCGAACAAGTGCTGATGGATGTGCCGCTGGGCCGTTACGACCTCGAAAGCGGACAAAACTTCAACCGCTGGTTCGTGGATCTGAGCGAAGCCGTCGGCAACGAGATCGAAGGCCTGCTCGGCGACGATCCGCAGCACAACCTCGAACTGATTCGCAGCAGCCTGCGCAATGCCCTCGCCCAACAGACCGCCAGCACGCAACTGCAATCCCAGCGCCTGGCTCTGCAACGGCTAGCCTGTGATGCCGACATGGTGCTGGACCTGCATTGCGATTTCGAAGCGGTCGCCCACCTTTACACCACACCCGAGGCGTGGCCGCAGGTCGAGCCGCTGGCGCGGTACATCGGTGCCGAAGCCAGCCTGCTGGCCACCGATTCCGGCGGTCAGTCGTTCGATGAATGCTTCACCCTGCTCTGGTGGCAGTTGAAGGAACGCTTCGGCGAACACTTTGATATTCCGCTGGGCAGTTTTTCGGTCACCGTCGAATTGCGCGGTCAGGGTGACGTCAATCACCCGTTGGCCAGCCTCGATTGCCAGGCGCTGATCGATTACCTGATTCGCTTTGGCGCCATTGCCGGCGAACCGGCTCCGCTGCCCGAGCTGCCCTACCCGGCCACACCGCTGGCGGGCGTTGAACCGGTAGCCACACCGGTCGGCGGGCTGCTGGTGTTCACCGCGCTACCAGGGGAATACCTCGAAGCCGGGCAACTGATCGCTGAAATCATCGACCCGATCTTTGACCGCGTCACCCCCGTTCATTGCACCGTCGCCGGGTTGATGTACGCCCGTTCGCTACGGCGCATGGCCACTGCCGGCATGGTGATCGCCCACGTCGCGGGCACCGAAGCCTATCGCAGCGGCTACCTACTTTCGCCTTGAGGATGCATGCCCCATGTACAAACTGACCATTGAAGGCCTGCACAAAAGCTATGGCGATCATGAAGTACTCAAAGGCGTTTCGCTCAAGGCCAACACCGGGGACGTCATCAGCCTGATCGGCGCCAGCGGCTCGGGCAAAAGTACTTTCCTGCGCTGCATCAACTTCCTCGAACAGCCCAACGACGGCGCCATGAGCCTGGACGGCCAGAACATCCGCATGATCAAGGATCGCCACGGCATGCACGTGGCCGACGCCGACGAACTGCAAAAGATCCGCACGCGCCTGGCCATGGTGTTCCAGCACTTCAATCTGTGGAGCCACATGACGGTGCTGGAAAACATCACCATGGCCCCGCGCCGGGTATTGGGTTGCAGCAAAGAGGAAGCCGAAGACCGCGCGCGGCGCTATCTCGACAAGGTCGGGCTGGCGGCGCGGGTGGCAGATCAGTACCCGGCGTTTCTGTCCGGTGGCCAGCAGCAACGGGTAGCCATCGCCCGCGCCCTGGCCATGGAGCCGGAGGTGATGCTGTTCGACGAACCGACTTCCGCGCTCGACCCGGAACTGGTGGGTGAAGTACTGCGCGTGATCCAGGGCCTGGCCGAAGAAGGCCGGACCATGATCATGGTGACCCACGAAATGAGCTTTGCCCGCAAAGTATCGAGCCAGGTGTTGTTCCTGCACCAAGGGCTGGTGGAGGAAGAAGGTGCGCCGGACGATGTGCTGGGCAATCCGAAAAGTGAGCGGTTGAAGCAGTTTCTGAGCGGTAATCTCAAGTAACCCTAAAACCCAAGGAGCGAGGCTTGCTCGCGAAGGCGGTGTGTCAGCCGACATTATCGTGCCTGACACTCCACCCTCGCGAGCAAGCTTCGCTCCTACACGCCATTCGTTTTTCGCAGGCGGCGATCAAGCAACGGGCGCGGGAGGCGGCTCATCCGGCAAGGTAGGCTCACCGGGCTCGTTGGGTTGTTCGTTGGGGGTATCAGGATCAGGCTGACCGGGGATGCCCCCCGCCGTGCTGATAGGTGGATGTGCCAACAAGGACCAGGCCAAAACGCCAACCTGATTGGGCTCAAGCCTTGCCAGTTCGGCACTTATTCGCGGATCGATCTTCATAGGGCACTCCTGAGCGATGGCCCCGTCCGCGTTGCGCGAACCGGGCAGTACACCCCATAGAGTGTCTACCCGTTCAAGAATTCCCACGACTTGCCAGACGAACGGATCAGGTGCGTGGCAGGGTAACGCCGCGCTGGCCCTGATACTTGCCGCCACGGTCCTTGTAGGACACTTCGCACTCTTCGTCGGATTCGAAGAACAGCATCTGAGCCACACCTTCGTTGGCGTAGATTTTTGCCGGCAGCGTGGTGGTGTTGGAGAATTCCAGGGTCACGTGGCCTTCCCACTCGGGCTCGAGCGGCGTCACGTTGACGATAATGCCGCAACGCGCGTAGGTGCTTTTACCCAGGCAGATCGTCAGCACATTGCGCGGAATACGGAAGAATTCCACGGTGCGTGCCAACGCAAAGGAGTTCGGCGGAATGATGCAAACATCGCTCTTGACGTCGACGAAGCTCTTCTCGTCGAAGTTCTTTGGATCAACGGTCGCCGAATTGATGTTGGTGAACACTTTGAATTCATCGGCGCAGCGTACGTCGTAACCATAGCTCGACACGCCGTAGGAAATCACTCGGTCGGCGCCTTCGCCGCGCATCTGGCGCTCTACGAAGGGCTCGATCATGCCGTGCTCTTGCGCCATGCGGCGAATCCACTTGTCCGATTTGATGCTCATGGCGGGTGTCCTGAATAGCGAGGTGGAAAAAATCTGTCCGGCATCTTACCGGGCGCACGCTTCGGGTTCAAAGTCCGGGGCGCAAATCTTGCCGATCCCCCGTAATTTCCGGCCCTTGCGGGTAAACCGGTGGACCGTCAGTCATGAAAATAGAGAAACCTTCGCAGGAAGCATTGGCACGTTCCGGAAAAAGGGTTAAGGTGGCGCCACTGTGCTGCTTGTGTCACTGAGAATCTCTACACGATATGTTGAATTTCGATCCAACCATCTACAAGAATTTTTCCTGCTCTTTGCACTCAGTCTCGGCCAGGGTTCTTCCTGCGTCGCAGTTATCTTTGTTCAAGGAGTTACACCATGTCTAATCGCCAAACTGGTACCGTTAAGTGGTTCAACGATGAAAAAGGCTTCGGCTTCATCACTCCACAATCCGGTGACGACCTGTTCGTTCACTTCAAAGCTATCCAATCCGACGGCTTCAAAAGCCTGAAAGAAGGCCAACAGGTTTCTTTCATCGCTACCCGCGGTCAGAAAGGCATGCAAGCTGAAGAAGTTCAAGTTATCTAACTTGTACTTGCTTTAGTAAAAAGCCCCGCCCTCAAAAGCGGGGCTTTTTTGTGCCTGTCTGTTTTGCAGGCAAAAAAAATCGCAGCCCATGGCTGCGATTTTTTGCGTCTTACCAGGCCACGCCAAACCCGGCGGTGTACCGGGTCTTGTCCAAATCAGCATCGTCGGTGCCGCTGATGATGTCTCTCTCGGCCTTCAGGTTAAGCGACGCCCATTCGGTCACTTTGTAGCGCAAGCCCATTTCGGCATCGAGCGCGTAGTCGGCCACGCCCGACAACGGCTTGCCCACTTCGCCGTTCGTGAAGAACTCCACCTTCTTACCGATCAGGTAGCGGTTGTAGTCCCACTTCATCGCCACGGAATAGAAGTTTTCCTTGCCGCCGTCTGCGAACTCATAGTCCGTGCGGTTGACCAGCGACCCCAGGGAAAATGCGCCCAGCTCGTCGTCCCAGAATTGGTAACCGGGGCCGGTACCGACTGTGCGCTGGCGGGCCAGCTCTTCGACCTTGTCGCGCTTATAGACCGCGCGCCCTTGCCAGAACCATTTTTCGGTCAGGAACCTGTCGAGCGAGTATTCACCCCGCCAGTTGTCAGTAGTGACCACACCATCCTGAAATTCGCGGTTGTACTCGCCTTCTGCTGTGTGCCGCCATCTGCCATGACGCGCAGTGGTCTTGAAGTCGATATCGTAATCGTCGGTGTCTTTCTCGGCCCGCTGATAATCCAGCGCCGCATCGATATTACCCTTCCACACCAAATCCTCAACGATAGGCTTGGGCTTTAGAATCTGCTGAATGCTCGCCAGCTCCACAGTCTTGGGCGTCTCGCCGTTGGCCAGGGTGACCTTGCCGTCTTCTGCCGCATGCAGCGCCTTGGCCTTTTCACCGGTGTAGGCATCCTGCTTGACCAGCAACTGCTGATCGCTTTCCAGGGTTTTAACCTGTTTCCAATCGATCGGGACGGAACCGGCATACTCAGTCTGAATCAACAGCTTGCCGCCATCGAAAACGGTGATCTTGCCGCTCAGCTTGTCACCGTTCTTCAACCAGACGGTATCGGCGAGCAAGGGCGTGGAGGCGCTGACGACAGCGAGGCACAGCAGGGCTCTGGACAACATAAGCAAATACAGGCTCAGGTTTGCGAAAAAAAGTCGGCATTATCCATACGAATAAGACCCTAGCAAGGACTGACCCAACTATTTCTATTGAGTTCATTTCTCAATAGGTGATCCAGGATTTACTCTACAGACGGTAAGGCAAACTTTTTTCAGGAACTGCCGACGTGAGCGACTCAACCACTGAAACCGATAGTCCGGCGCAAATCCGACGCACGGCGCTGTACCTGACACTGGCGCAAGTCCCAGAGGGCAAAGTCGTGAGTTACGGTCAGCTCGCCGAGTTGGCGGGACTGGGTCGCGCCGCCCGCTTCGTCGGGCGGACACTGAGCCAACTGCCGGGCGACAGCAAATTACCCTGGCACCGCGTGCTCGGCGCCGGCGGGCGTATCAGCCTGCCTGTAGGCAGCCCTTCAGGTGATGAACAACGCGCGCGTTTGCACATGGAGGGCATCTGTATCCTGAACAATCGTGTTGATATTCAGCGCCATGGCTGGCGCCCGGTAGAGCACAGCGGTTAGAGTGCGCGCTTTGTTTCCGTATTTCTTGAGGCAGACTCCAGCCCATGCCCCGTAAAACCTGGCGCGCCGCGCTCGCCGCCTATGCCAGCCCCTCGACGCTTGTACTGTTGCTGCTTGGTTTCGCCGCCGGCCTGCCCTACATGCTGGTGTTTTCGACACTTTCGGTCTGGCTGCGCGAAGCCGGTGTGGCTCGCGAAACCATTGGCTATGCAAGCCTAATCGGCCTGGCCTACGCCTTCAAATGGGTCTGGTCACCGCTGCTCGACCAATGGCGCCTGCCATTTCTCGGCAAGCTCGGTCGACGACGTTCCTGGCTGGTGCTTTCCCAGGCACTGGTCATCCTCGGCCTGATCGGGATGGGTTTCTGCGACCCGCAAAAGCATTTGTCCTGGTTGATCGCTATTGCGGTTGTCGTTGCTTTCGCCTCGGCGACGCAAGACATCGCAGTCGACGCCTATCGCCTGGAAATCGCCGACGACACCCGCCAAGCCGCGCTCGCCGCCAGTTACATGTCGGGTTACCGGATCGCCGCGCTGCTGGCCACCGCCGGCGCCCTGTTCTTCGCTGAAGGCTTCGGCTCCACCGGTTTCAACTATAAGCATTCGGCATGGGCCGGCACCTACATCCTGTTCGGGGCCTTGATGGTTCCGGCGCTGCTGACCTCCTTTTTCATGCGCGAACCGCCGGTGCCGCTACGCACACAGCTTCAGGCCGGGCGCTACAGCTTTGTGCATCAACTGGCATCGGTGTTTGTGCTGATCGTGCTGCTGGTTTCCGTGCCGGCCATGTTCACCCAGTTGTACAACACCGATTTCGCCAGCGTGCTGTTCCAAGGCGTGAGCCCGCTCAACCTGCTGCTCGAAGACCGCGCGTTCCTGCGGGCGATCCTCTACACCACCCTCACCGCTCTATGCCTGTCGGCCATTGGCCGCCGTGGCCTGGCGCCGGTGCTGACGCCGATCAACGACTTCATTCTGCGCTACCGCTGGCAAGCGTTCCTGCTGCTTGGGCTGATCGCCACCTATAGGATGTCCGATACGGTCATGGGCGTGATGGCCAACGTGTTCTACATCGACCAGGGCTTCACCAAGGATCAGATTGCCAGCGTCAGCAAGATCTTTGGCCTGATCATGACCCTGGTCGGTGCCGGCATGGGCGGCCTGCTGATCGTGCGCTTCGGCATCTTGCCGATTCTGCTCATCGGCGGCATTGCATCAGCCGGCACCAACCTGCTGTTCCTGATGCTCGCCGACATGGGCGCCAACCTGAACATGCTGATCCTCACCATTTCCCTGGATAACTTCAGTTCGGGCCTGGCGACCTCGGCGTTTGTCGCCTATCTGTCGAGTCTGACCAACCTGAAGTTCTCCGCGACCCAGTACGCACTGCTCAGCTCGATCATGCTGTTGCTGCCACGCCTGATCGGCGGCTACTCGGGGGTCATGGTGGAGAAATTCGGTTACCACAACTTCTTCCTGATCACCGCCCTGCTGGGCGTTCCGACGCTGCTGTTAATCGCGTTGCACTGGTTCCAGGAGAGCCGCCGCGAAGGCCCGACGCCAACGCCGGCACCAGAACCGGCTCCGACCCGGGTCGCGGAAGAATCGTAGGTTCTTTAGCAGGAAGCAGCGCAGAGGGCGCGGGGATTCCCGCCCTCCCGCCACACCCCGCCGACCGCACGCCTGTACGCCAGCAGATCTCGCCCGTACAATGCTCCGTCATTTCTCGTCATCAGCAACCGACAACGGCCAACCATGCGCACCAGTCAATTTTTGCTCGCCACACAGAAAGAAACGCCTTCCGACGCGGTCGTGATCAGCCATCAGCTGATGCTGCGCGCCGGCATGATCCGCAAACTCGCCTCGGGCCTGTACACCTGGCTGCCGATGGGCTTGCGAGTGATGCGCAAGGTCGAAGCCGTCGTTCGTGAAGAAATGAACGCCGCAGGCTCTCTCGAAGTGTTGATGCCGAGCACCCAACCGGCTGAGCTGTGGCAGGAATCCGGTCGCTGGGAAGAATACGGCCCTGAATTGTTGCGCTTCAAGGATCGCCACGGTCGCGATTTCTGCGCCGGCCCGACTCACGAAGAAGTCATCACTGACCTGATGCGCAACGAGTTGAGCAGCTACAAGCAGCTGCCGATCAACCTGTACCAGATCCAGACCAAATTCCGTGACGAAATCCGTCCACGCTTCGGTTTGATGCGCGGTCGCGAATTCATCATGAAGGACGCCTACTCCTTCCACGCTGACCAGCCATCGCTGCAGGTCACCTACGACCGCATGCACCAGGCGTACTGCAACGTGTTCACCCGCCTGGGCCTGAAGTTCCGTCCGGTTGAAGCCGACAACGGCTCGATCGGTGGTGCCGGTTCCCACGAGTTCCACGTACTGGCCGAATCCGGCGAAGACGATATCGTCTTCAGCAACGGTTCCGACTACGCCGCGAACATCGAGAAAGCCGAAGCCGTGCCACGCGAGACCTACCGCGCCGCACCTGCCGAAGAGCTGCGTCTGGTCGACACGCCGAACGCCAAGACCATCGCGCAACTGGTCGAAGGCTTCAACCTGCCGATCGAAAAGACCATCAAGACCCTGGTGGTTCACGCTGAAGAGAAAGGCAAGCTGATTGCCCTGATCATCCGTGGCGACCACGAGCTGAACGAAATCAAGGCCGGCAACCAACCGGGCGTGGCCAGCCCGCTGGTCATGGCGTCCGAAGCCGAACTGCGCGACGCCATTGGCGCCGGCGCCGGTTCCCTCGGCCCGCTGAACCTGCCACTGCCAATCATCATCGACCGTTCCGTCGAGCTGATGAGCGACTTCGGCATCGGTGCCAACATCGACGACAAACACTACTTCGGCGTGAACTGGGAGCGTGATCTGCCGGTTCCGACCGTTGCCGACCTGCGCAACGTCGTCGCCGGCGACCCGAGCCCAGATGGCAAGGGCACCCTGGAAATCAAGCGCGGCATCGAAGTCGGGCACATTTTCCAGCTGGGCGACAAGTACAGCAAAGCGATGAAGTGCGAAGTGCTAGGCGACAACGGCAAGCCAGTCACCCTGCAAATGGGTTGCTACGGCATCGGCGTTTCCCGCGTGGTGGCGGCGGCTATCGAGCAGGGCAACGACGCCAACGGGATCATCTGGAGTGACACGCTGGCCCCGTTCCAGATCGCTCTGGTACCGCTGCGCTACGAAACCGAACAGGTTCGCGAAGCCACCGACAAGCTGTATGCAGAATTGACTGCAGCCGGCTTCGAAGTACTGCTGGACGACCGCGACAAGAAAACCAGCCCGGGCATCAAGTTCGCGGACATGGAGCTGATCGGCATTCCTCACCGGATCGTGGTCAGTGACCGCGGCCTCGCCGAAGGCAATCTTGAATACAAGAGCCGCACCGAGCCCGAAGCGCAAGCGCTGCCGGTCGCAGACGTGCTGTCCTTCCTTCAGTCCCGTATCCGCCGCTGACACCAGATAGAGACGTCATGTTCAAGCGAAACACCTTAGGCCTCGGTGGTGCCGCCCTGTGCGGCACCCTGCTGGTCAGCGGCTGTGCCAATCACATGTCACAACGCAGCGAGCACGAGGAGCGTGTCGAGCGCAAATTGCTCGATCACAGCCTGCAGATCGATGTCGGCGAGCCGAAGGTGCTTGAGCTGCCGCAACGTCGGGTGAAGATCCACGAGCAGAAGACTTTCGAAGTTACCGAATTCGAAGTCACACGCCACTACGACCGCTACACGCCTTACCAACCCTGGCGGGAGGTTTACGAGATTCCGCTGGGCGCGGTGGCCGTAGTGGCCGGCGTCGGAGCGAACGTGGTCAACGTGTTCGCTCTTGGCAATCTTCCGGACAGCGTGACCAAGGATTGGCTGAGCTACGGTTTCGCCGGGCTCAACCCGTTCATGAACACGCAGTCTCATGGTCGCGCGCAGCAGAATCTGGCGGGAATCGACGAGGTCCAGCTCGACAAGCGCACCGAGTACTCGAGCCTGCCATGGAGCGAGCGCCCGGTTGAGGTCAAGGCCGGCAAGGAAACGTTCGAGCTAAGCACCGACAAAAACGGTGTTTTGCGCGTGAACCTGCTGGACAGCCCGTTCGCCGAACATGACATCAATCATTTGAGCCGGCTGCTGATCAGTGTCCAGAACACCCAGGACGATGTGCATACCAATTCGTCCTTGGCGGTCAGTAGCTCCTTGCGTGGCAAATTGCTCGAAGCTCACGGGCTGATTTACGACGACCTCGAAGACGACGAAGTGAGCCAGTGGGTCCACCGGGTCAAACGCTTGTCGGAACTGGGGCTGGAAGAAGAAGCCACCGAGCTGGAACAAAGCCTGATCGAACTGACGCGCAACGATCCCGAGTTGCAGACCGAATTCCTCAAGTCATTGACCAAGGATGCCGGGCGACTGGTAGCGGATCCGGGACCGAATTAAAGTCAAAAGCTTCGCGAGCAAGCCCGCTCCCACAGTTGACCGCGTTGTTCAGACGAATGCGATCTAATGTGGGAGCGGGCTTGCTCGCGAAAGCGGCCTGACATTCACAACAGCACCAAACCTGCCACTACCGCTCAAACAACTCCATCTGCTCAAACCCGCCCCGCAAATCCTCTAGCCGCACCCCAATCCCCAGCAACCGCACCGGTTTCCCGCCGCGATTGAACGCCTGGGTCAGCAACAACTGATAGCTCCCCAAATCCCGCCCTGCCCCGGCCTGCTCCAGCGTGGTCTGGGTGAAGTCATGGAATTTCACTTTGACGAATGGCTTGCCCGGTCGATAGCTGCTGTCGATTCGCGCCATGCGGCCGGCCAGGGTTTCCAGTAACTCGGGTAATTTATCGAGGCAGCTCACCAGATCCGGCAGGTCGACGTCATAGGTGTTCTCGACACTGATCGACTGCCGACGACTGTCGTTGTGCACCAACCGGTCATCGATCCCACGGGCCAGGCTCCAGAGTCGCTCACCGAAACTGCCGAATTCGCGCACAAGCGCCAACTTGTCCCATTCGCGCAGATGCGAACAATCGACGATGCCGAGCCTGCCTAATTTGTCTGCGGTAACTTTGCCAACACCGTGCAACTTGCTCACCGGCAAACCACTGACAAAATCCTCGACCTGATCCGGCGTAATGACGAACAAGCCGTTGGGCTTCTTCCAGTCGCTGGCGATCTTGGCCAGAAACTTGTTCGGCGCAACGCCCGCCGAAACGGTGATGTGCAGCTGATTAGAGACGCGACGGCGAATGTCCTGGGCGATCCGCGTGGCGCTGCCACCGAAATGCGCACTGTCCGATACGTCGAGGTAGGCCTCATCCAGGGAAAGCGGCTCGATCAAGTCGGTGTAATCGCGAAAGATCGTGTGAATTTCCTTGGAGGCTTCTCGATAGGCCTCCATGCGTGGCTTGACGATGGTCAGGTCCGGGCACAGCTTCAAGGCATGTCCGGAAGACATGGCCGAGCGCACCCCATAAGCCCGCGCTTCATAATTGCAGGTGGCGATCACTCCACGTCGATCCGCAGAACCGCCCACAGCCAGAGGCTTACCGGCCAGGCTCGGGTCGTCACGCATCTCGATGGCGGCGTAGAAGCAATCACAATCGACGTGGATGATTTTTCGCTGCGTCATATAAAAGCAGTGTTCATGATGAAGAGATGGCGTATTGGCGAGTCAGATCGGCAGTATCTCACTGACCCCTGTATATAGCACCAGTACTCTGAATGTTCTTTTACCCTCGTAGGAAAAGTGCCGGATGAATTTATTTTATCAATCGAAAAGCTTCACCCGATAGAGCTGAAAGCCTTGCCACACCAGCCTTTCAGCCAATCACCCAGCCCTCTTTTCAAGCTAAGCGATTGAACAGGAAGAGGTTTTCTCAGAAATGAAGGTTGACAGCCCTCCGATCCTCTGTAGAATGCCGACACACAGACGCGGGATGGAGCAGTCTGGTAGCTCGTCGGGCTCATAACCCGAAGGTCGTCGGTTCAAATCCGGCTCCCGCAACCAAACATCAAAAAAGGCTACTCGAAAGAGTGGCCTTTTTTGTGCGCGTCTGTTTTTGATGGAAACGAGAAATCGTTCTGATTCCGAAACTTAAGTCTGCCCTGCGACCGTTCGCCGCTTATTCACGATTATTTGACCCAGCCCCAGATTAACGGTTGACACACAGGCGTATCTCTATAGAATGCCGCCACACAGACGCGGGATGGAGCAGTCTGGTAGCTCGTCGGGCTCATAACCCGAAGGTCGTCGGTTCAAATCCGGCTCCCGCAACCAAACATCAAAAAAGGCTACTCGAAAGAGTGGCCTTTTTTGTATCTGTTGAAAAAGTCCTTTCGCAACAATGATCTGCCACCGTGTAGCGAGCCGTTCGGGATCACCCATACTCTGAGCCCAGACTATGCTGAGCCACAGACAGAACCCTCTACGACTGATGACGTACCATCGCCGATACCCGGTGAGAGGCGTTAATATTTGTGATTTTTTTTCTACAGGGATTGGTAACTTGGCTGGATACCCCCATCCTGTCGCGCACAATCCAAGAGGTGATTGATGCGCGCCAACTCGTCTGATCCACAAGACACCGTCACAGCGACACAACCGATCAAGGCCGAGCGTCTGCGCTTGCTTGATCGAATCAGCAAATACCGCCAGCCCATCGGCCTGGCAGTCACTTTGCTGTTGTTCGCTATCGCGCTGATTGCCTGTCGCCACCTGCTGAGCGAACTCGATCTGTACGCTCTGCACGACTCGATTCTCGACGTTCCGAAACCGGCATTGTTGGGCGCCTTGGGCGCGACCGTGGTCGGCTTCATTATCCTGCTGGGCTACGAATGGTCGGCCAGCCGCTACGCGGGCGTGAACCTGGCGCCACGAGTCCTGGCCCTGGGAGGGTTCACCGCCTTCGCCATCGGCAATGCCATTGGCCTTTCGATGCTCTCGGGGGGCTCGGTTCGCTACCGTTTATATGCACGTCATGGTCTGGGCGCTTCTGAAGTCGCTCACATGACGCTGTTCGCCAGCCTCTCGCTCGGCTGCGCCCTGCCCCCACTGGCCGCCCTCGCCACCCTCAGCAACCTGCCTGGCGCCTCTGCCGCCCTGGGTTTGTCCGAGGCATTGCTAGGGGCAATCGCCGCGGTCGTTTTGCTGCTCTTCAGCGTACTGGCCATCGGCATCTACCGCCGCCGCCTGCCAGATCAGCCTTACCCGGACAACTTGCGGGTCAAGGTCGGACGCCGCACGTTGCGCCTGCCGGGCCGTCGCCTGACGTTTCTGCAACTGATCATCACTGCGCTGGACGTCGCCGCCGCGGCGACCGTGCTCTATCTGCTGCTGCCGGAAGCACCGCCCTTCGGCGCATTCCTGCTGGTGTACCTGCTGGCCCTGGCCGCCGGTGTGCTCAGCCATGTTCCCGGCGGGGTCGGGGTGTTCGAAGCGATTCTGCTGGCCGCCTTCTCCGACACACTCGGCGCCGCGCCACTCGCTGCCGCCCTGCTGCTCTATCGCCTGATCTACGTGGTGCTGCCGTTGCTGGTGGCCTGCGTATTCCTGCTGATCAACGAAGGTCAGCGCCTGTTTCAATCGCGTCAGTCCTTAAGGGTGGCGTCCGGCCTGGCCGCGCCGATTCTGGCGGTGCTGGTATTTCTGTCGGGCGTAGTGCTGTTGTTCTCCGGTGCCACCCCGGAAATCGACACTCGCCTGGAACACATCGGCTTTCTGATCCCGCATCGACTGGTCGACGCCTCGCACTTCGGTGCCAGCCTGATCGGCGTGCTTTGCTTGCTGCTGGCTCAAGGGCTGCGCCGCCGACTGTCGGCCGCCTGGATGCTGACCACCATCTTGTTGCTGGTCGCTGCCCTGCTCTCTCTGCTCAAGGGTTTCGACTGGGAAGAAGCCTGCTTGCTGACGCTGACTGCGAGCTTGCTGGGGGTTTTCCACAGCTCGTTCTATCGCCCGAGCCGTCTGACCGAAGTGCCGTTCTCGCCGCTGTACCTGGTGGCCAGCCTGTGTGTACTCGGTGCGTCGATCTGGCTGCTGCTGTTCGCCTATCAGGACGTCCCGTACAGCCATCAGCTGTGGTGGCAGTTCACCCTCGACGCCGATGCCCCGCGTGGCTTGCGCTCGCTGCTCGGCGCCGCTGTGCTGCTGGTGGTGGTGTCCCTGACCTGGCTGCTGCGCACCGCACGCCCGGTGATCCATCTGCCAACACCCGATGAACTGGGTCGCGCGGTAAAGATCCTCATGGCTTCGTCCCAACCCGACGGCGGCCTCGCGCTGACCGGTGACAAGGCGCTGCTGTTTCACCCCAACGACCAAGCGTTCCTGATGTACGCACGCCGTGGTCGCAGCCTGGTGGCCTTGTATGACCCGATCGGCCCGACCCAGCAACGGGCGGAAATGATCTGGCAGTTCCGCGACCTTTGCGACATCCACCACGCCCGCCCTGTGTTCTACCAAGTACGCGCGGAGAACCTGCCGTACTACATGGACATCGGCCTGACCGCGATCAAGCTCGGCGAAGAAGCCCGGGTCGATCTGCTTCGCTTTGATCTCGAGGCCAAAGGCAAAGAGATGAAAGACCTGCGCTACACCTGGAACCGCGGCACTCGCGATGGCCTGTCGCTGGAGATCTTTGATCCAGGGCAAGCACCGATGGAAGAACTCAAGGTAATTTCCGATGCCTGGCTGACCGGCAAGAACGTGCGCGAGAAAGGTTTCTCCCTCGGTCGTTTCAGCGATGATTACCTCAAACATTTCCGCGTCGCGGTGATTCGTTTCGAAGGCCGTCCAGTGGCATTCGCCAACCTGCTCGAGACCTACGGCCATGACCTGGCCAGCCTTGATCTGATGCGCGCGCACCCGGACGCGCCCAAGCTGACCATGGAGTTCATGATGGTCGGCCTGATTCAACATTATAAAAATCATGGATACGCGCGCTTCAGCCTGGGCATGGTGCCGTTGTCGGGGTTGCAACCCCGTCGTGGCGCACCACTGACCCAGCGTCTGGGCTCGATGGTTTTCCGCCGTGGTGAGCAGCTCTACAACTTCCAAGGCTTGCGCCGCTTCAAAGACAAGTTCCAGCCTGACTGGGAACCCCGTTATATGGCCGTGCCCGCCGGACTCGATCCGCTGGTTGCCCTGGCCGACACTGCTGCCCTGATTGCGGGCGGCTTGACTGGATTGGTGAAACGCTGATGATTCAACGCTCCTTGCGGTACGTACTGGCCACACTGGTAGTGCTGGCCCTGATTCTCGGTGGCGGTTACTGGTACCTGAAACGTCCGGCACCCGAGCCGACCCTCGAACAGCTGACGCCGGCCGATGGCGCCGTGATGACCCGTGTCATCCCCGGCAACACGCCACGCGCCCAGGTGCTGGTGGCGGTCAATGAAGACCAGAAGCTCAGCAACAAACAGTTGATGACCCTGAGCCGCAGCGGCTCGGCGCAGATTGTTCAGGTGATCCTGCCCAAAGATTGCCTGCTGCAAAGTCGCGCCCTGCAATCGGCCCTGAGAGAACTCAAAGGCCCGGCGACCCTGGTCAGCGGCATCGGCCCTGGCGCCGTGCTGGCATGGCGCTGGTTGTCCGAGCAGAAGGACGACAAGGCTCAAGCCGTGTCGGTGGACCTGGCCTTGGAAAAACCCGGCTGCACCCACCTGCTACCGAAAAGCGCCGCTCACGGGCACTGGCTGGTGGCGTGGAACGACAACCCGGACGACACCAGCGCCGGCTTCGTACGCGACCAACCCAACGCCGAAACCAGCATCAGCGACTACGACATCAACCTGCCGCAAGTGCTGAACAACGAACTGCGCAAGATCCTCGTCGGTGGCGATAAAGCCGCTGGCGGTCTGCAGATCCCGGTGGTCGAAGTGCCCGCCGGTCAGGCCAAGGACACCGTAACCCTCTTCCTCTCCGGGGACGGCGGCTGGCGGGACCTTGACCGCGACGTCGCGGGCGAGATGGCCAAGATCGGCTACCCGGTCGTCGGCATCGACACCTTGCGCTACTACTGGCAGCACAAAAGCCCCGAGCAAAGCGCCCTCGACCTGGCTGAACTGATGCAGCACTACCGGCAGAAATGGGGCACCAAGCGCTTCATCCTGACCGGTTACTCGTTCGGCGCCGATGTACTGCCGGCGATCTACAACCGCCTGGCCGAATCAGAACAGCAACGCGTCGACGCCATCATCCTGCTGGCCTTCGCCCGCACCGGCAGCTTCGAAATCGAAGTCGAAGGCTGGCTCGGCAACACCGGCAAAGAAGCCGCTACCGGCCCGGAAATGGCCAAGCTGCCACCGGAGAAAGTGGTGTGCATCTACGGTGAAGAGGAAGTCGACGAAAGCGGCTGTACCGACAAGACCGCGGTGGGCGAGGCGATAAAATTGCCGGGCGGCCACCACTTCGACGAGAACTACCCGAAACTGGCGCAGCGGTTGGTGGATGTGATCGAGAAGCGTCAAGCGAAGGAGACGGCGGCTCCAGAGTGATCTGAGTCCTGCTGAAAAAGCCCTCGTTACCTTACGGTAGCGGGGGCTTTTTGGTTAGATACGACGCTCTGCCGCGCCGTAGACCTCTTCGTCACGTCGAGCACCAACGGCAACGATCAATACCTGAATCGCCTTGCCATCGACTCGATAAACAATTCGCGTGTCGCCTGTTCGGATCCGTCTACAGCCTGCAAGACTGGCTCTTAGGGGTTTGCCGCTCTTGTCCGGCTCACCATTGATAATCCGCTCTTCGATGACATCAAGAATGCGGTTCGCTGCCACAGCTCCCAACAGATCCAGATCCTTCTGAACCTCCGGATGATAGATAACGCCCCAAACCATCCACAGCTCCTTTAGTCTTTCCTGGCGTACCGCGCCCGCAAATCGTCGTGGCTGACTGCCTTGCTCTGATCAAAACCGATCAGTCGCTCCCGAGCGGCCGCTTCAACCCTCAGATCTTCAAGTTCATCGAGCATTTCCTGATACGCATCGACATTGATAATGACCGCTGCGGGCTGATTGTCCTTGAAAATGACCAGCCGCTCGGTGGCTCGGCTGGAAATCTCTTTGAGCCTTGCGCTGAACCCCCTGACCATTGCAGTCACCGATATCGCTTGGTCAGCACGTTCCAGTAATGCCGTCATACTCACCTCTCTACACCATCATGCAAATTTGAACACACAGTTCTACGCAGAGTATTACGTCGAATTCGACATACGGCAAGCTGCAAAAAACGCGAACTGATCAACCTGCGTGTTTCACGCCTATAAAAAAAGCGAACCGAACAATTTGTAAATCCTCTCGCCATGTTTAACTTCGTTTACTTAAGGTGTCGCAATATCGGATGACGCCCGCAGACCTTGTAGGCAAACTCCGAATCTCGCGTTTGGGCACTTTGATGCCTTGTTGCGCTTTTCTTCGACGGGATACTCTCCGGACGTCGCTGACCATTCAGCGATCGGGTGTGGTAACCCGGTTAGGCAAAGTGCAACACCGCTCCCATCACGATTTCGTGCGTTTTTACGTCTGTAATCCTGTGTTATGGCGGCTGTGCGTGGGAGACCTTCGGGTCTGCCGGTTCCTTTGCTCCTCCGGTTTACCACCCTGCGTACAGCTGCCACCCATTCGTGTGGTAACGAATGCGGCAGCTCCTCGTTTTAAGGAGCGAAACAATGAGCAAAACAAATCCGTCCACACCCACAGATCTGAAAACCATCGGCCTCACCCCCTTCATCTACTGCTCGAACCAGGCACTGTTCCGTGTCAGTCGAGACGTTCCCGTCAGCGATGCGTTAGCCATGGCTTCTGATTTTCTGTTCCTTGCCAAGGAGCTGACTAAAGATGCTGCCTACGCCCGAGACACCGACCGACACGCCTGGGCCGCGCATTACCTGACGGCAATGAGTAAGGCAGTGATTGATGATGTGGTGAAGGTACTGACGCCGCTACCGCCACCTGCCCGGACAAAAGCCGAATCTAAAAAATAGCTGCCCGAAAGCAAGTAAAGGAGCAGAGACGGAATACGTGCAAACACCGCACATCCCCTGTGGGAGCGAGCTTGCTCACGATGACGGACTAGCAATCACAATCGATGTCGACTGACAGATCGCCATCGCGAGCAAGCTCGCTCCCACAAGGGATCTTCATTGCCTTCAGGGAAATGCGCCGCCCACAAAAAAGCCCCCGCTACCTCAATGGCACGGGGGCTTTTTGTTGGGGCTTACATCTCTACCTGCGTCCCCAGCTCAATCACCCGGTTCAGCGGCAGATTGAAGAAGCGCAGGTTGCCGTTGGCGTTCTTCAACATGAAGGCGAACAGCGCCTCACGCCAGCGGGCCATGCCTTCGAGTTTGGAGGCGATCACCGTCTCGCGACTGAGGAAGTAGGTGGTGCGCATCGGACTGAAGTCCAGGTCATCAAGGTGACACAGCTTCAGCGCTTGCGGCACGTCCGGCTCGTCAATGAAACCAAAGTGCAGGATCACCCGGAAGAAGCCTTCGCCGTAGGAATCGACCTCAAACCGTCGTTGTGGCGGCACCCGCGGGATGTCGTCGTACACCACCGTCAGCAGCACCACTTGCTCGTGCAGCACCTGGTTATGCAACAGGTTGTGCAACAAGGCATGAGGCACGGCGTCCGGGCGAGCGGTCAGGAACACGGCGGTGCCCTGGACGCGATGCGGCGGTTGCACGCGGATACTGCTGATGAAGATCGGCAGCGGCAGCCCGCCCTCGTCCAGGCGATCCACGAGCAGCTCTTTACCGCGCTTCCAGGTGGTCATTAGGACAAACAGCACAATCCCTGCCAATACCGGGAAGGCACCGCCCTGAATGATTTTCGGCACGTTGGCCGCGAAGAACAGCCCGTCCACCAGCAGAAAGCCGATCAAAATCGGCACCGTCAGCACAGGTGGCCATTTCCACAGCAGCAACATCACCGCCGACACCAGAATGCTGGTAATCAACATGGTCCCGGTCACGGCCACACCGTAGGCCGAGGCCAATGCACCGGAGGATTCAAAACCGAGCACCAGCAGAATGACTCCGACCATCAGCGCCCAGTTCACCGCACCAATGTAAATCTGTCCCTGCTCGGCACTGGAAGTGTGCTGAATGTGCATGCGCGGGATGTAGCCCAACTGAATCGCCTGACGGGTCAACGAGAACGCGCCCGAGATGACCGCTTGCGAAGCGATTACCGTTGCCAGTGTCGACAGGATCACCAGTGGAACCAACGCCCAGTTCGGCGCCAACAGGTAGAATGGGTTGCGCGCCGCTTCCGGGTCGCCCAACAGCAAAGCGCCCTGGCCGAAGTAATTCAGCACCAGCGCCGGCAGCACCAGGGCGAACCAGGCACGGGCGATCGGTTTGCGACCGAAGTGGCCCATGTCCGCGTACAGGGCCTCGGCACCGGTCAACGCCAGCACGACAGCACCGAGAATCGCCACTCCCATGCCAGGATGCACCGTGAAGAACCTCACGCCCCAGACTGGATTCAGTGCACTGAGGACTTCAGGATGCTGAATAATGCCGCTGATACCGAGCCCGCCCAGCACCACAAACCACAACACCATGATCGGACCGAACATTTTGCCGATTCGGTCTGTGCCGTGTTTCTGGATCAGAAACAGTCCCACCAGCACTACCAGCGATAGCGGCACGACCCAGCGCTCAAGCCCATCGAACGCCAGCTCCAGACCTTCCACCGCCGACAATACGGAAATCGCCGGGGTGATCATGCTGTCGCCATAAAACAGCGCTGCGCCGATCAGCCCTAGAATCACCAGCACTGCACGCAGTCTCGGATAAGGCGAAGCGGCACGACGAGCCAGCGCGGTCAGCGCCATGATCCCGCCTTCGCCCTGGTTGTCGGCGCGCAGAATAAAAAGCACGTACTTGATCGAAACGACCCAGATCAACGACCAGAAGATCAGCGCCAGAATCCCGAAGACCCCATCATGGTTGACCGGCACACCGTAATGTCCGGAGAAAACCTCTTTAAGGGTGTACAGCGGGCTCGTGCCGATATCGCCATAAACCACCCCGACCGCCGCGACCAGCATGCCGATCGGCTTTGCCGCCGAATGCTCAGAGCCCGCCGTCTGACTACTTGCCTGCCCCATCCAAAACTCCTACTACTCAGACCCGGACTTCTTATAAGAAGCACTATGCTTTGCCGTGCAGCATGCGCTGTTTTACTTAACGTTACAGACGTTTTGCTGACTGTAAAAATTCGGTAAAGCGTAACGGCGCGAAGCATAGCGCAGCACTCGTCGTATTTCCCTGCATAAAGCTGGTCAAGTGCGCCTCTCATCGCTAGAATTGCGCACTTTTTGACCAGAGGCGCAACATAGCGCCCGTCTGTCGCCTTGCCGTCTTCGGCTGGAGGCGTCACAAATACCGAGGTTAGACATGTCCACCACTCCTGCGCCGGCCAATCCAAAGGTTGGCTTCGTATCCCTGGGTTGCCCCAAAGCACTGGTCGACTCCGAGCGCATCCTTACCCAGCTGCGCATGGAAGGCTATGACGTCGTGTCCACTTATCAGGACGCTGACGTCGTGGTGGTCAACACCTGCGGCTTCATCGACTCGGCCAAGGCTGAGTCTCTGGAAGTGATCGGCGAAGCCATCAAGGAAAACGGCAAGGTCATCGTGACCGGCTGCATGGGCGTCGAAGAAGGCAACATTCGCAAGGTGCATCCAAGTGTGCTGGCCGTGACCGGTCCGCAGCAATACGAGCAAGTGGTCAACGCCGTGCACGACGCCGTGCCGCCGCGTCAGGATCACAACCCGCTGATCGACCTGGTGCCGCCGCAAGGCATCAAGCTGACCCCGCGCCACTACGCCTACCTGAAAATTTCCGAAGGCTGCAACCACAGCTGCAGCTTCTGCATCATCCCGTCGATGCGCGGCAAACTGGTCAGCCGTCCGGTCGGCGACGTGCTCGACGAAGCCCAGCGCCTGGTCAAGGCCGGCGTCAAAGAGCTGTTGGTGATTTCGCAAGACACCAGCGCCTACGGCGTCGACGTGAAATACCGCACCGGTTTCTGGAACGGCGCGCCGGTGAAAACCCGCATGACCGAACTCTGCGAAGCCCTGAGCACCCTCGGCGTCTGGGTTCGTCTGCACTATGTTTACCCGTACCCGCACGTCGACGAGCTGATTCCGCTGATGGCCGCCGGGAAAATCCTGCCGTACCTGGACATCCCCTTCCAGCACGCCAGCCCGAAAGTCCTGAAAGCGATGAAACGCCCGGCCTTCGAAGACAAGACCCTGGCCCGCATCAAAAACTGGCGCGAAATCTGCCCGGACTTGATCATCCGTTCGACCTTCATCGTCGGCTTCCCCGGCGAAACCGAAGAAGACTTCCAGTACCTGCTGAACTGGCTGACCGAAGCCCAACTGGACCGCGTCGGCTGCTTCCAGTACTCGCCGGTCGAAGGCGCACCGGCCAACCTGCTGGACGCGGCCATCGTGCCGGACGACGTCAAGCAAGACCGCTGGGATCGCTTCATGGCGCACCAGCAAGCCATCAGCTCGGCTCGCCTGCAAATGCGCGTTGGCCGTGAAATCGAAGTATTGGTCGACGAAGTCGACGAGCAAGGCGCGGTTGGCCGCTGCTTCTTCGATGCACCGGAAATCGACGGCAATGTATTCATCGACAACGGCAGCAACCTCAAGCCAGGCGATAAAGTCTGGTGCAAAGTGACCGACGCCGACGAATACGACCTGTGGGCTGAACAGATCTAAACGCAAAAAATACGAAAAGCCCTGCTCTCTTGACGAGATGCGGGGCTTTTTTACGTCTATCGTTTTGGGAGGAACGGATTCTCGACATTCACAGGAAAAGGGGCAGTCGGCCATGCGCCAACATTCGGTCATCCATACGCCGAAACAGAGCGACTACGAAGAACTCACTCAGGTCTGGGAAGCCTCGGTGCGTGCCACCCATGACTTTCTGCCGGACAGCTACATCGACCTGCTGAAGAATCTGGTGCTGACGCGCTACCTCGATGCGGTGATGCTGATCTGCACCAAAGACCCGCACCAGCGCATCACCGGGTTCGCCGGCGTCGCGGCGGGCAAGATCGAAATGCTCTTCATCGACCCGGCTCATCGGGGTCAAGGCCTGGGCAAGCAGTTGCTACGCTATGCGATGGAACACCTGAATGCCGATGAACTGGACGTCAACGAGCAGAACCCGCAGGCGCTGGGATTCTACTTCAAGCAGGGCTTTGAGGTGATCGGCCGCTCGGAAGTCGATGGCATGGGCCAGCCTTATCCGCTGCTGCATATGCGTTTGCGTCGGGCACAACAATTGACACGCAATGGCTGACACAACATCGAACAATGTGGGAGCGGGCTTGCTCGCGAATGCAGTGCGTCATTCAACAGATAAATTGACTGATCTACCGCATTCGCGAGCAAGCCCGCTCCCACATTAAAAGCAAATGCGGCAAATGGAGCCGGGATTAACCGGCGCCACGCAGGTACAATGCCCACCCCTTTTTTGTTACGGCCCTGTCATGACTGACCCGATTCGTCTCTCCAAACGCCTCATCGAACTCGTCGGCTGTTCCCGTCGGGAGGCTGAGCTGTTCATCGAGGGCGGCTGGGTCACCGTGGACGGTGAAGTCATCGACGAGCCGCAGTTCAAGGTCGACACGCAAAAAGTCGAGCTCGATCCAGAAGCCAAGGCCACTGCGCCGGAACCGGTGACCATCCTGCTGAACGTGCCCGTGGGCATGGATGCGGAAACGGCCATGGCAACGATCAGCGCCGAGACCTTGAGCGAAGAACACCGCTTCAGCAAACGTCCGCTCAAGGGCCACTTCCTGCGCCTGACCGCCAGCACCGACTTGCAGGCCAACGCCAGCGGCCTTTTGGTGTTCACCCAGGACTGGAAGATCCTGCGCAAACTCACCGCCGACTCCGCCAAGATCGAGCAAGAGTATGTGGTCGAAGTTGAAGGCGACATGGTGGCTCACGGTCTCAACCGCCTGAACCACGGCCTGACCTACAAGGGCAAGGAACTGCCGCCGGTCAAAGCCAGCTGGCAGAACGAAAACCGCCTGCGTTTTGCGATGAAGAACCCACAACCGGGCGTCATCGCCCTGTTCTGCCAGGCCGTAGGCCTGAAGGTTGTCGCCATCCGCCGCATCCGCATAGGCGGCGTGTCCATCGGCAAAGTGCCGCTGGGCCAATGGCGTTACCTGTCCGGCAAAGAGAAGTTCTAAGACTTTTCACGCCGCCACACATTTTGGCGCCGCTGTTTATGCGACGCCCACTGCTGAATATCAGGATTGCACACCATGATTCATAACGACGTACTGCGCAGCGTGCGCTACATGCTCGACATCAGCGACAAGAAAGTCATCGAGATCATCAAGCTCGGCGGCATGGACGTGGCCCTGGAAGACCTGGTGACGTACCTCGACAAGAAAGAGGAAGACGAGGAAGGCTTCGTACGCTGCCCGGATGAAGTCATTGCGCATTTCCTCGATGGGCTGGTGATCTTCAAGCGCGGCAAGGACGAAAGCCGTCCGCCGCAGCCGATCGAAGTGCCGGTGACCAACAACATCATCCTGAAGAAACTGCGTGTAGCTTTCGAACTGAAAGAAGACGACATGCACGCCATCCTCAAGGCCTCCGAGTTCCCGGTGTCCAAGCCTGAGCTGAGCGCGCTGTTCCGCAAGTTCGGCCACACCAACTACCGCCCGTGCGGCGACCAGTTGCTGCGCAACTTCCTCAAGGGCCTGACCCTGCGCGTTCGCCCGCAATAACGTGCGAGACGGATCTACTGTGTAGGAGCTGTCGAGAGCAACGAGGCTGCGATCTTTTGACTTTGATTTTAAAAAACAAGATCAAAAGATCGCAGCCTCGTTGCACTCGACAGCTCCTACAAGACCGTATAGCCCCTCATTCCTCGCAAAAATAGTGGCTCCGCTTCCGGCGGCTGACGACTAGGGTGTATTGACCCTCAGCTCTCAGGATTCGCCATGCACCCGTACTTTTCCCTGCAAGGCCGCACCGCCCTGGTGACCGGCGGCACCCGTGGTATCGGCAAAATGATCGCCAAGGCTTATGTCGAGGCTGGCGCCACCGTGTACGTCTGCGCACGGGATGCGGAAGCCTGTCAGCAAACGGCTGATGAGCTGAGCACGCTTGGTCGCTGCCATGCCGTGGCGGCCAATCTCGCCACTGAAGAAGGTGTACTTGAGTTGGCCACACGTTTGGGAGAACAGATTACCCAGCTGGATATTCTGGTGAACAACGCCGGCACCACTTGGGGCGCTCCGCTGGAGAGCTACCCGGTCAAGGGCTGGGAAAAGGTCATGCAGCTGAACGTGACCTCGGTGTTCAACTGCATTCAGCAGTTTTTGCCGCTGCTGCGAAAGGCCGGTTCGCCAGCGAATCCAGCACGGATCATTAACATCGGTTCAGTGGCCGGGATTTCGTCCTTCGGCGAACAGGCGTATGCCTACGGGCCAAGTAAAGCTGCCCTGCATCAACTATCACGGATTCTGGCGCGCGAGCTGGTGAGCCAGCACATCAACGTCAACGTCATCGCACCGGGGCGTTTTCCGAGCAAGATGACGCAGCACATCGGCAATGATGAGCAGGCGTTGGCCGACGACACGGCGTTGATTCCAATGAAACGCTGGGGCCGGGAGGAAGAGATGGCGGCGCTGGCGATCAGTCTGGCGAGCACGGCCGGCGCTTACATGACCGGGAATATCATCCCTCTTGATGGCGGGTTTAGCCTCTGATCTCTTCCCGATGCGTGGGTTATCATGCCCACCCTCACCCCGCCTCGACCCCAGACCATGACCTACAGCGTTTCCCCCATCGGCTTCGTGCGCTCCTGCTTCAAGGAGAAGTTCGCCATCCCGCGCCAACCACAACTGGCTCCGGCCGCTCGCGGTGTGCTGGAACTGGTGGCGCCGTTCGATCAGGGCGATGCGGTGCAAGGTCTGGAACAGGTCAGCCACGTGTGGCTGCTGTTCCTGTTTCACCAGGCCCTGGAAGAAAAGCCACGACTGAAAGTCCGCCCTCCTCGTCTCGGCGGTAACAAATCCATGGGTGTGTTCGCCACCCGCGCGACGCATCGGCCCAATGGCATCGGCCAATCAGTGGTGAAGCTGGACAAGGTTGAAGCCGATCGCCTGTGGATATCCGGCATCGACCTGCTGGACGGCACGCCAATTCTCGACATCAAACCCTACGTGCCTTACGCCGACATCATCGATACGGCCTCCAACCGCATCGCCAGCGCTGCGCCGCAGCTGATTCCCGTGCAGTGGGCGGATTCAGCGCTGCAACAGGCTCACAGCCATGCTCAGCGCCTTGAAGAACCGCTGGTGGCGCTGATCGAGCAATGCCTGGCACAAGACCCACGTCCGGCGTACCAGATTCCTACACCCGAACGGGAATACGGCGCGCAGTTCTGGGACCTGGACGTACGTTGGCATTACCCGGAAGCCGGGGTTATTCGCGTACTCGAAGTCATCCCCGCCTCCAACCTGCATCGGACATAAAAAAGCCCCCATTGCCTGCACAGGCAATGGGGGCTTTTCGGTGCTGCGTGTTCTTACTTCTCGACGAACGCACGCTCGATCAGGTAATCACCCGGCTCGCGCATCCGCGGCGACACTTTCAGGCCGAAGCTGTTCAACACTTCGCTGGTCTCGTCGAGCATGCTCGGGCTGCCGCACAGCATGGCGCGGTCGTCTTGCGGGTTGATCGGTGGCAGACCGATGTCGCTGAACAGCTTGCCGCTGCGCATCAGGTCGGTCAGGCGACCTTCGTTCTCGAACGGCTCGCGGGTCACGGTCGGGTAGTAGATCAACTTGTCACGCAGGGCCTCGCCGAAGAACTCGTTCTGCGGCAAGTGCTCGGTGATGAACTCGCGGTAAGCGACTTCGTTGACGTAACGTACGCCGTGGCACAGGATCACTTTTTCGAAACGCTCGTAGGTTTCCGGGTCCTGGATGACGCTCATGAACGGCGCCAGACCGGTACCGGTGCTGAGCAGGTACAAATGTTTGCCAGGCTTCAAGTCATCCAGTACCAGGGTGCCGGTAGGCTTCTTGCTGATGATGATCTCGTCGCCTTCCTTCAGATGCTGCAACTGGGAAGTCAGCGGGCCATCAGGCACCTTGATGCTGAAGAACTCGAGATGCTCTTCCCAGTTCGGGCTGGCAATCGAGTAAGCGCGCATGAGCGGCCGGCCGTTGGGCTGTTGCAGGCCGATCATCACGAACTGACCGTTCTCGAAGCGCAGGCCCGGATCTCGGGTGCACTTGAAGCTGAACAGAGTGTCGTTCCAGTGATGAACACTGAGGACACGCTCGTGGTTCATGTTGCTCATGTACGTGGGACTCCTGGAGATTATCTGCGCATGCTCTGCGCCTGCTCTGCGAAAAATGAGCTGCTGTGCGCAATTGCATCGCATTCTAATGGCAGCCACAATATCTGTTAACTGGATTATTAAGATAAGGGTTATCGGTTATATAGATATGCGATTTACTCTCCGTCAACTTCAAGTATTCGTCGCCGTCGCCCAGCAGGAAAGCGTATCCCGTGCTGCGGGTCTGCTCAACCTCTCGCAATCGGCGGCGAGCACCTCGATCACCGAGCTAGAGCGTCAGTCCAGCTGTCAGCTGTTCGACCGCGCCGGCAAACGGCTGAGCCTCAACGCCCTCGGCAAACAGCTGCTGCCGCAAGCGGTGGCGCTGCTCGACCAGTCCAAAGAAATCGAAGACTTGCTCAATGGCAAGTCGGGATTCGGCTCTCTGGCGGTCGGCGCGACCCTGACCATCGGCAATTACCTGGCCACCTTGCTGATTGGCAGCTTCATGCAGCGCCATCCGGAAAGCCAGGTGAAGCTGCACGTGCAGAACACTGCCAACATTGTGCAGCAGGTCGCCCACTATGAAATTGATCTGGGTCTAATCGAAGGTGACTGCAGCCATCCGGACATTGAAGTGCAGAGCTGGGTCGAGGATGAACTGGTGGTGTTCTGCGCGCCCCAGCATCCACTGGCCAAGCGCGGCACGGCGACCATGGAAGAGCTGACCCACGAGGCCTGGATTCTGCGGGAACAGGGCTCCGGCACGCGACTTACCTTTGACCAGGCCATGCGTCACCATCGCAGCTCGCTGAATATCCGACTGGAACTGGAACACACCGAAGCGATCAAGCGTGCCGTGGAGTCCGGGTTGGGGATTGGCTGCATTTCTTGCCTGGCGCTGCGCGATGCCTTCCGCCGCGGCAGCCTGGTGCCCGTGGAGACGCCGGATCTGGATCTGGCGCGGCAGTTCTATTTCATCTGGCACAAACAGAAATATCAGACGTCGGCGATGCGTGAATTCCTCGACCTGTGCCGCGCTTTCACCGCCGGGGTTCAGCGCAGCGACGAGATCGTTCTGCCCACCATCGCTTAAAGCAGGATCACTGCCCAGACCAGCGCGATCATGCTCAAGGCTACGAACTGAGCGGCGCTGCCCATGTCCTTGGCGTTTTTGGACAACGGGTGCAACTCAAGGGAAATGCGGTCGATGGCCGCTTCCACTGCAGAATTGAGCAATTCGACAATCAACGCCAACAGGCAGACCGCAATCAGCAACGCCTGCTCGACGCGACTGACGTTCAGGAAGAACGACAGCGGGATCAATATGACGTTGAGCCACACCAGTTGCCGAAAGGCTGCTTCGCCGGTGAAGGCTGCGCGCAAACCGTCCAGCGAATAGCCGGAGGCGTTGAGGATGCGTTTTAGGCCGGTTTGGCCTTTGAAAGGTGACATAAAGTGGGCAACTGACCAAAAAATGAAGTGGGAAGGCTAGATTAAGCACAGTCAAAAAAGCGTGAACGCGCCGCGCCTGATCAGCTCGAAATTGACTCAAGTTGTTGCAGAAGCAACGCTGCCTGGGTCCGGGTCCGAACATTCAGCTTGCGAAAAATCGCCGTCACATGCGCCTTGATTGTCGCTTCGGAAACGCTCAGCTCGTAGGCAATCTGCTTATTCAACAAGCCTTCACAGACCATGGTCAGAACACGAAACTGCTGCGGCGTCAGGCTCGCAAGGCCTTCGCTGGCGGCCTTGGCTTCGGCGGAAACGCTGACCGCCTCGAACGCCTGGGGCGGCCAGAACACATCACCATCGAGCACCGCGCGTACGGCTTTCTGGATGACGCTCAGATCACTGGACTTGGGGATGAAGCCGCTGGCGCCGAATTCACGGGACTTGACCATGATCGAGGCTTCTTCCTGGGCCGACACCATGACCACCGGAATCTGCGGATACTGACCCCGCAACAGCACCAGCCCTGAAAAACCGTAGGCCCCCGGCATGTTCAGGTCCAGCAGCACCAGATCCCAGTCGGACTTCTCGTCCAGACGGTTTTCCAGCTCGGCAATACTCGCCACTTCCACCAGACGGACTTCCGGGCCCAGGCCCAGGGTCAACGCTTGATGCAGGGCGCTACGAAAAAGAGGGTGGTCATCGGCAATCAGGATTTCGTATGTGGCCATTTTTCAAATGATCCTGTTTTTCAAACAACTCAAGGTACAGCCACGGAGCTGCACCAACAGGGCACGTTCAACGCCAATCACGTGGCTATCCACGTAAAGAATACGGCGTATCAAACTTGGCCGCGCCCTAATCGGCGCCAAGCATGCCCAGCGAAGTCGGGGTGGTCAAGGTGCATGGCCGGTACAGTTCTTTGCAGTATGGGCGACAATCAGCGAGTGACAGGGGCGCCGATTTACACAAAAGGCACCAACTCGGCGTGTGCTGGTGTTGAAACATTCATTTCAAGCTGATGTTTGGCATCAAGGTAATGTTGGCTGAACACGTCGAAATAAGCGTCCAGTGCCGACGCAGCCTCGGTATCACCCGCCAGATCGAGACACAACGCCGCCACTTCGGCTGTGCATAAATGCTCGCTGCGGGTCGATCGGCGCAACCGGTACCGCGACAGCTTCTCGGGCAACAGGCTCAGGATCGGAAGCCGATCAAAGTAGGGGCTTTTGCGGAAAATCTTCCGGGCTTCTGTCCAGGTGGCATCCAGCAGAATGAACAGCGGACGCTTCGAACTATCGACATCGACGCTGTTTGTGACGCGCTCGGGTTCGACGTACTCACCCGGAAACACCAGATAGGGCTGCCATTGCGGGTCGGCCAGCAGCGCCAGCAATTGCTCATCAACCTCCGTACGAGACCAGATGAATGCATGGTTGTCGCGTACCACATCGGCGATCAGCCAACCGGTGTTGCTCGGTTTGAACACTTCCTTGTTGGTCATGATCAGGCACACGCCAGAACGGGCCTCGACTTGCGGGCGCCAGGCGCACAGACAGTGACTCTCGATCACGCGGCAGGCTCGGCAACGCGGTGCCCTCCAGCCTCGGGCCTGAATCGGCTTGATGCCCTCTTCCTCTCGCTCATCGCGCAAGCGGGCTACTGCGTTTGCAGCAAAGCGTGGGGTTGCGGGGTTCATCGCAGGCAACGCCGGCAGGGGAAGGAAATCGACACGAAAAACACTCGGCAAGGCAGAAAGTGGCGGCAGTTTATCAGAGCAGCCGGTGCAAGCCTGTACCGTCCAGGCCTCGTCCCCTATAATTCGCCGCCACTGAACGCACAGTCATGTGACGGGTCGAACCACCAGTCACTGAACCAGGAGAGTTTCATGCTGCGCCTTATCGTTCCCACCGCTGCCATTTTGCTGGCGTGGTCCTTCAGCGCTCAGGCTGCTTCCTTGAGTGAGCAGAATCTCAACAGAGAGCTGCGAAACGTCGCCACACAAAGCAGTGTTGGTACTCCACGAGCGATCAACGAAGACATTCTTGATCAAGGCTACACCGTCGAAGGCAACACGCTGATCAACCATCTAAGCGTACAAAGCAGCCACGCCAACAAGATGCGTGCCGACCCGAAAGCCGTGTATTTCCAGCTTGGCGCCTCTGTATGCAACAACCCATCGTTCCGCAAACTGATGGCCAAGGGCGCGGTCATGCGTTACGACTTCACTGAGGTGAAGACCAACCGCTCAGTCGGCTCCGCCAGCTATCAGGAATCGGACTGCCCGAAAGCGGCTCCGGCCAAGAAGAAGTAATCATCGGGAAGTGGCGCGCCGCTGTTCATCCTCGGCGCGCAGTTCTGCCAACAACGCCTGCAAATAACGGGAACGTCGGTCGGCCCCCTCCAGACGTCGGCAGCACTCTTCTTCGAGACTCAAATGATTGGTCTCGGCTGATGATTTCAGCAATCGATACAGTTGCGTATCGATCTCCAGAATGACTCTGGCCATAACATCCCGCCTCCCTGCACCTCGCCCTTGCTTGAGCGATAAATTCCTTGAACCGCTTGTAACGTGCGTCCTGCCTTTGACGCAAAGTTGTCGTGTCATGCCTGTCTTTTAGTAAATCAGACTGTCAGACACTCGGCTTACGTTCAGACGAGCGGTGAAAGCACCTTGCAAATCTCCAATAAGCGGTTGCCAGGAAAGACTTTGCGGCGCAATGATCAAGTCAGCGAAAATCTCTGCGAGGGTCTAGATTCATAGTGTTCACGTTTACTTTTCAGGGCAGGAAAGGAGCTGCCCATTGCGCGTCTTGTTGTGCGAATGTTTCCTTCATCCAAGGGAAAAATAGAGCCTGTATGGAAGGAGAAGTTGATGCCTTACCAACCGAATGACCTCCTGAGCCGTCATTTTGAAGAAAGCGGCCACGACCTCATCAACAAGGTCGAAGAGCAACTCAACCTGGTTTCACCAAACAGCCCGAACATCCCGATCTACCGCGACATGATCCTGACCGTGCTGCGCATGGCCCAGGAAGATCATAACCGCTGGAATGCCAAGATCACCCTTCAAGCCCTGCGTGAACTGGAGCACGCTTTCCGTGTTCTGGAGCAATTCAGGGGGCGCCGCAAGGTCACCGTTTTTGGCTCGGCCCGAACACCGATAGAACATCCGCTGTATGGTCTGGCCCGAGAACTTGGTGCCGCGCTGGCGCGCTCAGACCTGATGGTCATCACCGGTGCCGGTGGTGGCATCATGGCGGCGGCCCACGAAGGTGCTGGCCTGGCACACAGCCTGGGATTCAATATCACCCTGCCCTTCGAGCAACATGCCAATCCCACCGTGAATGGCACCACCAACCTGCTGCCCTTCCACTTCTTCTTTACCCGCAAGCTGTTCTTCGTCAAGGAAGCCGATGCGCTGGTCCTGTGCCCTGGCGGTTTCGGTACCCTGGATGAAGCGCTGGAAGTGCTGACACTGATCCAGACTGGCAAAAGCCCGCTGGTGCCCGTGATATTGCTGGACGCTCCCGGCGGCAAATTCTGGCAAGGCGCGCTGGACTTCATTCACCATCAACTGGAGGAAAATCGCTACATCCTGCCGACCGATATGAAGCTCGTCAGTCTGGTCTACAGCGCGGAAGAGGCTGTGGAGCAGATCAACCAGTTCTACAGCAACTTCCACTCCAGCCGCTGGCTCAAACATCAATTCGTGATCCGCATGAATCACAAGCTCAGCGACCAGGCGCTCGAACACATGCAGGAGGCATTTGCCGACCTGTGTCTGAGCGATCATTTCCATCAACATGCCTACAGCGGAGAGGAACACGACGAACCGCAGTTCAGCCACCTGGCGCGACTCGCCTTCACCTTTAACGCCCGTGATCATGGACGCCTGCGGGAACTGGTGGACTACATCAACCTGCCGGAAAACTGGACGCAATCCCAACCCCAGGCGCAACAGCGCACTCGGGAACCGTCCAAGGTTACGTAGATAAAAAAACGGCCCGCTATCGAAATAGCGAGCCGTCAGTCAATCGTCCATCCCTCGGCCGCTGAACAAGCGGCTGATCATTTCCATGGAATATCCCCGATAACTCAGGAACCTGCCTTGTTTGGCTCGTTCCCGGGCGTCTATCGGCAAATGCCCGGAAAACTTTCGCCGCCAGGTGTCTTCCAGTTGTTCCTGCCAGTTGATACCGCTCTCGCGCAAGGCAAGTTCGATGTCGGTACGTTGCAGGCCGCGCTGGCTCAACTCTTCACGAATACGCAAAGGGCCATAACCGGAACGGGACCGGTAGGAAACAAAGCTTTCGAGATAACGGGATTCGGACAGCAGGCCTTCTTCCGTCAAACGGTCGAGTGCCGTGTCGATCATTTCAGGGAGGGCGCCGCGTTGACGCAGTTTACGCGTCAACTCGACTCGACCGTGCTCGCGTCGCGCGAGCAGGTCCATTGCGGTTCGCCGCACCGCGACGAGTGTATCGAGTACGGCGGTCATCGGATCAATCAGATATCAGCGTCAGCCAGGTCATCAGCCGTCTCTTTGACTGGCGATGCTTTAACGTCCGGCGCTGGAGTCAGCAACTTGTCGCGCAGTTGCTTTTCGAGCTTGGCGGCGATTTCCGGATTGTCTGCCAGGAACTTGGCCGAGTTAGCCTTGCCCTGACCGATCTTGGTGCCTTCATAGGCATACCAGGCGCCGGACTTCTCAACGAAACCGTGCAGAACACCTAGATCGATCATCTCGCCATTGAGATAGATACCCTTGCCGTAAAGAATCTGGAACTCGGCCTGACGGAACGGCGAAGCCACCTTGTTCTTCACAACCTTGACGCGGGTTTCGCTACCGACAACCTCGTCACCTTCTTTCACCGCGCCGGTACGGCGGATATCCAGACGAACCGAAGCGTAGAACTTCAGCGCGTTACCACCGGTGGTGGTTTCCGGGCTGCCGAACATCACGCCGATTTTCATACGGATCTGGTTGATGAAGATAACCAGGCAGTTGGCGTTCTTGATGTTACCGGTGATTTTACGCAGCGCCTGGGACATCAGTCGGGCTTGCAGGCCCACGTGCATGTCACCCATTTCGCCTTCGATTTCAGCCTTTGGAACCAGAGCCGCCACGGAGTCGACGATGATCACGTCAACGGCGTTGGAACGCACCAGCATGTCGGTGATTTCCAGGGCTTGCTCGCCGGTATCCGGCTGCGAAACCAGCAGGTCGTCGACGTTGACGCCCAGTTTGCCGGCGTATTCAGGGTCGAGGGCGTGTTCAGCATCGACGAATGCGCAGGTCGCGCCGGCTTTTTGAGCCTGGGCGATCACCGACAGTGTCAGCGTGGTTTTACCGGAGGATTCAGGACCGTAGATTTCAACGATACGGCCTTTTGGCAGACCGCCAATGCCGAGCGCGATGTCCAGACCCAGAGAGCCAGTGGAGATAGCCGGGATCGCCTGACGGTCCTGATCGCCCATACGCATTACGGCACCCTTGCCGAATTGACGTTCGATCTGACCCAGGGCCGCAGCCAAGGCTTTCTTCTTGTTGTCGTCCATTAAAGTCCTCACGTAATCAATAAGGCCTGACGGCCAACACCTGTATAAGTAGCCAGTATTATTCCACAGCGTTTCAGGATCGCCTACCCCTGATTTGAGATTTCTCCTGCGGCATGGCGCAGCAGCCCCTCTAGCGCGGCCTTCACCGTTTGTCGGCGGACCTCGTCACGGTTGCCGGGAAAGTACTGCACCTCGCTGAACACCTGTTCTCCAACGCCCCAGGCCAGCCACACGGTGCCCACCGGCTTGCTCGGCGAACCGCCATCCGGTCCCGCCACACCGCTGACCGCCACGGCAAATCGCGCCCGGCTTTTTTCCTGCGCGCCTCGGACCATGGCCTCGACCACCTCGCGACTGACCGCCCCCACCGTCGCAAACAACTCGACCGGGACATTCAATTGCTCGGTTTTCTGGCGATTGGAATAGGTGACATAACCAGCCTCGAACCACGCCGAACTCCCCGGAACCCGGGTGATCGCCTCGCTGATCCCGCCGCCGGTACAGGACTCGGCGGCAGTGACGTGGGCATTGAGAACCTGCAAGCGCCTGCCAAGTTCAGCGGCCAGTTGGGTGATTTCTTTCACGGTCATCTCCTGAGCAAGCGGAATGAGAACTACCGTACACGAGCGGATAGCGCTTGCAAGGCGCAGGATCGATCAAAATGTTAGCGAGCGAGGGCTCTGATATAAGCCTGACAGGCCTGCAAGGCAATCAGTCCGCGGTCGCCGGCGTCGGTGATGGCGACAATTCGTTGAGCATGCGCCGGGTCAAGTCGGGCGCGCGCTGCTCCATGATCCACGCGGCTGGCTCCGGAGGCGGTTGGCACTGCACAGACAGAGGCAGCGTCATGGGCATCGAGGAGGACTGACAGGCGCACATCAGCAGTGGCAAGACGATCGCGCAGGCGACCTTGATCACGTTGGGCATCGCTAAGCGCTCGGTAATGGGTTTGTTCGCTGGTCGAAAGACGCTGCTCCAGCGCCAGACGCTTGTTCTGCTCGGCCTCTTGCTGCGTTGCGGCTGCCAGCGTCAGTTGATTCAGAGTCTCAGCTTGCACGCTGGTCAGCTCCGCCAGTTGCCGGCCATAACGCCAATCCTGAAACTGCCAGGCCAGCGCCGCTGAACCACCGGCCAACACAGCCAGAAACACAACAACGCCAATGACGCGGCAAGACATCGGGATCAAACCGAAGGCTGGCATAACACCGCCCTCGCCCGCGCCCAGAGTTGCAAACGGTCTTGCAGCCCGTTCAGGCCGCCGTTGATACGACGGGTGATGCTGTTGAACTGGTCGCGGTCGGCCAGTTCGTTCAGGCCGTTCTGGTCCCAGAACCAAGCTGCCGATTCGGCGGCCCATTGGGGTTGTTCCAGTAGTTCCGGCAAAAATAGTAAACGATCATCACCGAAGAGTCCGAGACTGCACTGATAGTAATTGTCGCGACCAGTGATCTGAATCAGGCCTCGGCCACGGTACTTTTGGCCGTCGCCATCGGGTTCCGGAGTGTTACCCAAACGGGCGGCCAGGGTGCCGGTGTCGTATTTGCTCAGGTATTGAGTACTGCCCAACTCACGTACGTACTGCAACTGCCCCGATTCGTGACCGATTTGCGCGAGGAAGGCGGCGATGCGTTTCGGGGTATTGATGTTGCGGTGAGCCATGGCGGTGTTCAGGACAGAAATGAAAACGCCCGCTTGTGAGCGGGCGTTGGGCATAACGATCTGTAGTTGTTGCTGCGTAACGGTCATATAGCCCCCAGGCCCTGATGAGCGTCTGGTTCGTGTCAAAGATATCCAGCCAGCCAAAGTGGCGCACTGGGTCGATGCTCGCTGAAAGGAAAGAATGACCCTTGCGGCCAATCCCGAAGTGCACGGCGATAGGCCTGCAATTCGGCGTATTGATCAGTGGTCAATGTTGTACCGCCGCCGTCCTCCAGTTCGTCCCTGTCGCGAGCGACCATACTGTCAGTGGCCGATAACTGGCTATCACGCCAAAGACGCTCGGCCTTCGCTGCTTCCTCCGGCACAAGAGGCGGTGTATCCACAAGAACGGGATAGCCATTATCGGCCCGCACCGAAATCAACTTCGGGGTTACTGCCAGTTGCTGGAGGAGCGAAACCCAGTACGCCTGTGGAATCTCAATGACATCGGAAGGAATATCCGACGTATTGATTCCTGGAACGTAAACACCGCAAGTACTCGCGCTAAACAAAACATTGAACTCGTTCATTTAGTAGCCCTTGGCAAAATACGTGACACCCCATCCGGCCCTGACAGAGCCACCCATGTCCCGAACCTTCAATCGGCAGCCCTGTTTCGTGGCTGTATTAGCCAACATGATGACCATCGCGCCATCACCGCCGACATGTGTAGCAACGACAGAAACAAAGGCGGTTGGAAACGAAATCGGAAAGCTGACAAATACCTCCCCGTTGGCATCTGTCGTACCGTAACCCCATTGATCGATATTGCCGCTGGAGTACTTCTGGTAACCGGGGTTGCCGGTCATACCCGAGAACAACGGCGAATATCTCAGGCTGATCGTGCCACCTGCCAGACGCCACTGATTGTCCAGCTTGATGAACTCCGCCGTATCTCCCAGCCCCAGAATGATCGGGCCGGTCGCCCCGTTGGATAGCTTGATGATGTCCGCACCGCCAGCAGTCGTTACTGTCAGCGCTCCCGACCCGGCATTGATGACATGCAGGGTACTCGCATGCGCAATTCCGGTGGTCGCAGGTAACGTCGTCGTTATCGGTGCGGCACTGGAGAAGCTGGCAACTCCCCCCACATTGGACGCTGTCAGCGCAGTACCCACGCCATAAGACGCAAAACCTGAATATTGCAGCCCGCTACGGGTTACAAACTCAGTTGTTGCGACGGTATTGTCATTGTCGAATTGCGGGGCAGTGACAAACAGACCACTGCCCCGCAATGCTGTAAGAAGCTGATTATTGATCCCTTCCGCAGGGGTTATTCCAGCGGCCTGGATAACACTTACTACTTCCTGGGTTATTCCATTACCCCAACTTGCCGGAATTAAAGACCCAGGCGCACCTGTCACAGGGTCTTCATCGACAAACTTCCCATTCACCAACCCGGCGCTGGGTACACTTCTTGGATAATCCATTGCACTTTTCCTTGTGTAGAACTCAGGCTTGTTCCGCCGAGCCAGGCACAACAGGCCAAGTGATCTCACTGGGGAAACTGGCCTGTTGCTCGATGCGATTCAACTCCACGCTGTAGAGTTTCCATTCCAGCAATTGCAGTTGCTCTTCATGACTGGCATCGCCGATGTCTTCGGCGTATTGGAGGGGCGTAATGCGCACTACAGCGTCACGAAGAAGAGTATCGCGTTGGGCGAGAATAACTTTTTTGAGATCCATCAACCGGGCCGCTTCATCGACTTGCCACGCGTTATCGATCCACCTGTGAAAACCGCCCGGCCACGGCTGCGCGGTAAAACCTTCCGGCAACTCTCCCAACGTTGTCCATGTTTCCCTGAGACCCGTGTCGGTGCGATAGACATCACCGCGAAAGTCGGCTTGCTGTTGCAAGGCCCCCTTGACATAAGCCCAGGCAAATCCGCCGGGCAGTGGAGAAAGTTCGATACTCAATGCCATAGCATTGCTCGGCAGTTGCACGCCGACACCCGGCACGACCGGAAACTCGACAGGCCCGGACAGCGCACCGCTGTCGTCCATAAGATAATTGAACATGTGTACCTCAGATCAGTTTGACACGGCCGGGATAAGCGATGTTTCGCGGGCGGGTTTCTCCCGAAAAATTGCCGATGTTGCCGATGTAGGTATCGGAATCGAACGCCGGATTGGGGTACGTCGTCGCGATCGTTCCACTGGTTGGGTAAAAATTGACGTCACTTGAAACATTCCAGATGCCATCCGGAATCGCAGGTGCCGGACGAAAGGAAGAACCCGTACTGGTTGGCAGATAGTGGTTATGGCTTTGTAGGGAATGCCCCTGAAGGCTGCCCGCTGCGCGCCCGACATCCAGACCTCTGGACTCATCAAGCACACGCAGAAACTCGCCACGCACTTCCGGAATGCGAAAGTTCAGCGCGCCATCGCCACTGGTCCATCCGCCCTCCCTGCCCGCGCGACCGGCTTCGGTAATCAGTGCCCCGGACGACTGGGCGAAGTCCCACAGCCAGGGCCATTCGCTGCGCAACAACAGACTGCCATTCAGCGCGCCATAACCGCCCGGACTGATCAGCACAGTCGTGTCCAACACCTGCCGCCCGAGAGGGGTGGCATCATACCGCCCGACCGGCCACCAGTTGCCATCACCAGTACTGCGCAAATGCCACCAGTCACCGCTTCCCATCAATACCAGAAAGGGATAGCCGGACGGCGAGAGTTGGGTATGGAATCGAATGCGATCCGTGCCGGCGGCCCGGACGACAAGGCGATTGCCGCTGTTATCCAAGCGACGCAGAATGACGTCGCGCACACCAAGTCCGGCATCGGCCGCGGGCAGAGTGACCGTCATGGCACCGGGGCTGCCGTCGATCAGCACTAAACCGAGTTCTTGCTCACTCAGTGGCTTGGATGTACTGAGCCGAGTCACCACCGAACGGGTCGGGCTGGACCTGCCGACAATCGCCTGAATGGCCTTGAGCAACTGGCTGGTATCCCCTTCAGAGGCAACCAGTCCGCCGCCTTCGATCACACTCACAATCTCTTGGGTAACGCTGTTGCCCCAGACAGCCGGGATCAACGATCCCGGCGTCCCGGCCACGGGGTTTTCATCAACGAACCGGCCATTGACCAGCCCGACGCTGGGGACGCTTTTTGGATAATCCATACGTCTTTCGTTCCTCAGAAATAACAAATGGTCCGTGTCGACGCAGTTAGCGGTGCAATAGCGCCCACGGTTTTTCAAGAAAGAAAAAGGCCCACAAGTACGTGGGCCTGAACAGGGGAGTTGAATGGCGTTTGTCTAGTCAGCCAGACCGCTGACGAACTCACGAATAGCCACCAATGCTTCATCGCCAGCGCTGCGGGCCAGATTTATCTTGCCCTTGGCCGCATGCGCGCGGATTTGTATTTTGGCCTTGAGGCGCAAGGTGCGCAGGGTCAGCAGATTGTCGCTGAGCTGTGCGGCTTTGCTCAGGATCTGCTCAGCGGCCTGCTTTGCCGTCCGGCCTTTAACGACCCATGCGGAGACGGCCATCGGCACGTCTTTTTTCGGGTAACCCGCGTCCTTGTAGGCTTGGGCGGCAACGGTGGCCTGGGCATATTCCATTGCCTTGAGTGGATCACCGGCCAGAGCAGTGCGTGCTTTGTCTGCAACAGCATCGACTTTGGCGCACAGGCGTTCGGTTTCCTGTTGTTCCAACTGGGCGACTTTCGCGGCGTCCAGAAACCATTTGTCACCGTCCCAATCATGGGCGGCAGAAGGCTGTGCAGGACGTAGTCCGTCCTCGAACTGATGAAGCTCTTGAATAACGTTCATCGAATCAACTCCCAAGAAAGACTGACATTGACTGCCGCCGAGAAGTTGACCGCGATTCCAGTGGCGTAATCAGACACGGGGTGGTTCTTGATCCCCATACTGAACAGCAATTCATCGCTGACGGCGCTGGTCGAACCGAGCATGTGTTCAGCCTGATAGGACTGCCACAACGAGCGCAATTGCGAATGGTCGAAACTGGCGGTCAGGGTCGTGACCGTGGCGTCGTTGACAAAGTTATTGGTAAAGATCACGCACGGCATCGGGTTCGTCCAACCACCATCGTGATTGGAACTGGTGGTCAGCGCCGGTGAGAGAAAGCAGTAGTTGCCGCCAACCCAACCCGTTGGCGCAAACGACACCCCGGAGATCTCCGTCGCCGAAGGCGTCGGGTTCCCCACCACCAGACGTGCCGCCCGGGCATGAGGATCCAGAGGCAGGTAAACCACACCGTTGCCGTTGACGGTTTGCGTCCACGCCAACCGGTTACGGTTGTAGATCGGCCTGATGACCGGCACGGAACCCGGCGCAGCCGTCATCACCCAGGCAATGCAGATGTCCAGCGGCGTGGACTGATAACCGCCCCCCGCCCCACCATTGACAGTGCCCCTCAAACCTTCGGGCGCGGTGTCATAGATTGTTCCGCGCTGCATGTAGAACGTCAGCACACCACCGATCACCTGCGCCCGCAGAAAGTAGCTGGAGGCCGGCAACAAATCACTGCTCCACGCTTGGGTGGTAAACGTCCGCGCCCTGCCCAACTGCCCCGCGACGACTTCCTGCCCAATGCTGACCAATACCCCCGCCGGAATCGACACCCGGCCGCCGCTGGTCGAAACTGCCGCCGGCGTCACCGGCAAACGCCCATCAGCCGTCGCCACTGTAGCCGGCGGCAACGACCCAATCGGCAATGCCGAATCCAGATTCCAACCCTTGGCGGACACGCTCTGAATTGCTTGCAGCAACTGGTCGTACTTCGTCTCATCCGGCGTCAAATCCCCGGCCTTGATGACGTTCACGATTTCCTCCGTCACCCCATTCCCCCAAGCCGCCGGAATCAACGACCCCGGCGTCCCGGTCAACGGGTTCTCATCCACAAACTTCCCATTCACCAACCCGGCGCTGGGCACACTTTTCGGATAATCCATTCCTCTACTCCCTAGTCATAATTGATGTGCACCTTGGTATGCGCCGGTGAGCTGCGATGGATTTGGCATTCCAGTGCAGAACCCGGGTTCATGCCGAAGCGTTCGCCCCAATAACTGGCGCCGAAACGTCGGCCCAGCAGCAGGCGGCCACCGGTGTTGAGCGTCCACATGAAATGCGCCTGCCAGGTTCCGAAATGCGCCTGGCCAAACCGGGCCCGTCCCATTCGCGGGACTTCAAGCTCGGTGATGGTGGCGTTCGGGTAACCCTGACTCTTGGCGATCTCGACGTAGTAGCTGATGGCCTGGCTGCCAACAGCGAGCAGTCGCCGGCGTACGGCGAGGCGGCGGTCGTCGAACAGTGGCGTTGCGCCCAGGCACGGGTCGGGCAGGTTCATCACCCGCTCCCAATCCGGCACCAGTTCGCTGACGCCGGCGGGGTCCATTTCGTTGAGCAGGTCGGCGGCGCGAGCGTCGAGGCGGGCCAGTTCCTGGGCGACGCCTTCAAGGACTTCTTCGAGTTCCGGGACCCGCTCGGGGTCCCACGCGGGACCGCTGGGTAGCAGGCTGCGCAGTTGGGCGTGGTATTGCGCGGCGGTTCTGATCACTGCCATACGCAACCTCCGAAGGTCAGCAACTGGTTGCTCGCAGCATCGACGTCGGCGGTAGGCGACTTGAGATCGTGATCACTTTCACCGGTCGCGCTGCTGATGGCTTCACGGATGTGACTCACCAGCAGGGTGTCGCCCAGGCCGCCTTCGCGGTTATGCAGATCGCGCAGTTGCGCCTCAACGGCAGCGCGAACGGCCGTGGTGTCGGGCTTCAGACTCAGTCGGTAAGTCACTGGCACTTGTACCGGTGGCAACACACGCAACTCGGCGGTGACTGGCCGCAGAGGTTCGATGTAGGCCTGGACTTCAGCCAGTTGCTCGGGATTGGGGACGGGTTGCGCATCGTCATCCCGCATGATGTACAGACTGACAATGCCGGGGCCAGGATAGCTGCCGCGACACCAGGCACGGGTCACTCCCGGACATTCGAGCGCCCAGGTTTCGTAGTCTTGCGCCGAACCGCCGTGAGGAATGATCCGGTAAGAACGAATCACCCGGGACCGCAGGGACTCCAGACTTTCCCGAGCAATACCGCCGGTCAACCCCGGCGCCAGCACCGTGAAGCTGTTGCCGATAATGCCCAGAATCGGCTGCACCGGAATCAGCGTCATGCCGGCGTCGGCATTCCCGAGGCTGCCGGCGTCGAGGGCGGCGATGGTGGTGCTGTTCAAGCTATTGCTGGTGGTGCGGGCGGAAGTGACTTTGTAAATGCGACCGTCGTTCGATTGCAGCAGAGTATCGACGTCCAGCACAGCGCCAGCGCTGGCGGTAAAACTGACGCTGCCACTGGCCGATTGCGCGGCTTTGCGCGGCTGGTTCAGACGCAGTGCGGCGATCCGTTCCAGGGTCGACTCATCGGCCTTGTCCGGGAGGATCTGCTCGGCGATCCAGTTCAGATAGCCATACAGGCCATAGGCGGCGCCACCGAGGGTGCGGGCCAGCACTTGCGCATCGGACTGGCGCAGCGAATCGCTGGCCAGGTCGCTTTGGGTGCGTTTGATCAGCACCGGCAGCGAAGGGGTTTCAAACGGCATAGATCACCTGCCAACTGTTATCAGGGTTGATGTCCAGACGCTCGCCGTCGGCCAGGGTCAGGACCGTGCGCAAGTTCAGTCGCTCGGCGTCGAGGCGTTCGCTGATGATGTCGATGGCGCTGCAATGGCCGTCATCGATCAGCCATTGCAAGGCTTCGCGGGCATAGAACTCGGCGTCCATCTGGGTCTGTCGCGTTAACTTGACCCGGCGCAGCAGCCACAGTCGCGATCCGATTCGGTCGTCCGCAACCGTAGGAAAGGTGTCGCCCCACCAGCCGAAACGTTCTGCATCATCGAGGGCATCGTCATCGGCGGCGCGGCGCCAAGTGAAGAGGCTGATCAGCACCGAACGGGTCAATGCGGCGTGGAGGTTCTGGCTGATAAACATCACTGGCCTCCCGCCGGCACGCCGGTCTGGCCGTTGCCCGCCTGCACGCCGACGTGCACGTGCTTGATCTGGCTGATGCCACCGGCAATCTGATCGCCCTGAGAGACAATCTTGCCGGTCTGGGTCATGGTCGGTGTGTCGATGTTTACGGCAGTACTGGCGCGGATGTTCAGGGTGGCGGTTTCGATGTCGATGATCCGTCCACGCTTGAAGTGGATCTTGTCGCCTTCGTCGGTGTAGATCGCCACTTCGCCCTGGGCCAGTGCCTTGAGGCGATAGCGGCGATCGGTGACCACCAGCACGATGGCGTGAGAGCGATCACCGCCCAGAAACGTGGCGATGCCTTCAGCGCCGGCCAGCGGATTGCTGGTGAAACCGTAGGGTTCGAAGTGCTCCATGTCGTCGTTCACTTCGCCGGCGGTGAGGCGCATTTGCAGGGATTGAAGCTTGGTAGCCGAGTTGGCGAGCACGACAGTGCCGCGCGCCAGGAGGCGTGTCAGTAGGCTCATGTTGATTACCTTGTAGGAGCGAGGCTGGCGGGGTGTCAGGTTTTTGGTGGCGCCGGATTTGCATCGAAGGTGTAAGGCGGCGCCACTTGCAGCGTGGTGACCGAGCCCTGTTCGGACAGCGAGTAAGTCACCTTGGAGATCAGCATGTCGTGGTCAAAACCCAATACTTTGTCGATCACCCGCACCAAGGTGTTGTGCTTCCACAAATCACCGTTGGACTGCCGCCAGCCTTGTACCCGATAGGTCGTGGTGCCAGCCTTTCCGACGCGAATACCGCTTTCCCAATCGGCACGTTGCTGCGCCAGTTCCGGGGTCAATTGCGCGCTTTCGCTGATCACGGTGATCCGCTTGCGCCCGATAATCGGGTCGGTGGAAACCCCGGACACTTCGCTCACGGCCGCACCGCTCTTCTCGTCGCCGCCCTTGTGCTGACCGATCACCCGGTACTCGGAGAACACCTGACTGAAGTCCATCGGCGCGTTGGCCGACAGAATGTTCTTGCCCAGCTCAAGCACATCACTGGCTCGCCCACCGCTGCCCGGTCGGGCCAGTACCACCCGACCTTCGGCGTCATCGGTGGAAAACACCCGAAACAGCGTGAGCAAGCGGTCGATCGACTGAAAGACCGTTTCCCCCGGCACGATGGTGTGGCTGCCGAGTCGCGCGGTGTCGGGGATTTCACTGACCACTTTCCCGGCATAAGGCGAGGCCAGCGCTTCGACGATGCTGATTAACGATTGCTGATGCCATTGGTTGGGCGTGTTGATCGCCGCGCAGTCCACCAGGTCCTGAGTCTTCGAACTGCCTTCGATGCTCAGGCTGATCTGCCGCCCGTCATAGCTGATCGGCGCCTTGAACACATACCCGCTGAGCACCAAGTCGCAGCCGATTCGCACTTGGCAAGGCGCACCCGGACGAATGGGGCGGTCGACCGTCTGCCCCGGCCATTGCCAGGTGATGTCGAGTTTGAAGGTGCGGAACTGACGCTCCAGGTCCGCGGTGATTTCAACGCTTTTCCAGCCGCCATACTCCAGACCGTCAACGGTCAGCAACACGCTGTTGTCGAGTTCATTCATGGTCTATTCCCCCAGGACTTTTACGTCGTCCAGCGGGAGAAAACCCGGATGAATAATGCCGTTGCGCTGTAGTACTTCAGCGATTCGCGTGGCGTCTCCACTTTGCTGATAGATCACGACCAGCCCCGGAAGGCTTTGCTTGAAAGACTTGCTGACCAGTCGAACGCCGGACGACGCGACCGCCTTCAAATGCGCCCGAAGGGCCTGGCGCAGATTGCTCATCGCCAGATAGTGCGCGGGGTCCGCCTTGGCCTCGGGCAGCTTGAACACTTCCTCCAGTGCCGCACGCAAAGCCTCTAGATCGTCGACCACCGGAACGTCCTGGTGCGTGGTCGGTTGCACAGCCTGATGCCCGACCGGCAGGTTGGTAACCCGCTTGACTGCCTGCGAAGCCACCGGCATCGACGCGACCCACTGGGCCACTTGCACAATCAAGGTGTCTTGCACCAGATTGGTCAGCGCCTGGGCCGCAGCGGTGGTGTCTTTGCCGGTGGTCAGCTTCGGTGCGTCGGCCTTCTTGATGGCTTCGACCTGTTGGGAGACGTTGGCAATCACGCCACGATAACCTTCACGGGTGAAGTCCTTCAGTTCGTTGATGTCGCCGATCAACCCCTTGAATTCCGCTGCCACGTCCTTGGGCAGTTCCTTGACGGCTTTGACCAGATCGCTGATCTGCTGGTACTCATCGATCAACGGCTGAAGGTGCTGCTGAATCACCTCGTAAGCCTCCTTGATGCTGTTGCGCAGGTTGGCAATGCCGATCCGCGCAGCCTTGATCAAGGTCATCGCGTCTTCGAAACGCTTCACTGCGGAGCCCAGCAAGCTGTCGGCCGACACCAGCAATAGCTTCTGCGTGCTGACCGCCGCCGTCGGAAACGGCACAGGTTGATCGGGGTAAAACTTCAGGGTAAAGGTCACCAGCCCGCCGTCCTGACGAGTGTGGGTCATGTCACATTCGCCGACCTTGACCTGCAGACGTCCGAGCCACGGGTGAACCAGCTCACCACTGCCCTGCTCCAGCGCCTTGAGCAATTTGTCGCGCTGCTCCAGGCAATCGGGGCCAACGATAAATGCGGTCAAGTCGTGAATCTTCGCCTGCAGGCCAAGGCCCTCGAAATACGGCAGATCGCGCTGCGGGTACTCGTGCAACTGGCCCTTTTGGCCGACCGGGTTTTTCGCCTGATCGACCCAGAACCGGACGCCGCGAAACGACGCCGGCATCAAACGATCACGCCAGCTCATTGGAACCTCCAAGGGACAGTGTGCGGTAGCCGATGCGCGAATTGAACGCCAGCGCCGGTTGATTGGTTTGTGGCTGATCGGTGCGCATGCCGGCCGGCGCATTTTCGAAGCGCACGGTCAGGCCGCCTTCGAGTTGTGTGCGGCTGTTGGCGGCGCTCTGTTGAATCAGGGCGCTGGAGTTTTGTGTCAGGGAGCCAGGCTGCATCGAGGGTTTGTGTGGCAGATTGCCAGGCAGCACTGACAGGCTTTGTGGTTGCTCGGTATCGGCACCAAAAAACACCGGCGCAAACTTACCGTTGCCTTCGACATTGGTTTTTTCTTGAGCCTCGGTCAGGCCTTCGACCTTGCCAGTCACGCTGGTGACAAGGCTGCCGAAACCACCGGCAAAGAATTCCTTGATCGGCGCGACGACGCCTTGCAGCTTGTCCCACCATTGGCTGAACCATTCGGTGATCGGCTCCCAACGCTTTTTGATCTCTTCCAGCGGAAACCAGTCAAACAGGCTGCGCAGCGTGTCGTACATCACCAGCGCCGGGACCTTGATGCTGTCCCAGATCCCGGAAAACAGTTCGGTGACCGCGCCCCAACCAGCGATGATCATCTCCCGCGGCGACCAGTCGAACAGGCCGTGCAGAACGTCCATGACCGGCACCGACAGCGCTCTGAGCAAGTCCCAGATGGCTGAGAACAGGCCCGTCAACGGAGTCCAGTTACTGATGATTTGTCCCAGCGGCGTGAACGCAAACATCGTCCTGAAGAACTCGACCATGGGCATCACGACCGGAGAAATCTTTTGCCAGAGCCCGGCGAAGAACGCCGAAATGGGTTTCCAGTTGGCTACGATCAAACCGGCTGCCAGGGCGATGCCAGTGGCAATCAACACGATGGGATGGGTCTTGAGCACCATGTTCATCAGATCGAACACTTGGGTCGCGCCGGTTACGGCCGTTTGCATCGCGGAAAACGCTATGGCACCGGCGGCAAGTCCCTCGATCAGCTTCGGGTTGTCATCAAGCAAGCTGCCAAAGCCAATGAGCAGCGGCTGAAGCCCTGCCGTGACGGTGGCGACGGCGGGTTGTAACGCGGTGTTTGCGGCAGCCGACACCTGCTCCATCGAACGACTGAACACATTCAGGGTTTGCGCGGCGCGGGTCGGTACGCTCGGCACATCGACACCTTTGGCGGCCTCATTGACCTCGGTCAATTGGCCCTTGAACGCAGCGGACGCCTTGATCCCGTCCACGAAGGGCGTGATCACGCTGCCACCCTTGAACAGACCGCTGATATCCAGCTTGCCCAGCCCCGTCTGTTCCAGATGTGTTCTGAAGCCCTCGACCTTCGCTCGAAGGCCGGCGAGCTTGGGGGTCAGTTCATCGATCCCCGTCAGCCGGACCGGTTTTTTATCTTCCTTTTCCATGTCTGCCATCACTGCACCTGCTGCATCGCATTGATCCGTTGCGCATGCTCCAGCGATTCGCGGAGCACATCCAAAGGCCTGGCCATCATCTGTTCGGGGTCAACCTTCCAGAACCAGGCCAGGTCATAGGCGACTGAAATCAGGTCGGTGATGGCTCCGACGCCGCACTCATGAAAAAACTCGCGACAGCCCAGCTCAGCGCGTTGAGATCAGCCAGGTCCAACTGGTTGACCGACGACGGCGGGATGCCTGCGCACACCGCGATGTATTTGGCCGCGACGTCCATGTCGAGGCTGACTTCTTCGCTCTTGTCGATCTTGTACGGCAGCGCCTTGATCGCTCGAACTTCCTGCACCGTTGGACGGCGCAGGTTGAGTTCGGTCAAAGGCTCGCCGTGAGCTTCGATCGCAACCTGAAGCTTCACGGCGCCAGTCATTGCCAGGTCCCCTTGATGCCTTCGAACTTCAGTTCGATGGTGGCGTCATCGCCCTTGGAGACAGGCTCTTCAACCAGGTAGGCGCCGGCCAGTACGTAGACTTTGCCGTTGCTGAATTCGCAGGTGACGGTCATGTCTGAACCTGCGATCAGTTGTTTGAGCGGGAAGTCCGCGGTGTGCAGCGCCGTCACTTTGAACGACGGGGAAATGTCGGTTTCCTTGTAGAAACCCGGTACGACGGTTTCCCGTTTCACAGCCATCAACGGCGCTTCGCAGCCGCCATTGATAGTCAGTTGAGCGCCGTCCACTTTGACGTAGCAGGTGCCCGCAATCAGTTGACCCATGGTGTTTCTCCCTTCAAATAAAAAGCCCACGCGAGGTGGGCTGAAATCACACAGTCAAAGGCAGCGATCAGGCTGCGTCGTCGTACTGCAGACGGAATTGGTTGAGCAGCGCAAACACGCGCAGGCCATTGATGTAATCCGGCGGGAACAGCACGTTGACCCGGCTCGGGTCCTGCACGTCGCGCTCGACGATCAGGTGCTCGGCGAACAGTTCGGCGTTTTCTACGTGGCCTTCCAGTTCGAGCTTGGCGTACTGGGCGATCAGCTCGCCGCGAATCGTGCTCGGGGTCACGATCGGCTGGCCGGCGCCGAAACGGGTGCCGTCAGAGGCCAGTTTGTGGCGACCGTATTTGCTGGTGATCACGCTTTGCAGACGACGCACGATGAAGGCCGACTGGTGCATGGTTTCGCTGTCCAGGTAGGAATTGTCTGCCTGGCCGTAGGCGTTCTTCTGATAGGTGGTAATCGAACGCTGAATGCGCACGTAGCCGCCTTCGTAGTACGCGGTGGCGATCCCGTAGTTGAGCAGCGACTGACGCTCGGTCAGGGTGAAACGCTCGCTGGCCGGTGCCGGGTCGAGACCTGGCAGGCTACCGCTTTGGGTCGGACGGCTGGCGTCGGCGGAGATGAACACCGACGTGCGCGCAGCGAGTGCAGCGGCCTGAACCCAGAATGGTTGTGGTACGCCTGGTTCCAGCGCCTGGATGGTCATGTGCTGATCGTTACGCGCCTGGCCGGCAGCGACCAAAGTACCGATGGTGCCGCGCTTGGCGCTGTAGACATGACCGAACAATTGCTTGGCCCACGACCAACGACCGGTGCTGTCATCCATGACGGCTTGCCAGGTGTTGAGGGTCGACAGGTCCGAGAATGGCATGCAGATGAACTCGAACGGCTCATCGCCCAGCGCCGCCACCGCAGCGACCTGATCCGGCACACCGGCGCCGCCGGTCATGGCGGTGATGGCCGTGGTGAGGCCGGCCGGGGTTTCTTCGCCATTGCTCTTGCCCAGGCGATTGAATTGCAGGCTGATGTCGTTACCGCTGTCGCCAGTCCATTTGGCGCTCAGGGTCACGATGCCTTCAACGGCTGCAGCGCTGACCGGCAAATCCGCCGAGGCGTTGATTTTCAGCGCCAGCGCGGTGGCCGCTTGAGCTGCCGTAGCGCCGTTGACGATGGCCGCTTGAACACGAACGCCACCGACATACACATTGAGCACGCCGCTTTGAGTGGCCGCACCGGTCAGGCTCAACACTCCTTTGGCGATGCTGCCTTCGGTGTTGTGCAGCGGCAGGCACCAAATCTCGCCGATCGGGTCGGTCTTGCGCCAGGTTTCATACATCGAGGCGAGCATCGAGCCCTGGCCGCCAATGCTTTTGGCCAGCGCCACACTGGACACCAACACCAGTTTGCCAACGTCGGCCGGCGCAATGTTGTCGTTGACCTGAGCGACGATCAAACGACGCATGGCCGACGACGCGCTATTGGCGGCCGAATTGTCCATTTCTGCGTAGAACAGCGGCACACGAATGTCCGCGGGGATGTTGCTGAATCCGATCGCCATTATTTGGCTCCCTGTGGTTTCGCCGCTTTCACGGCTTTGGTAGTGATATCGCCATCGGCCAGACGTCGACGCCACCAGGCGTTGTCCGGCACTTCACGGCCCTCGAGGGGCAACAGATCGCCCGCTTCCGGGTCGGGCACGGCACGGCCTGGGGCCGGCAGCACGGTGATGCGTTTGCTCATGGGGTTACGTCTCCAGAGAAAGTCAGTTCCAGGCGTCCGTCGGGGCCCGGGCGTTGCAGATTGGGGTCCGCCGGATCGATCGCATCGACCCGCACGGTGACCCCGGTAAAGGACGACAAGCCGTCCAGTTCACGTTCGTGCCAGCTCTCCGCAGGCTGACCCGGCAGATTGCGGCCGAGCTGGAACTCGGCAAAAAAGCGCAGGCGATACAGCATGCGGTTGCTGTTGATGGAAACCCGTTCGCCGCCGTCATAGGCGATGGCGTCGTAATCACTGCCGGGCTTGAAACCCACCAGCGCCCGCCACAGTTCGGCCCGCAGGTCGTGCATCAGATCCAGCGCTTTTGTAGCGTCGGTGGTGTCAAGCACTAGGGTCACTTCGAAGCGGTCGCGAATGGTCTGCCACGTAGCGTTTTGCGCTGCGTTGGCGCCCGCCAGATCGGCAATCGGCACCACGTAGGCGCAAGGAGTTGAAAGCGGGGTACTGGCTTGTAGCGTGTCAAGGTCGATGCCGGCAGCCACGCGACCGGCGAGGGTTGGGCAGTGATCACGCAGTTGGGTGACCAGTGGGGTGATCTTCATGGTGTTTTCACCGGGCAATAAAAAACCCGCTTGTTGGCGGGTTTGAGTGAAAGGTACTGGCCTTGGGAAACCCGCGTCCTTGCGGGTCGGATGCTGGTCGGCACCGCTGCTCGCCATTCCATTGGGCTTTGTGTTCAGTGGTCCTGGCGGGTATCTCGCGGCGGCACTTCGCAAACGCCAATCCGCTTGGCTGCCCAACGTTCATAAAGGCCAATGGCAACATCTGCCCCGGCCATCGCCGTAAGGCAACCGAACGCGCAAGCCGTCCAGATCGACACGCCGGCGGCATACAGCAGCATGATGGCCGAGACCCCGCAGACCATGCAGGCCCCGGATCGCAAGGCCAGACGGCGCAGCAATGACCAGCCGCGGGCGCCCTCCTTGTCGGCGCGCCACATTTCGCCGGACACCCCGCCCACCAGGGCGAGGACGATGACGAGCCAGATCGGCATGTCCAGCAACGCTTGTTGCTCGTTTGTCATGTCACGCCTCCGGGGGGTGATTGATGAGTGATGTGTGTGTCTTTCAAACGTTGTCTCTTGAGGTGCCTGACGGTAGGTAGGCATTCCAAAAAGCCCGGCGCTTGCTGGGCTTTTCAGTAATGCGGTCCTTCGCGTTGATCTTTCGGCGCTACTGGCGCGGTACGGATCGATTCAAATTGTTTTTCCGACCGCGGTCCCTGCCCGCCGGATAACTGCTTGTGGTGCTTTACGCTGCACACCCGGGTCAGTTGCCAACCCTCTGAACCGTTGAGGCCGGTTCATCGCTGCCTTTGTGGTGGAACTAAAGAGCTTCGTTTCGAGCTGCCTTGTTGAGCTGCTTGAGACAAAGAATATGCATGGATGCATATACAGTCAATGCATAAACGCATTTATTTATGCACTGAAAATGCATTGGTGCATGAAAGCCCCGCAGGCAAAGGCGCTGATGGCTTTTCGGCAGGCGAAAAAAAACCCGCTCGGTAGCGGGTTTTATCTGACAACGTTGAGGTTAACGGGCGTACATGCCCCACCAGAAGACGTGACCGAGGATGACAATCTGCTCTTCCTGGATTTCCTGGAAGGTGTAGTCCTCGTCCGGATGTTCATCGCGATTGAAGCTGCGCAGGCGTATCCCGGTAGGCAGGCGATAAAGCTGTTTCACCCGCAGCTGGCCGTTATGGTTGATGGCATAAAGGTCGCCATCCACGATATCGCCGATCCCGCACTTGCCGGCATTAACGCCTACGGTGGCGCCGTCGCGCAGTACCGGCAACATACTGTTGCCGCGCACCGTCACGCATTTGGCCTGGTCGAACTGCACGCCGTTGTGGCGCAGACTCCGCTTGCCGAAGCGCAGGCTAGAGCGCTCGCTTTCTTCGATGACGAACCTTCCTGATCCTGCAGCCAATTCAACCTCGCGAAGAAAGGGGACCGATACCTCGTCGTCATCGACGGGCGTATCGTCGTCCCACAGACTTATGTCCTTGAGTTCCGAATGCAATTGACCGCGCCCGGTGCTGGCTGCCGGCGCGACATCCGCACGGCCCCGCAACTGGTCGGTGCTGACGGCGAAGTACTCGGCGATCTTCGAGATGTGTTTATCCGAGGGATCGACGATCTTCCCGCTGAGGATCCGCGAGAGAGTGGATTGAGGCACGCCGGTGCGACGGTGAAGCTCCGTGGGGGAGATCCCGTGCCGATCGAGCAGCGCTCTTAATACGGTAGAAACATTGCGTTTTTGCATAACGCGCATAGTGCTTGTTCTTTTCGCGGAAGACAAATGCCAAGTTGCATACATTGCGCATAAGTCGTGCATAGACAGAAGAAATGCATCGCGGGGCTTTCATGCCTGCGTCGGGTGGACCGCCCATGTTAACCTTGCGCCCATCGCGGAAAAGCCGGGCCGATGCCCCTCCTTTGCCCTACACCTTTCAACGAATTTGCCTGATTATCCGATGAATAAAGCGCTCTCTGATCTGTCCTCTCACACGCCAATGATGCAGCAGTACTGGCGCCTGAAAAACCAGCACCCTGACCAGCTGATGTTCTACCGCATGGGCGACTTCTACGAGATCTTCTATGAAGACGCGAAGAAGGCCGCCAAATTGCTGGACATCACCCTGACCGCCCGTGGGCAGTCGGCCGGTCAGGCGATTCCGATGTGTGGGATTCCTTACCACGCCGCGGAAGGTTACCTGGCGAAACTGGTCAAGCTCGGCGAGTCGGTGGTGATCTGTGAGCAGGTCGGCGACCCGGCGACCAGCAAAGGGCCGGTGGACCGTCAGGTGGTGCGCATCATTACGCCGGGGACGGTCAGTGATGAAGCGTTGCTGGATGAGCGTCGGGACAACCTGATCGCGGCAGTGCTGGGTGATGAGCGTCTGTTCGGTCTGGCGGTGCTGGATATCACCAGCGGCAACTTTACCGTGTTGGAGATCAAGGGCTGGGAAAACCTTCTGGCGGAACTGGAACGGGTCAATCCGGTAGAGCTGATGATCCCGGACGACTGGCCGAAGGATCTGCCAGCGGAGAAACGTCGCGGGGTTCGTCGCCGCGCGCCGTGGGATTTCGAACGTGATTCGGCGCTGAAAAGTCTCTGCCAACAATTCTCGACCCAGGACCTGAAAGGTTTCGGGTGCGAGAACCTGACACTTGCCATCGGCGCCGCCGGTTGCTTGCTCAGCTACGCCAAGGAAACCCAGCGCACCGCCCTGCCCCATTTGCGCAGCCTGCGCCATGAACGCCTGGACGACACCGTGGTGCTGGACGGCGCGAGCCGTCGCAACCTGGAACTGGACACCAACCTGGCTGGCGGTCGCGACAACACGTTGCAATCGGTGGTCGATCGCTGCCAGACCGCCATGGGCAGCCGTCTGCTGACCCGCTGGCTGAACCGTCCGCTGCGGGATCTGACCGTGTTGCTGGCGCGCCAGACCTCGATTACCTGCCTGCTCGACGGTTACCGCTTCGAGAAACTGCAACCGCAGCTCAAGGAAATCGGCGATATCGAGCGAATCCTGGCGCGGATCGGCCTGCGCAATGCTCGTCCTCGTGACCTGGCTCGCCTGCGTGATGCGCTGGGTGCATTGCCTGAGTTGCAGGTTGCGATGACTGAGCTGGAAGCTCCGCACATTATTCAACTGGCGAAGACCACCAGCACCTATCCGGAACTGGCGGCCCTGCTGGAAAAAGCCATCATCGACAACCCGCCAGCGGTCATCCGTGACGGCGGCGTGTTGAAAACCGGCTACGACGCCGAGTTGGACGATTTGCAATCGCTCAGCGAGAACGCCGGGCAGTTCCTGATCGACCTCGAAGCACGCGAGAAGGCCCGCACCGGCCTGTCCCACCTGAAAGTCGGTTACAACCGTATTCATGGCTACTTCATCGAGTTGCCAAGCAAGCAGGCTGAGTCGGCGCCGGCAGACTATATCCGTCGCCAGACGCTGAAAGGTGCCGAGCGCTTCATTACGCCGGAATTGAAGGCGTTCGAAGACAAGGCGCTGTCAGCGAAGAGCCGCGCCCTGGCGCGCGAGAAGATGCTCTACGAAGCACTGCTCGAAGATTTGATCGCCCAGTTGCCACCGCTGCAAGACACCGCCGCGGCACTGGCCGAGCTGGACGTGCTGAGCAACCTTGCCGAACGCGCGCTGAACCTCGATTTGAACTGCCCGCGCTTCGTCAGTGAGCCGTGCATGCGCATCAGCCAGGGTCGTCACCCGGTGGTCGAGCAAGTGCTGACCACGCCGTTCGTGGCCAACGACCTGAGCCTCGACGACAACACCCGCATGCTGGTGATCACCGGTCCGAACATGGGCGGTAAATCCACCTACATGCGCCAGACCGCTCTGATTGTGCTGCTGGCACACATCGGCAGCTTCGTGCCGGCGGCCAGTTGCGAGCTGTCACTGGTGGACCGGATCTTTACCCGGATCGGTTCCAGCGATGACCTGGCCGGCGGGCGCTCGACCTTCATGGTCGAAATGAGCGAAACCGCGAACATTCTGCACAACGCCACCGAGCGCAGCCTGGTGCTGATGGACGAAGTCGGTCGCGGCACCAGCACCTTTGACGGTCTGTCCCTGGCGTGGGCTGCGGCCGAGCGCCTGGCGCATCTGCGAGCTTACACACTGTTCGCCACCCACTACTTCGAGCTGACGGTGCTACCGGAGGCGCAACCGCTGGTGGCCAACGTTCACCTTAATGCCACCGAGCACAACGAACGCATCGTGTTCCTGCACCACGTGCTGCCAGGGCCTGCCAGCCAGAGCTACGGCCTTGCAGTTGCACAGTTGGCCGGTGTGCCGAGCGAAGTGATCGTACGCGCTCGCGAACACCTCGGCCGGCTGGAAGCGACCGCCCTGCCTCACGAAGCACCCAAGACCGCCAAAGGCAAACCGGCCGCGCCGCAGCAGAGCGACATGTTCGCCAGCCTGCCGCATCCGGTGCTGGATGATCTGGCCAAACTTGATCTGGACGACATGACACCGCGTCGGGCGCTCGAAATGCTCTATACACTAAAGACACGGATCTAACGCACTTGCCTGCAAGCTGTTAGAATCTCGCGCGGTTTGGGATGCTGCTGGCTTATAGCCTGACCAGCAGACTATCGCTCCCAAACCTGGCGACCCCAACGTGAAGGGGCTCCGCTGCCGCCGCCTGAGGAGAAAATTAGAAATGACCTTCGTCGTCACCGACAACTGCATCAAGTGCAAGTACACCGACTGCGTAGAAGTCTGTCCGGTGGACTGCTTTTACGAAGGCCCGAACTTCCTGGTGATTCACCCGGATGAGTGCATCGACTGCGCACTGTGCGAACCAGAATGCCCTGCCGTGGCCATCTTCTCCGAAGATGAAGTCCCGGAAGACATGCAGCAATTCATTCAGCTGAACGTTGAGCTGGCGGAAATCTGGCCCAACATTACCGAGAAGAAAGAATCGTTGCCCGATGCCGAAGAGTGGGATGGCGTCAAAGGCAAGATCAAAGACCTCGAACGCTGATTACTTCCGCGCTCTCGAAAAGGCCCCTCGCGGGCCTTTTTGCTTTTCTGCAGGCAAAAAAAGGGGCGGTTTGACCCGCCCACATTTTTTCCCTATTCCCTGTGTTCCTTTTCATCGTCCTGATAAATCGCTTCCTGCGATGTCCTTTCCCCTCATCCTTGAAGGGCGTGTCTGTCCGTCGACACAGTTCAGATACTAGAGAGTTCCCTACCAAGAGCAATCACCCCCGTTAGCTGAAACCGGCTATCACAAGAGATTAATCTTAAAAAATAATCATGAAAATCAATAAGTTAATCGTATCTCACGTAGGAATATGTACGGCTGCTACCCATGAAATTAGCGAACACTTACGAAAGAGTAAGCAAACACTTACAGCGAGAGACTACAAACACAGAGATGACGACGGAGGGAACTCCCAGCCTGTCTCCCGAGCAATAAAAAACCCCGAACCAGTCGGGGCTTCTTAATGCCAGCCAGCAAATTACTTATTGAAACAACGACTCGCTCGACAGGCCATTCTTCTCGAGAATCTCCCGAAGACGCTTCAGGCCTTCAACCTGAATCTGTCTGACCCGCTCCCGGGTCAGGCCAATCTCCAGGCCTACATCTTCAAGCGTGCTGCTCTCGTGACCGCGCAGGCCGAAGCGGCGTATCACCACTTCGCGTTGCTTGTCGGTCAGCTCCGAGAGCCATTGATCGATGCTCTGGGACAGGTCGTCATCCTGCAACAGTTCACATGGATCGGTTGGACGGTCATCGGTAAGGGTGTCCAGCAGGGTTTTATCCGAATCCGGACCCAGCGAGACGTCGACCGAAGAAACCCGCTCGTTCAGGCCGAGCATGCGCTTGACCTCTCCCACCGGTTTTTCCAGCAGGTTGGCAATCTCTTCGGGTGAGGGTTCGTGATCGAGTTTTTGCGTCAGCTCCCGTGCAGCCCGCAGGTACACGTTGAGCTCTTTGACCACATGAATCGGCAACCGGATGGTCCGGGTCTGATTCATGATCGCGCGCTCGATGGTCTGACGAATCCACCAGGTCGCGTAGGTCGAAAAGCGGAAGCCGCGCTCGGGGTCGAACTTCTCTACTGCCCGGATAAGACCGAGGTTGCCCTCTTCGATCAGGTCCAGCAGCGACAGGCCACGATTGACGTAACGCCGGGCGATTTTCACCACCAGCCGCAGGTTACTTTCAATCATGCGTTTGCGCCCAGCCGGATCTCCACTTTGCGACAAACGCGCAAAATGAACTTCTTCTTCGGGGGACAGCAGAGGGGAAAAGCCAATCTCATTGAGGTACAGCTGCGTGGCATCGAGTGCACGCGTGTAGTCAATGTACTTGTGTTGCTTTAACGAGGCGGAGTGTTTGGATTTGGCACGAACGGAAGGTGGAGCAGCCCCTTCATCATTCGACATCGAATCCGTAGCGATGCCGGTCTCCATCAGGAGAACCTCATCGTCGATGTCAAACTCCGGCACTTCTTTACTGAGAGCCATTGTTATAGTCCTTTGGTGAGTTCGACCTCAGGCTCGAGCGGCGCCTCTATCCTTGGCAACGCTGGAGCCTGTTCCCTCTACGCGACGGAACAGGCTGGAAAGCGATCAACGACGTGGCAGGAATTGCAGCGGATCTACAGGTTTACCTTGTCGGCGAATCTCAAAATGCAACTTCACCCGGTCTGTACCCGTTGACCCCATTTCGGCAATTGTCTGTCCGACTTTGACCTGCTGCCCCTCCCGAACCAACAGCCTGCGGTTATGTCCGTAGGCACTGACGTAGGTATCGCTGTGTTTGATGATGACTAATTCGCCGTAGCCCCTTAAGCCACTCCCGGCGTATACCACCGTCCCATCAGACGCAGCTAAAACAGGCTGTCCCAAATCCCCGGCGATATCAATTCCTTTATTCAAACTGCCGTTTGAAGAGAATTTTCCAATAAGAATGCCATTAGATGGCCACCCCCAGCCGGTCGGGGCCGGACCGGCAGGAGGCATCGGAGCAGGGGTCGGCTTGCTGGCGACGGACGGTGCAACCACTGCTGTGCTCGTGGTTGCGCCATTCGCCTGGCGCCGGATAACCGTGGTTTTCAGCGACGAAGAAGGCGTTGAATCGGTGGCGCTGACAACCGGCGTCGGCGTTGAACCGGTGCGACCATCAAAGCGAATCGTCTGACCCGGATGGATCGTATAGGGCGCAGGAATGTTGTTGCGTGCCGCGAGGGCTTTGTAGTCCCAGCCGTAGCGAAAGGCGATGGAGAACAAGGTGTCTTTAGGTCGGACGACGTATTGACCCGTGGTCACTGCCGGACGCTGGGCGACAGCGTTGTCGCGATCGACGACGCGCACATCGCTTGATTTGTTGCTGGAGCAACCGACCAGCAAGGTGCTCAAGACAAGGCCAGTCACCAGGCGCTGAAAGCTCGTTTTACCCATTCGCTGCGCAATGACTGTGAGACTCACCCGCCGCTCCCTTTGTGGTGGCTGAAATGTGTGGATTGCCGTGTTCCGGCATGAAATGTCGCAAGTATAACGGCCCGTGCAGGCTTTACCTTTAATGAAGCGAAATGGCTTCGCGCACACGTTTGCTGCCTGACGATGAATCCCGTTTAACTGATCGATGCCGCTGTAAGACAGGAGCAATCGAAGAGAATTCAGCGCCCTGAAACAAATGCTCAGGCAAGTGGCCCATTGAGTAACGGGACGAAGCGAACAGCCCCCAGAACACGCCGGGAAAAGCCCTGCTCTTCCCGGATGATCAGCATCAATTGTTGAACCTCACCCGACCCGACCGGGATCACCAGCCGCCCTCCCGGCGCCAATTGATCAAGCAGCGCCTGAGGTACATCGGTCGCCACCGCAGTCACGATAATGCCGTTGTACGGCGCCAGCGCCGGCCAGCCTTCCCAACCATCGCCCCAGCGGAACACCACGTTGCGCAGGTTCAGTTCCACCAGGCGTTCCTTGGCCCGGTCCTGCAGAACCTTGATGCGCTCGACGGAAAATACCCGCTCGACCAGTTGCGACAGCACCGCCGTCTGATAGCCCGAGCCGGTGCCGATTTCCATCACCTTGTCGAGAGGACCTGCCTCCAGCAGCAACTCGCTCATGCGAGCCACCATATAAGGCTGCGAGATGGTCTGGTTGTTCCCGATCGGCAGCGCAGTATCTTCGTAAGCGCGATGGGCCAGCGCCTCGTCGACGAACAGGTGACGCGGTGTACGGCGAATGACTTCCAGCACCTTGGCGTTGGAAATTCCCTCTTCATACAGGCGCTGAATAAGGCGCTCACGGGTCCGTTGTGAGGTCATCCCGATGCCGCGACGCAGAATATCGTCTTGTTCACGAGCCATTAGTTCAGCCCCTCCAGCCAGCCATCGAGACTTCTGAAGGCATCATTAAAGGTGCGATCCAGTTGCAGTGGGGTGATTGAAACGTAGCCTTGCATCACCGCATGAAAATCGGTGCCCGGGCCGCCGTCTTCGGCATCCCCCGCCGCCGCAATCCAGTAACCGGATTTACCGCGCGGATCGACCACTTTCATCGGCGCTGCAGCACGTGCGCGATGTCCGAGGCGGGTCAGCTGAATACCTCGGATGTGGTCCAGCGGCAAATTGGGAATGTTCACGTTCAGTACCGTACGCGGTGGCAGTTCAAGGTCCGCGTGAGCCTCTACCAGTTTGCGCGCAAAGTACGCGGCTGTGGGAAGGTTCTCCACTTGCCGTGAGGCCAACGAAAAGGCAAACGAAGGACGCGCCAGGAAACGTCCCTCAAGGGCCGCCGCCACGGTGCCGGAATACAACACGTCATCACCCAGGTTGGCGCCCAGGTTGATGCCCGAAACCACCATGTCCGGCTCGCGCTCCAGCAAGCCATTGAGGCCCAGGTGCACGCAATCGGTCGGTGTGCCATTGAGGCTGATAAAGCCGTTGGCCAGGGTTTGCGGGTGTAACGGACGGTCGAGCGTCAGCGAGCTGCTGGCGCCGCTTTTGTCTTGGTCCGGGGCGATAACCACGCATTCGGTGTAATCCGCCAGCGCAGCATAAAGCGCGGCGAGACCGGGTGCGGTTACCCCATCGTCGTTAGAAATCAGAATACGCATGGGCTATCCGTCTGCCCCACCGGCACCAGATCAACGAGCTCGCGCACCAATACGGTGGCGAAGCATCCGGCCGGGAGGACGAATTCCAGTTGCAGAATGTCAGGCTCGGGATAATGCCACGTCAACCCACCAATGGGCAGCCGCAGGATGCGACGTTCGTGGCTCATACCGGCGTTAATCAACCAATCACGCAAGTCCGCTTCGCGAGTGGCGATTGCCTGCTCCAGTTCATGGACAGCGCCAGTGGCCGGCGAGTCACCTTCGCCCCACTGCGGACCGGTCGGGTGCAGATCGAGAATTGCCAGACGCGGGTCGCTGCACTCGGCAACACCTGCCGGAAAAAAGCTGCGACTGTCGGTGAAGGCCAGCAGATCGCCAACCTGGGCACGCTGCCAGCTGCCATCGGCGACACGCGCCGCCAACACCTGATTAAACAGAAAACTGCGCGCCGTAGAGAGCAGACGCGAACGCACGTTGCGCTGCTCCGGCAAGGCTTTGCGAGCAGCCCACGCACGGGCATCGACCACGTTACCGCCGTCAAACCCAAAACGCTGGGCGCCAAAATAATTGGGAATACCTTGCTTGGCGATCAGTTGCAGTCGCTCGTCGATCGCCGCCTTGTCGCCAGCGAATTGCGTCAGTCGCAATGTGAAGCCATTGGCCGAGTGAGCACCGCGCTGCAGCTTGCGTTTGTGCCGGCCGGTCTTGAGGATCTTCAGCGTATCGTTTTCCGCCGCCGACAAATCAGGATCAGCCTTGCCCGGCAGCTGCACGCTGAACCACTGGCGAGTCAGTGCCTGACGATCCTTGAGGCCCGCGTAGCTGACGGTGCGCAACGGCACCCCCGCCGCCTTGGCGATCCGCCGTGCCGCTTCTTCGGTATTCAGACCGCGTTTTTCCACCCAGATCCACAAGTGTTCGCCGTCGCCACTGAGGGGGATGTTGAGGACTTCATCGACCTGAAAATCTTCCGCAGTGGCTTTCAGTACCGCGGTGCCGAGGGCTTCGCCATAGGCCCGCGGGCCGAGCAATTGCAGTTCGTTCATGCGCGCAGCAACAAGGCAACGGAGTGCACGGCAATGCCTTCTTCGCGACCGACAAAGCCGAGCTTTTCAGTGGTGGTAGCTTTCACGTTCACTTGATCCAACTCAACTTGAAGATCCGCGGCAATCAGCGCGCGCATCGATTCGATATGCGGGGCCATTTTCGGCGCCTGAGCGACGATGGTGTTATCGACGTTGCCGACTTTCCAGCCCTTGGCATGGATCAGTGCGACGACGTGACGCAACAGCACTCGGCTGTCGGCGCCCTTGAATGTCGGGTCGGTGTCCGGAAAATGTTTGCCGATATCACCCAGCGCAGCGGCGCCGAGCAAGGCATCGCTCAAGGCGTGCAGCAGGACGTCACCGTCGGAGTGAGCGAGCAGCCCGAAGCCGTGTGCAATGCGCACGCCGCCCAGAGTAATGAAATCGCCTTCAGCGAAACGGTGCACATCATAGCCGTGGCCAATACGCATAAAAAAACGCCCCGATTTTTGTCAGGGCGTGATTCTACCTGCATTAGGCGCCTAGGGCGCGTGCGTGATGCTGCAAGTGGTCATCAATGAAGCTTGCGATGAAGAAATAGCTGTGGTCGTAGCCGGGCTGCAAGCGCAACGTCAGCGGATGACCTGCCAGTTTGGCGGCTTGTTGCAGGGCTTCAGGCTTGAGCTGGGTGGCCAGGAAATCGTCGCGATCACCTTGGTCGACCAACAGCGGCAACTTCTCGTTCGCCTCGGCAATCAGGACACAGGCATCCCACTCGCGCCATTTTGATCGGTCTTCCCCCAGGTAGCGGGAAAAGGCTTTCTGCCCCCAAGGACAGTCCATCGGATTGTTGATCGGCGAGAACGCCGACACCGACTGATAGCGTCCCGGATTACGCAACGCGCAGACCAGCGCGCCGTGGCCGCCCATGGAATGACCGCTGATGCCGCGCTTGTCCGAGGCCGGGAAATGGGCTTCGACCAATGCGGGCAATTCCTGCACAACGTAGTCATGCATCCGATAGTGCCGCGACCAGGGTTCCTGCGTGGCGTTCAGATAAAACCCGGCACCAAGACCAAAGTCCCAGGCGCCATCCGGATCACCCGGCACATCGGGACCGCGAGGACTGGTGTCCGGTGCAACGATGATCAGCCCCAGCTCGGCGGCCATGCGCATGGCGCCGGCCTTTTGCATGAAGTTTTCGTCGGTGCAGGTCAGGCCGGATAACCAATACAGCGCCGGCAGTTTGCCGCCCTGCTCCGCTTGCGGCGGCAGGTACACGGCAAACACCATGTCGCAGCCGAGCACATCGGAGCGGTGCCGATAGCGTTTGTGCCAGCCGCCGAAGCTTTTCTGGCAGGAGATATTTTCCAGGCTCATGACCGACCTCAGAAATGGATGACGGAACGGATGCTCTTGCCTTCATGCATCAGGTCGAACGCCTTGTTGATATCTTCCAGGCCCATGGTGTGGGTGATGAAAGTATCCAGCGGGATTTCGCCGGTTTCAGCCATTTCGACATAGCTTGGCAACTCGGTACGGCCACGCACGCCGCCGAACGCCGAACCGCGCCAGACGCGACCGGTCACCAGCTGGAATGGACGCGTGGCGATTTCCTGGCCGGCACCGGCGACGCCGATGATCACCGACTCGCCCCAACCCTTGTGGCAGCATTCAAGAGCAGCACGCATCAATTGGACGTTGCCGATGCATTCGAAGGAAAAGTCGACGCCGCCGTCGGTCATGTCAACGATGACTTCCTGGATCGGACGATCGAAATCTTTCGGGTTCACACAATCGGTTGCACCCAACTGCTTGGCGATCTCGAATTTGGCCGGGTTGATGTCGATGGCGATGATCCGCGCAGCCTTGGCTTTGACGGCGCCGATCACTGCCGACAGACCGATGCCGCCGAGGCCGAAAATGGCGACGGTATCACCTGGTTTTACCTTGGCGGTATTAAGAACTGCCCCGATGCCGGTGGTGACACCGCAGCCCAGCAGGCAGACTTTTTCCAGTGGCGCTTCTTTTGGGATTTTGGCGACGGAGATTTCCGGCAGCACGGTGTACTCGGAGAACGTCGAGGTCCCCATGTAGTGGAAAATTGGTTGGCCCTTGTAGGAAAAGCGCGAAGTACCGTCAGGCATCAGGCCTTTGCCCTGAGTCGCGCGAATTGCCTGACACAGGTTGGTTTTGCCCGACAGACAGAATTTGCACTGGCGGCATTCCGGGGTGTACAGCGGGATCACATGATCGCCGACAGCGACGGAGGTCACGCCCTCACCAATCGCCTCAACCACCGCGCCACCTTCGTGACCGAGGATCGACGGGAAGATGCCTTCCGGGTCCGCGCCCGACAGCGTGTAGGCATCGGTATGGCAGACACCGGAGGCAACCACTCGCAGCAGGACTTCACCGGCCTTGGGCATGGCGACATCGACTTCAACGATCTCGAGGGGTTTCTTGGCCTCGAAGGCAACGGCAGCGCGCGACTTGATCATGGGGATTCTCCAGTGAATAAAAACGAGACAGGGAGTGTAATACACCGCCTGACGATGAATAATCCGGGCAAAAGCAAAACATTATTGCCATACAGGGATAATCCTCGATGTCCGAAAACCGCTGGGAAGGTATCGACGAGTTCGTCGCCGTGGCCGAGTGCAGCCAGTTCACGGCTGCCGCGGAACGCCTCGGGGTTTCGTCCTCCCACATCAGTCGACAAATAGTACGCCTCGAAGAGCGCCTGCAAACCCGCCTGCTTTACCGCAGCACCCGCCGGGTCACTCTGACCGAAGCCGGGCAAACATTTTTGCAACATTGCCAGCGATTGCAGGACGGCCGCGAAGAAGCCTTGCGCGCGGTGGGTGACCTGACCAGTGAACCGAAAGGCATGCTGCGCATGACCTGCGCCGTGGCGTACGGCGAACGATTCATCGTGCCGCTGGTGACGCGCTTCATGGGGCTCTATCCGCAACTGCGCATCGACATCGAACTGAGCAACCGCCAACTCGACCTGGTCCACGAAGGCCTGGACCTGGCGATCCGTCTCGGTCGCCTGCAGGACTCGCGGCTGGTAGCGACACGTCTGGCGCCACGACGCATGTACCTGTGCGCATCGCCGTCCTATCTGGAGCGCTACGGCCGCCCGCATAGCTTGTCGGAACTGAGCCGCCACAACTGCCTCATTGGCAGCTCGGACATGTGGCAACTGGAACAGAACGGGCGGGAATTTTCCCAGCGGGTACAGGGAAACTGGCGCTGCAACAGTGGGCAAGCAGTGCTGGATGCGGCGTTACAGGGAGTGGGTTTATGTCAGCTGCCGGACTACTACGTGCTGGAGCATCTGAAAAACGGCGAATTGATTTCGCTGCTGGAAGCCCACCAACCGCCGAACACTGCCGTGTGGGCGCTTTATCCACAGCAACGGCATCTGTCACCCAAGGTGCGCAAGTTGGTGGATTATTTGAAGCAGGGGTTGGCGTTAAGGCCGGAGTATGCAGCTTAGCGGCGGTTAGACCAGCGCTGGCGCAACCATTCGAGGTCTTCGGGGCGCGTGACTTTGAGGTTGTCGGACCGGCCTTCGATCAGGCGCGGCGCCATGCCGGACCACTCCATGGCTGATGCTTCGTCAGTAATTACTGCATCGGCCACCAGACTGTCGGCCAACGCCCGATGCAATGCACCAAGGCGAAACATCTGCGGCGTATAGGCTTGCCAGATCACACTGCGATCCACGGTTTCAATCACGCGACCGTGCTTGTCGACCCGCTTGAGGGTATCGCGTGCCGGAACCGCCAGCAGTCCGCCAACCGGATCATCAGCGAGTTCACCCAGCAACTTGTCCAGATCATCACGGCTCAGATTTGGCCGCGCGGCATCGTGAACTAGCACCCAATCCTCATCGTCAGCGCCTTGCGCATGCAAATGCAGCAACGCATTGAGTACCGACCCGGAACGCTCGGAGCCGCCTTCAACCCGCTGGATTCGCGGATCGCTAGCACACGCCAGGTTCGGCCAATAAGGATCATCAACAGCAAGACTGACCACCAACCCTTTCAGCGAAGGATGATCAAGGAAACAGCCGAGGCTGTGTTCGAGAATAGTGCGCCCACCCAGTTGCAAGTATTGCTTGGGACGGTCCGCGGCCATACGGGCACCGACGCCCGCGGCAGGAATTACAGCCCAGAAGGCCGGTAACGAGGGGTTCATTGAGCCAACTGGTAAAGGGTTTCACCGTCCTTGACCATGCCCAACTCATGACGAGCCCGCTCTTCAACGGTCTCCATGCCCTTTTTCAATTCACTGACTTCAGCGTCCATCACCCGATTGCGCTCAAGCAGCCCCTCGTTCTCAGCGTGTTGATCTGCGATCTGCTGAGTCAGTTCGGCCACTTGCGCCAGACTGCCATTACCCACCCACAGGCGGTATTGCAGGCCAGCCAGCAGCAGGAGCAAAACGAGGAACAACCAATTGGGACTGCGCATCGAATATCAGGTATCCAGTGAAAAAAGACAGCCATGCCAAAACTTTGAAGCTTCTGATAGCACGAAGCCTGGAAGACCCAGGCTTGTGCTGATAAGGCATCAGATTAGTGGCAAATCCATCGCTGAGCGATTTTTCCGACACAATCCGGTGTCTTTTTACCAGTTAACGATTAACCGCGGAATTCGCTGCGACCGTTGTACTTGGCTTTGCCATTCAACTGCTCTTCGATACGCAGCAGTTGGTTGTACTTGGAAACACGGTCCGAACGGCACAGGGAGCCGGTCTTGATCTGGCCTGCCGCGGTGCCCACAGCCAGGTCGGCAATGGTCGAATCTTCGGTTTCGCCGGAGCGGTGCGAGATAACAGCAGTGTAACCAGCGGCCTTGGCCATCTGGATGGCTTCCAGGGTTTCGGTCAGGGTGCCGATCTGGTTGAACTTGATCAGGATCGAGTTGGCGATCTTTTTATCGATGCCTTCTTTGAGGATCTTGGTGTTGGTTACGAACAGGTCGTCGCCAACCAGTTGGACTTTCTCGCCGATCTTGTCGGTGAGGATTTTCCAGCCAGCCCAGTCGGACTCGTCCAGACCGTCTTCGATCGAGATGATCGGATAACGCTCGGTCAGGCCTTTCAGGTAGTCAGCGAAACCTTCAGCGGTGAACACCTGACCTTCGCCGGACAGGTTGTATTTACCGTCTTCGTAGAATTCGCTGGCAGCGCAGTCCAGCGCCAGGGTCACGTCGGTGCCCAGCTTGTAACCGGCGTTGGCCACGGCTTCGGAGATCACTTTCAAAGCGTCTTCGTTGGAGGCCAGGTTCGGTGCGAAACCACCTTCGTCGCCAACAGCAGTGCTCAGGCCACGGGCCTTCAGAACGGCTTTGAGGTGATGGAAAATCTCGGTGCCCATGCGCAGACCTTCCGAGAAAGACTTGGCGCCTACTGGCTGAACCATGAATTCCTGGATGTCGACGTTGTTATCGGCGTGTTCGCCACCGTTGATGATGTTCATCATCGGAACCGGCATCGAGTAAACACCCGGGGTGCCGTTCAGGTTGGCGATGTGAGCGTACAGCGGCAGGTCCTGGTCCTGTGCTGCGGCCTTGGCGGCTGCCAGGGAAACGGCGAGGATCGCGTTGGCGCCCAGGGAACCTTTGTTTTCAGTACCGTCGAGCTTGATCATCGCGTGATCCAGCGCTTTCTGGTCGCTTGGGTCTGCACCTTTCAACAGGTCGCGGATCGGACCGTTGATGTTGGCGACGGCTTTGAGTACGCCCTTGCCCAGGTAACGGCTCTTGTCGCCATCACGCAGCTCGAGCGCTTCACGCGAGCCAGTGGAAGCACCGGACGGCGCGCAAGCACTGCCGATGATGCCGTTATCGAGAAGCACGTCCGCTTCCACGGTGGGGTTGCCACGGGAGTCGAGAACTTCACGACCTTTGATGTCGACGATTTTTGCCATTGTTGTAAACACTCCAAAGTTGACGAAAACGACGCAGCTGAAGGAAATCTTGTATCGCCGGCAAGTGATGTGCAGCGGGCAGACTTGCGGACGATAAGGCCCAGACCCTAAGGCCTGAGCATTAATTCGTGCGGTACTTTACCGGAGAAATGAGGATTACGCGGTTTCTACCGTCGGAAAACTCTTCACCAGTTCGTCCAAAGCTTTGAGCTGGGCCAGGAATGGCTCCAGTTTGTCCAGACGCAAGGCGCAAGGGCCGTCGCATTTGGCGTTGTCCGGGTCCGGGTGGGCCTCAAGGAACAGGCCGGCCAACGACTGGCTCATACCGGCTTTCGCCAGATCGAGGACCTGGGCGCGGCGACCGCCGGCGGAATCGGAACGACCTCCGGGCATTTGCAGCGCGTGGGTCACGTCGAAGAACACCGGGTATTCGAACTGCTTCATGATGCCGAAGCCGAGCATGTCGACGACCAGGTTGTTGTAGCCGAAGCTCGATCCGCGTTCGCAGAGGATCAACTGATCGTTACCCGCTTCCACGCATTTGCTCAGGATGTGTTTCATTTCCTGAGGTGCGAGGAACTGGGCCTTCTTGATGTTGATCACCGTACCGGTCTTGGCCATCGCGACCACAAGGTCGGTCTGGCGCGACAGGAAGGCCGGCAGCTGGATGATATTGCAGACCTCAGCAACGACCGCGGCCTGATCAGGCTCGTGGACGTCAGTGATGATCGGCACGCCAAACGCTTGCTTGATGTCCTGGAAAATCCGCATGCCCTCTTCCAGGCCAGGGCCACGGTAAGAGGTCACGGAGGAACGGTTGGCCTTGTCGAAGCTGGCCTTGAACACGTAAGGGATACCGAGTTTCTCGGTGACCTTTACGTACTCTTCGCAGACCTGCATCGCCATGTCGCGGCTTTCCAGCACGTTCATGCCACCGAAAAGCACCATTGGCTTGTCGTTGGCAATCTCGATATCGCCTACGCGGATGATCTTCTGGGCCATTGGATTTACGCCTTCTTCTGGTGTTGAACCAAAGCTGCTTTAACGAAACCGCTGAACAACGGGTGACCGTCGCGTGGTGTCGAGGTGAACTCAGGGTGGAACTGGCAAGCGACGAACCACGGATGATCCGGGGCTTCAATCACTTCCACCAGGGCGCCATCACCGGAACGACCGGTGATTTTCAGACCGGCTTCCATGATTTTCGGTAGCAGGTTGTTGTTCACTTCGTAGCGGTGACGGTGACGCTCGACAATCACGTCCTTGGCGTAGCAATCGTGCACCAGGGAACCTGGCTCCAGCAGGCAATCCTGAGCGCCAAGGCGCATGGTGCCGCCCAGATCGGACGCTTCGGTACGGGTTTCGACTGCGCCGGTAGCATCTTCCCACTCGGTGATCAGACCCACGACCGGATGACCGCTGGCACGATCGAACTCGGTGGAGTTGGCGTCTTTCCAGCCCAGCACGTTACGAGCGAACTCGATCACGGCCACTTGCATGCCCAGGCAGATGCCCAGGTACGGAACCTTGTTTTCGCGAGCGTATTGAACGGCGGTGATCTTGCCTTCCACGCCACGCAGACCGAAGCCGCCAGGTACCAGAATCGCGTCGACACCTTCCAGCAGCGCAGTGCCCTGGTTTTCGATGTCTTCGGAGTCGATGTAGCGCAGGTTGACCTTGGTGCGGTTGCTGATGCCGGCGTGACTCATCGCTTCGATCAGCGACTTGTAGGCGTCCAGCAATTCCATGTACTTGCCGACCATCGCGATGGTGACTTCATGCTCAGGGTTGAGCTTGGCGTCGACCACGGCTTCCCACTCGGACAGATCGGCACCGCCACATTGCAGGCCGAAACGCTCGACGACGAAATCATCCAGGCCCTGGGAGTGCAGAATGCCCGGGATCTTGTAGATGGTGTCGGCGTCTTCCAGCGCGATCACCGCACGTTCTTCAACGTTGGTGAACTGAGCGATCTTGCGACGCGAGGAGATGTCGATCGGGTGATCGGAACGGCAGACCAGCACGTCAGGCTGCAGGCCGATGGAACGCAGTTCCTTGACCGAGTGCTGAGTAGGCTTGGTTTTGGTTTCGCCGGCAGTGGCGATGTACGGCACCAGCGTCAGGTGCATCAGCATCGCGCGCTTGGCACCGACTTCGAAACGCAATTGGCGGATCGCTTCGAGGAACGGCTGGGATTCGATGTCACCCACGGTGCCACCGATCTCGACCATGGCCACGTCGGCATCGCCAGCGCCCTTGATGATCCGGCGCTTGATTTCGTCGGTGATGTGCGGGATCACCTGAATGGTGGCGCCCAGGTAATCACCACGGCGCTCTTTGCGCAGGACGTGCTCGTAGACACGGCCGGTGGTGAAGTTGTTGTTCTGGGTCATGGTCGTGCGGATGAACCGCTCGTAGTGGCCCAGGTCCAGGTCGGTCTCGGCGCCGTCGTGGGTGACGAACACTTCACCGTGCTGGAACGGGCTCATGGTGCCCGGGTCAACGTTGATGTACGGGTCCAGCTTCAGCATGGTGACCTTAAGTCCCCGCGCCTCCAGGATGGCCGCCAATGAAGCCGATGCGATGCCTTTCCCCAATGAAGAAACAACACCGCCCGTGACGAATATGTAGCGCGTCATGAAAAACCCTAGAAGTCTGCGTTAAAGCGGTCCGAGCCGCCGGGGAAAGCGAAGGAAGGCCGAAGCCCCCGATCACCTGCATTAATCACAGTGCACCTTTCAAAAAAACCGCCGCGTTGGGACAGACCGGAAGATGAAACACCGGTACGTTGCTCGCTACACATTTTTTGGAATCGCCCAGCAAAGACTGCTTGGTAATCGGCAACTCCTGCAATTCAGGCGAATCCACAGAAGTTGTATCAAGAAGGGAGCGTAGTCTACCGGAAAGCCCCTTTCAGCTCAAACCTTGATCTTCGGTCGGCGGCTGCCAATGCAAATTCCAACGGTCCTTTGCACTGCCGTCCAAGCCCCGCAGGTTGGCCACCGCCAGCAATTGCTCGTCTCGGTAGAGCAGCGGCAATCTGCCACGGGCGAAACCCGGCACGCCGCTTTCGTTGAGCAATCGCTTCAGATCGCGATGGCCGCGACCGGGCAGATTCATCACCTCACCTCCCTCACGATAGCGGATATGCAGCAGGCCATCGGGGATTTGGCCGGTGAGCGTGAGCACGCCGTTGTCCGGCAACACCAGCAATAGCGAGGGGTCGGGCCAGTTTCCGACGGCGGGCGACGTGCGCAACCAACTGCCGGACAACCACCAGATACGCCCACCCGCCCGATGCAGTTCGCCATCCGCCAGCCGCCAGATCGGGCAGGCATCGCCGGTGGCATCACGTAAATTCTCCCAACCCGACCAATGGTCACTGTCCGGCAGTCGCGTCAGCGGTTCGAGCCAATGACTTAACGCATTGCGCTGACGAGCCGAGGACAGCATTTCCAATGCCCCCAGTTCCAGGGAGGGCAATCCCAGCCAATCAAAATCATTGGCAGTGCTGGCGCCGGCCAGGTCGATTTGCGCAAGTTCATCGAGCAATCCCTGCGCTTCACTCAGATGTGCAGCGCTGCGGGCCATGGTCGTTACCGCTTGTGACCAGCGTTTGGTCAATACCGGGAATACCTGATGGCGCAGGAAATTTCGCGAGAATTGCCGATCCTGGTTCGAAGGGTCTTCGATCCAGCTCAGCCGATGCTCCGCCGCATAGGCTTCAAGTTCAGCCCGCGTGACATCAAGCAATGGCCGCAGCAGCTGCCCTTTACCGAGCGGGCGCTGGCGTGGCATCCCCGACAATCCCCTCACCCCTGCCCCACGCAACAGCCGGAATAACAACGTTTCCGCCTGATCGTCACGGTGCTGGGCGGTCATCAACACTTCATTGGCCTGAGTCGCCTCGATGAACGCGGCATATCGCGCATCCCGGGCTGCACGCTCAAGACTGGCGCCGGGTTGAACCTGTACGCGAACAACCTGCAGCGGCACACCCAGCGCATCACAGACCGACTGACAATGGTCCGGCCACGCATCAGCCACAGCCTGAAGGCCGTGATGAACATGGATGGCGTTTAGCGCCGGCAGGGATTCGGTTTTTGCGAGGTGTACGAGAAGGTGCAGCAGAACGGTGGAGTCGAGACCACCGGAGAAGGCGACGTGCCAGGTCGGGGCGTTGCGCCACGGAGCAAGATTTAGCAGGAACTTGGCAGGCAGATCAATCATGGGCTGACTCATATCGATCACTTCGCACAAAACAAATGTGGGAGCGGGCTTGCTCGCGAAGAGGCCATCACATTCAACATCATCGTTGACTGACACACCGTCTTCGCGAGCAAGCCCGCTCCCACATTAAAGCCGAGGTCAGATCAGAGACCGTAGCTCATCAGGCGCTCGTAACGGCGAGCCAACAGCGCTTCGTTATCGAACTTCTTCAACATCGCCAGCTGCGAGCTCAGCTCGGCACGGATCGATGCAGCCGCAGCGGCCGGATTACGGTGCGCGCCGCCCAGAGGCTCGCCGATTACTTTATCCACAATACCCAGGCCTTTGAGGCGTTCGGCAGTGATGCCCATGGCTTCAGCAGCGTCCGGCGCTTTCTCGGCGGTCTTCCACAGAATCGAGGCGCAACCTTCCGGCGAAATCACCGCGTAAGTCGAGTACTGCAGCATGTTCAGTTGATCGCAAACGCCGATCGCCAGAGCACCACCGGAACCACCCTCACCGATCACGGTGGCGATGATTGGGGTTTTCAGGCGTGCCATGACGCGCAGGTTCCAGGCAATCGCTTCGCTCTGGTTGCGCTCTTCAGCGTCGATACCAGGGTAAGCACCCGGGGTGTCGATGAAGGTCAGGATCGGCATTTTGAAACGTTCGGCCATTTCCATCAGGCGGCAAGCCTTGCGGTAGCCTTCCGGACGCGGCATGCCGAAGTTGCGGCGAACTTTCTCGCGCACTTCACGGCCTTTCTGGTGACCGATGATCATCACCGGCTGGTCGTCCAGACGGGCGATGCCGCCGACGATCGCAGCGTCGTCGGAGAAGTGACGGTCGCCGTGCAGTTCATCGAACTCGGTGAAGATGTGTTCGATGTAGTCCAGGGTGTACGGACGTTTCGGGTGACGCGCCAGACGCGCGATCTGCCAGCTGGTCAGCTTGCCGAAGATGTCTTCGGTCAGCGTGCTGCTTTTGTCCTGCAGGCGGGAGATCTCATCGCCGATATTCAGCGAATTGTCATTACCGACCAAGCGCAACTCTTCGATCTTGGCTTGCAGGTCGGCGATCGGCTGTTCGAAATCTAGAAAATTCGGGTTCATAGGCGTCCGTCTTGGGTCGACCTCCAAGAGAGCTTGGGCCGGCCGGTTGTCTATTCGCGCCCTACCTTAAGGGAGAGGCGCGTTCAGGTCGAGATTAAAAATCGGGTCGAGATCAGAGCTGCTCTCTTTTGGAAGAGCGGCACCTGACCGTCAACGGTATTGGAGGAAGACGTTGTCTCGCCCGAACTGGTCACGCAGGGCTTGAATCAAGGCATCCGCCGGGTCGATCCGCCAGGTCTCGCCGAACTGCAGCAAGGCCTTCGCATCGGGACTGGTGTATTCCATGGTGATCGGGCACGCGCCACGGTGACGCTTGAACAACTCACCGAGCCAGCGTAGCTGATCGCCTTTCAAATCCTGGGTCTGCAACTTCAAGCGCAGGCTTTCGGCCAGGTTGGTGCGCGCATCTTCCATGCTCATCACCCGCTTGACCCGCAGCCGCAAGCCACCGGAGAAATCGTCGTTGCTGACTTCGCCTTCGACCACCACCATCGCGTCGGTCTGCAACAACGACTGCGCCGAATGGAATGCTTCGGCGAACAGCGACGCTTCGATCCGTCCAGAGCGGTCGTCGAGGGTGATGAAACCCATCTTGTCGCCCTTTTTGTTCTTCATGACTCGCAGGGCGATGATCATGCCGGCGACGGTCTGGGTATCACGGGCCGGTTTCAGGTCAATGATGCGTTGACGGGCGAAACGGCGGATCTCACCTTCGTATTCGTCGATCGGGTGACCGGTCAGGTACAGACCCAAGGTGTCTTTCTCGCCTTTCAGGCGCTCCTTGAGCGTCAGTTCCTTGGCTTTGCGGTGATTGGCGTAGACATCGGCGTCTTCTTCGACGAACAAGCCGCCAAACAGATCGACGTGACCGCTGTCTTTGGTACGCGCGGTTTGTTCGGCCGCCTTGATCGCCCCTTCCATGGCGTTCAGCAAGACCGCGCGGTTGCGGTCGATGTTGGCCTGATAGGCTTTCTGCTCGTCATGGAAGTAAGGCCCCAGACGATCCAGCGCACCGCTGCGGATCAAACCGTCCAGGGTGCGCTTGTTGATACGTTTGAGATCGACACGGGCGCAGAAATCGAACAGATCCTTGAACGGACCTTCCTGACGCGCCTCGGTGATGGCTTCCACCGGACCTTCGCCCACACCTTTGATCGCGCCGAGGCCGTAAATAATCCGGCCTTCCTCATTCACCGTGAACTTGAACTCCGAAGTATTCACATCCGGCGCGTCGAGACGCAGCTTCATGGTGCGAATTTCTTCGATCAAGGTCACGACCTTGTCGGTGTTGTGCATATCCGCCGACAGTACCGCGGCCATGAATGGCGCAGGGTAGTGCGTTTTCAGCCAAGCGGTCTGGTATGACACCAGGCCATAAGCAGCGGAGTGGGATTTGTTGAAGCCGTAACCGGCAAATTTCTCTACCAGGTCGAAAATGTTACCGGCCAGGTCGGCGTCGATATTGTTGGCGGTGCAACCTTCAATGAAGCCGCCGCGCTGCTTGGCCATTTCCTCGGGCTTTTTCTTACCCATGGCTCGACGCAGCATGTCCGCGCCGCCAAGGGTGTAACCGGCCATGACCTGGGCAATCTGCATCACCTGTTCCTGATACAGGATGATGCCGTAAGTCGGTGCCAGAACCGGTTTGAGGCCTTCGTACTGGTAGTCCGAGTGCGGGTACGCGAGTTCGGCGCGGCCGTGCTTACGGTTGATGAAGTCGTCCACCATGCCCGATTGCAACGGGCCCGGACGGAACAGGGCCACCAGTGCGATCAAGTCTTCCAGGCAGTCGGGCTTGAGCTTTTTGATCAGCTCTTTCATGCCGCGCGACTCAAGCTGGAACACCGCGGTGGTTTCGGCTTTTTGCAGCAACTGATAAGTCGGCTTGTCATCCAGCGGGATGAACGCGATGTCCAGCGGCGGCTCATCGACCTTGGCGCGATCGCGGTTGATGGTTTTCAGCGCCCAGTCGATGACCGTCAGGGTCCGCAGACCTAGGAAGTCGAACTTCACCAGACCCGCCGCCTCAACGTCATCCTTGTCGAACTGGGTGACCAGACCATCACCGGCCTCATCGCAATAAATCGGCGAGAAGTCAGTCAACTTGGTCGGGGCAATAACAACACCACCGGCGTGCTTACCGACGTTACGTACAACGCCTTCAAGCTTGCGGGCCATTTCCCAGATTTCCGCGGCTTCTTCATCAACCTTGATGAAGTCACGCAGGATTTCTTCCTGTTCGTAAGCCTTTTCCAGGGTCATGCCGACTTCGAACGGGATCATCTTCGACAGACGATCCGCCAAACCGTAGGACTTGCCCTGCACCCGCGCTACGTCACGGACCACAGCCTTGGCCGCCATGGAACCGAACGTGATGATCTGGCTTACCGCGTTGCGGCCGTATTTCTCGGCCACGTAGTCGATTACACGGTCGCGACCGTCCATGCAGAAGTCGACGTCGAAGTCGGGCATGGATACCCGTTCCGGGTTAAGGAAACGTTCGAACAGCAGGTCATATTCCAGCGGGTCAAGGTCGGTGATCTTCTGCACGTAGGCCACCAGCGACCCGGCACCCGATCCACGGCCTGGACCTACCGGCACGCCGTTACTCTTGGCCCACTGGATAAAGTCCATAACGATCAGGAAGTAACCGGGGAAACCCATCTGGATGATGATATCCAGCTCGAAATTCAGCCGGTCGACGTAGACCTGACGCTTGGTTTCGTAGTCTTCGGTGGTGTCCTTGGGCAGCAGAACGCTGAGGCGATCTTCCAGACCATCGAAGGAAACCTTGCGGAAATACTCGTCGATGGTCATGCCATCGGGGATCGGGAAGTTGGGCAGGAAGTGAGTGCCCAGCTTCACTTCAATGTTGCAGCGCTTGGCAATCTCGACGGTGTTTTCCAGCGCTTCGGGAATGTCGCTGAACAACTCGGCCATTTCCTCGGCGCTTTTGAGGTATTGCTGATCGCTGTAATTTTTCGAACGCCGCGGATCATCGAGGGCGCGGCCCTCACCGATGCAAACGCGGGTTTCGTGAGCGGCGAAGTCTTCCTGCTTGATGAAGCGCACGTCGTTGGTCGCGACCAGCGGCGCACCGATTTTTTCAGCGAGGGCTACGGCACCGTGCAACTGTTCTTCGTCGTTGGGGCGGTTGGTGCGCTGGATCTCCAGATAGAAACGATCCGGGAACACGGCCATCCATTCACGTGCCAGGTTTTCCGCTTCGGCCGGGTTGCCACTGAGCATCGCCAGACCGATCTCGCCTTCTTTCGCCGCCGACAGCATGATCAAGCCTTCGCTGGCTTCGGCCACCCACTCGCGTTCGATAATGACCGAGCCATTGCGCTGGCCGTCGATGAAGCCGCGAGAGATCAGTTCGGTGAGGTTGCGATAACCCACAGCGTTCATCGCCAGCAGGCTGATCCGGCTCAGAGCGTTATCTGGATCCTTGTTCGACAGCCAGAGGTCGGCGCCGCAGATCGGCTTGATCCCGGCACCCATGGCGGCTTTATAGAATTTGACCAGGGAACACATGTTGTTCTGGTCCGTGACCGCTACGGCAGGCATGTTCATGCCGACCAGGGTCTTGACCAGCGGTTTGATCCGCACCAGACCGTCGACCAGGGAATACTCAGTGTGCAGGCGTAGATGAACGAATGAAGCCGGCATAGTGATCCTGTCTAGAAACTAGAAACGTGAAGACAACAAGGCCCGGATTGTACCGGGCCGTGGCAAAAACATCAGCCTTGCGACTAACTCTCGATCAGGTTTTCCCGCGCCTCGTAAGCCAGGCGTACCGGGGCGAACGAGCGGCGGTGAATCGGCGTTGGCCCCAAGCGGGCCAGCGCCTCCAGATGAACCGGCGTCGGGTAGCCTTTGTGGCCACCGATGCCATACCCCGGGTAAATCAATTCGAACGCTGCCATCTCGCGGTCGCGGCTGACCTTGGCCAGAATCGACGCGGCAGCGATGGCCGGTACCTTGCCATCGCCTTGCACCACTGCTTCGGCGCGCATCGACAGCTTCGGGCAACGATTGCCATCGATCATCGCCAGTTTCGGTGTGATGTGCAGGCCTTCGACCGCGCGCTGCATGGCCAGCATGGTGGCGTGGAGAATGTTCAGCTCGTCGATTTCTTCGACTTCGGCGCGAGCAATGCACCAGCTCAGGGCTTTTTCGCAGATCTCTTCGTAGAGTTTTTCGCGGCGTGCTTCGGTGAGCTTCTTCGAATCATTCAGGCCCAGAATCGGACGGTTCGGATCGAGGATCACCGCGGCGGTCACCACTGCACCACAAAGCGGGCCGCGACCAACTTCGTCAACGCCGGCGACCAGATCTTCAACTTCGGCGACCAGGGTGAAATCCAGGCCCATCTGAATGCTTGCTTTGCTCATTGTGTTTTGCCGATCAGGTTCAGCACCGCGTCCGCCGCCTGATTGGAGGCGTCCAGACGTAAGGTACGGTGGATTTCATCGAAGCCGCGGGTCTGTTCTTCACCGCCTTCGATCAGTGGCGACAGCGTCTGGGCCAAGGCTTCAACCGTCGCATCGTCCTGCAGCAACTCGGGCACCAACAGGCGCTGGGCCAGCAGGTTCGGCAAGGAGATGTAGGGACTTTTCACCATGCGCTTGAGAATCCAGAACGTCAGCGGTGCCAAGCGGTACGCGACCACCATCGGCCGTTTGTACAACAACGCTTCCAGGGTCGCCGTTCCGGAGGCAATCAGTACCGCGTCGCAGGCTGCCAGGGCCAGATGGGATTTACCATCGAGCAATGTCAGCGGCAGATCTCGGCCCGCCAGCAGCTCTTCAAGTTGCTTGCGGCGCTCGGGGCCGGCGCAAGGCATGACAAACCGCACACCAGGGCGCAGGGCCCGCAGACGCTGGGCCGTATCGAGGAACAACGCACCGAGACGGCCAACTTCGCCACCGCGACTGCCGGGCATCAGTGCGACCAACGGCCCGTCAGGCAAGCCGAGTTCAGCCCGCGCGGCGGCGCGATCGGCTTCAAGCGGGATCGCGTCAGCCAGGGAGTGCCCGACAAACCGCACCGGCACGCCCTTCTCTTCATAGAATTTCGCTTCGAACGGGAACAGCGTCAGCATCAGATCGCAGCCTTCGCGAATCTTCAGCACCCGTTTCTGCCGCCACGCCCAAACCGACGGGCTAACGTAATGCACGGTCTTGATCCCGGCCTGACGCAGCTTGAGTTCGATATTGAGGGTGAAGTCCGGGGCATCGATACCGATAAACACATTCGGTTTCTCGGCGATCAGGTCGGCGATCAACTTCTTGCGGCGAGCCATCAGCTCACGCAATCGGCCCAGCACTTCCACCAGGCCCATGACCGAAAGACGTTCCATCGGGAAATACGAGGTCAGGCCTTCGGCCTGCATCAGCGGACCGCCGACACCGATGAACTCGACGGCCGGGTGCTGAGCCTTGAGTGCGCGCATGAGACCCGCGCCAAGAATGTCGCCGGAAGCCTCACCCGCCACCAGCGCTATACGCAGATTAGCCATGATTAACGAGTGATGCCGCGGGTCGAAGACTCGATGGAATCACGGAACAGCGCGACTTCCGGAAACTGATCCGAAGGCTCGGCCAGTTCGGCGAGTGCCTGTTCGACCGTCAGGCCCTGGCGATAAACCACCTTGTAGGCACGACGTAGCGCGTGGATCGCATCTTCGCTGAAACCGCGACGACGCATGCCTTCGAAGTTCATGCTGCGAGCTTCGGCCGGGTTGCCAAACACCGTAACGTACGCCGGCACGTCCTTGCCGATAGCCGTGCCCATACCGGAAAAGCTGTGGGCGCCGATATGGCAATACTGGTGAACCAGGGTAAAACCGGACAGGATTGCCCAGTCTTCAACGTGCACATGGCCCGCCAACGCGGTGTTGTTGACCAGGATGCAGTGGTTGCCGATGACACTGTCGTGGCCGATGTGGGCATAGGCCATGATCAGATTGTGATCGCCCAGGGTTGTTTCAGAACGGTCCTGAACGGTCCCACGGTGAATCGTCACGCCTTCACGGATGACGTTGTGGTCACCAATGACCAGACGGGTTTCTTCACCCTTGTATTTCAGATCGGGCGTGTCCTCACCTACCGAAGAAAACTGGTAGATGCGGTTGTGCTTTCCGATTCGGGTCGGGCCTTTGAGAATCACATGCGGCCCGATCACTGTCCCCTCGCCGATTTCCACACCTGCACCGATGATCGACCAAGGGCCGACCTCGACGCCGTCGGCCAGGATAGCCGTCGGATCGATGATTGCGCGAGGGTCAATCAAACTCATAGTTTGCGTTCCGCACAGATGATTTCAGCAGAGCAGACTGGCTTGCCATCGACCGAAGCCTGGCACTCGAACTTCCAGATCTGACGCTTGCAGCTCAGAAACTTGGCTTCCAGAATCAGTTGATCGCCCGGCAACACCGGCTGGCGGAAGCGCAGCTTGTCGGAGCCAACAAAGTAATAAAGGGTGCCGTCGGCCGGTTTCACGTCGAGCATTTTGAAACCAAGGATCCCGGCAGCCTGAGCCATCGCTTCGATGATCAATACGCCCGGCATAATTGGATGCGCGGGGAAGTGACCATTGAAGAAGGGTTCGTTGATGCTGACATTCTTGTAGGCGCGAATGCGCTTGCCTTCCACATCCAGATCCACGACCCGGTCCACCAGCAGGAACGGGTAACGGTGAGGCAGGTATTCGCGAATCTCGTTGATGTCCATCATTTCGGGGGGAAGCCTATGTAAAGATTGGGAGGCGCGACTGACGCGCACCCCTCTAGCAAATCAAGGAGGCAGTCTAGCGGCTGTGCACACTTGATATGGAAATGGTATCAGCCATCTGATGAAGCATTACCGTCAGGGGTCACTTCCCCTACACGCTTTTCCAGCTGTCGCAGACGCCGCGCGATGTCATCGAGCTGACGGATACGGGCCGCGCTTTTGCGCCATTCGGCTGCCGGTTGCATGGCCGTACCGGAAGAATAGGAACCCTTTTCGGTAATCGAGTGGGTCACCATGGTCATCCCGGTGATAAAAACGTTGTCGCAAATTTCGATATGCCCCACCAGCCCTACGCCACCGGCGAGCATGCAATGCTTGCCGATTTTGGTGCTGCCGGAGATTCCCACGCACGCGGCCATGGCGGTGTGATCACCGACCTGGACGTTGTGGGCGATCTGAATCTGGTTGTCGAGTTTCACCCCGTTACCCAGAACGGTATCGGCCAGTGCACCGCGATCGATAGCGGTATTCACGCCAATCTCCACGTCGTCACCGACCAGCACACCACCGATCTGGGCGATTTTTTGCCAGACACCTTTCTCGTTGGCAAAACCGAAACCTTCGCCACCGAGTACGGCACCCGACTGAATCACCACCCGTTTGCCGATGCGCACGTCGTGGTACAGCGTGACTCGCGGGGCCAGCCAGCCGCCCTCGCCAATCTCGCAGCGGGCACCGATGAAGCAGTGCGCGCCAACGGTCACACCTGCAGCAATACGTGCGCAGCTTTCGATCACCGCAAAAGCACCAATGCTCGCCGCCGGATCGACCACTGCGTCCGCTGCCACAACGGCTGTCGGATGAACACCGATAGCGGCCTTTGGCTTGGGATCGAACAGATGGGAAATCCGCGCGTAGGCCAGATACGGATCAGGCACGACCAGCGCATCACCTGCAAACCCTTCAGCGTCAGCGGCCTTCAGCAACAGGGCTGCGGCCCGGCTGTCAGCCAGGTATTTACGATATTGAGGGTTTGCGAGAAAGCTCAACTGAGCTGGGCCAGCCTCTTGCAAAGTGGCTAGCCCAGTAATTTCTTTCTCCGGGTCGCCACGCAGTGTGGCGCCGAGGAACTCGGCCAATTGGCCGAGCTTTATAGTCGCTGTCATGGTTACTTCAGCTGATTCATGCGCTCGATAACCTGGCGAGTGATGTCGTACTGAGGTTTGACATCAATCACTGCGCCACGCTCGAAGACCAGGTCAAAAGCACCTTTCTTGATAACTTCTTCCACAGCGCTGTCCAGTTTCGGCTTGAGCTGCTTCAGCATTTCACGGTCGGCGACGGCTTTAGCTTCGTTCAATTCCTTGGACTGGAACTGGAAGTCACGGGCCTTTTGCTTGAACTCGAGTTCCAGGCGCTCACGCTCGCCTTGCTGCATCTTGTCGCCGCCGGCCATCAGACGGTCCTGGATGCCTTTGGCACTGCTTTCCAAAGTCTTGAGTTTGCTCAGCTGTGGGCCGAACTTTTTCTCGGCATCAACGGCGTACTTCTTGGCCGCGTCGGATTCCAGCAGAGCCATCTGATAGTTCAGAACGGCGATTTTCATGTCGGCAAAAGCCGGACCTGCTACCAGTACGGTCGCCAGGAGAACCAATTGAGTCAACTTACGCACGATGCACTCCTACAAAATCCATTGTCGTTATCTTGGGTCAGACGCTTAGAACGTCTGGCCGAGGGAGAATTGGAACACTTGGGTCTCGGCATTGCTGTCCGGTTTTTTGACCGGCATCGCCAAGGCGAAGCTCAACGGACCAAGGGCGGTAACCCATGTCACACCGACACCTACCGAACTGGCCATATTGCTCAGGCTGACATCGTTACACTGAGTGTTGGACTTCGAACCATCGGCGTTAGTGCTCTGCTTGCAAGTCGAATCGAACACATTACCCACGTCCCAGAATACTGAAGTGCGCAAGGAACGCTGATCTTTCACGAACGGCAGAGGGAACAGAACTTCTACACCACCCTGAATCAGGACGTTACCACCAAACGGCAGTGGGTCCTGATCCGGGTCGACTGAGGTGCCGGGGTTCACGCCCCGGCTCGGCGTACTACGAGGCCCCAGGGTGCTGTCCTTGAAGCCACGAACTGAGTTGAAACCACCAGCATAGTAGTTTTCATAGAACGGCAAGCCGTTGGTCGAACCATAACCATCGCCATAACCCAGTTCGGTGTGGAGACGCATGGTGTAGTTTTCAGACAACGGCTGGAACAATTGACCGCGGTAATCGAGCTTGAAGAACGACAAGTCGCTACCAGGCGTCGTGGCTTCCGCGGTAAGGCTCTGGGAGTGACCACGGGTTGCCAGTACACCTTTGTTCAAGGTGGATTCAGACCAACCGGCCGATGCCTTGAAGTTCAGGTACTGATCACCTTCCTGGTTAACAAAGTCGAAGATTTCGTCGACGGTGTACTGCCCCGTCTTGATCTTGTCTTGTTGCGCAGACAAACCAAACGTCAGACGCGAAGTCTCGCTGATCGGGTAACCGACGCTGACACCCGCACCCAGGCTGTCTACGGCGTAGCTGGCTACGTTGACATCGAGGTCTTTGTAGTCAGTGGTGCGATAGAACGCGTTGTAACCCAGGCTCACGCCATCAGCAGTCCAGTACGGGTCGACGTAACCGAAGTTATAGCGACTCTGGTATTGACTGCGGGTCAAACCGATGCTGACTTTGTTACCCGTACCCAGGAAGTTGTTCTGGGTGATCGAACCACCGAGGATCAGACCGGCGCTCTGGGCGAAACCGACGCTGGCGGTAATCGAACCAGAAGCCTGTTCTTCAACGCTGTAGTTCACGTCTACCTGGTCGTCGACGCCCGGCACGGCCGGTGTTTCGACGTTGACTTCCTTGAAGAAGCCCAGACGCTCAAGACGAGTCTTGGATTGGTCGATCAGGTAGGTCGAAGCCCAGCCGCCTTCCATCTGACGCATTTCACGGCGCAGCACTTCGTCTTCGGACTTGGTGTTGCCACGGAAGTTGATGCGGTTCACGTAAGCTCGCTTGCCCGGATCGACGGCGAACGTGATGTCGACGGTGTGGTCTTCATCGTGAGGCTGAGGCACGCCATTGACGTTGGCGAAGGTGTAACCCTCGTTACCCAGACGGCGGGTGATCAGTTCGGACGTGGTGGTCATCAACTTGCGCGAGAACACCTGGCCTTTCTGGACCAGCAGCAGAGACTTGACCTGGTCTTCAGGGACTTTCAGGTCGCCGCTCAACTTGACGTCACGGACGGTGTACTTCTCGCCTTCGTTGACGTTGACGGTGATATAGACGTGTTTCTTGTCCGGGGTGATGGACACCTGGGTCGAAGCGATATCCATGTTGATATAGCCACGGTCCAGGTAGTAGGAGCGCAGACGCTCCAGGTCACCGGAAAGTTTTTCACGAGCATACTTGTCATCGTTCTTGAAGAACGACAGCCAGTTGGTGGTCTTGAGTTCAAACAGGTCGATCAGGTCTTCATCAGGGAAGACGGTGTTACCCACCACGTTGATGTGCTGGATAGCAGCAACGGTGCCTTCGTTGATATTGACCTTCAACGCAACGCGGTTACGCGGCTGCGGCACCACTTCAGTGTCGACGGTAGCCGAGTAGCGACCCTGAGCGACGTATTGGCGCTGCAGCTCGTTACGCACACCTTCGAGGGTGGCGCGCTGGAAGATCTCGCCTTCGGCCAGACCGGATTGTTTGAGGCCTTTCATCAGGTCTTCAGTGGAGATCGCCTTGTTACCCTCGATCTCGATACTGGCGACCGACGGGCGCTCGACTACCGTGATGACCAGGACGTTGCCATCGCGGCCCAGCTGGATATCTTGAAAGAAACCGGTTTTGAACAACGCACGAGTGGATTCCACCAGGCGACGATCATCCGCCTGTTCACCGACGTTCAACGGCAAAGCACCAAAGACGCTACCCGCGGAGACCCGCTGGAGGCCATTGACGCGAATATCAGAGATAGTGAAGGACTCGGCGTGAACTTCGGCGATCATCAATACGGTGAGAACCGCAGTTAGCAGCAGACGTTTCATGAAGTCCTTTCTTATTCCAACTGGCAATAAACAAACTGCCGCAAAATGCGGCAGATTCGCAATTCAGCGAAGCGTTACAGTCGACTTAGATCATTGACCAGAGCAAGCAACATCACCCCGATCACCAAACTGATACCGATCTGTATCCCCCAACCCTGCACCCGATCCGACAAGGGGCGACCACGCGCCCACTCGATCAGATAAAACAACAAATGCCCCCCATCCAGTACAGGAATGGGCAACAAATTCAGAACTCCCAAGCTAATACTCAGATAAGCAAGGAAATTCAGGAAATCAGCGACACCCGACTGGGCAGAAGCGCCCGCCACTTTAGCAATGGTTATCGGTCCACTCAAGTTTTTTACCGAGAGCTCACCGAACAACATTTTCTTGAGCGAATCGAGGGTCAGTACGCTCATGGTCCAAGTGCGTCGAGCGCCCTCTCCAATCGCGGCCACAGGACCATAACTCACTTCGCGAATCATCTCTGGCGGCCAATCAACTGCCTTCACCCCAGCCCCCAGATAACCACTGGGTGCCTTCTTCTCGCCGCGAGCGGCCAGCGTCACAGGGACGTCGATTTGAGCACTATCACGCTCGACGCGCAGCATGATTTTGGTATCAGGGTGCATACGAACCGTGTCCACCACCTGCTGCCAGTCATCAAGCGACTTGCCGTCCAGAGCTAACAGTCGGTCACCGGTCTTCAGGCCAGCAGCCTGTGCCGGGCCTTTCGGGTCAAGTTCGGCCAGGACCGGTGGCAGCGCCGGACGCCAAGGGCGTAAACCCAGCGAACGAATCGGATCTGGCTCGTCGGCACCCTTGAGCCATTTATCCAGCATCAGCTCACGGGACGAATCCACTGTGGAACCCTGATCGCGGACCAGCAACTGCAGGGAACCGCTCTCCCCAAGACGACGGACCAACTGCAGGTTCACCGCGGCCCAGCCGGAAGTCGGCTCGCCATCGATGGCAATGATTTCCTGGCCCGCGCTCAAACCAGCCTTGGCGGCGATACTGCCGGATTCGACTGCACCAATGACCGGGCGCACTTGCTCGCTGCCGAGCATGGCGAGCACCCAGAAAAAAATCATCGCCAGTAAAAAGTTGGCAATCGGACCCGCCGATACGATAGCGATACGCTGGCGGACGGATTTGCGATTGAAGGATTGATCAAGCTGATCGGCCGGCACTTCGCCTTCGCGCTCGTCGAGCATTTTCACGTAACCGCCCAGCGGGATCGCGGCGACGACGAACTCAGTGCCTTTCTTGTCGCGCCAGCGCAGCAACGGCATACCGAAGCCCACGGAGAAACGCAGCACTTTGACCCCACAACGACGTGCGACCCAAAAATGGCCGAATTCGTGGAAGGTGACCAGCACACCCAAAGCCACCAGGGTGCCGACAATCATATAGAGCGCGCTCATCTACTTTCTCCGCAATCCTGTCCAGTGCCGCATGGGTCAACGTATTGCAGCACTTACCGCCCGTGACGACTCAACCATTGTTCGGCCAGTACTCGCGCTTTCGCGTCGGCCGTGAACACTGCCTCGAGATCGTCAACCGCAACCACGGGCTCGAGATTCAATACTTCTTCGATGATACTCGCGATTTCCGGGTAGCGAACCCGCCCGTCGAGAAAGGCCGCGACCGCCACTTCATTCGCCGCATTCAGCATGGCCGGCGCACTATTGCCGGATTCAGCCGCCTGACGCGCAAGGCGCAGACACGGGAATCGCTCTTCATCAGGCGCCTGGAAGTCCAGCCGCGCAATTGCAAACAGGTCCAGCGGCGCAACACCCGAATCGATCCGCTCCGGCCAGGCCAGCGCGTTGGCGATCGGTGTGCGCATGTCAGGGTTACCTAACTGGGCTAATACCGAACCGTCGATGTAATCGACCAGCGAATGAATCACGCTTTGAGGATGAATCACCACTTCGACCTGGGATGGCTTGGCATCAAACAACCAGCAGGCTTCGATTAACTCCAGCCCCTTGTTCATCATGCTGGCCGAATCCACCGAAATCTTGCGCCCCATGGACCAGTTCGGGTGGGCACACGCTTGCTCAGGGGAAACATGCACCAGTTCAGCCATAGGTGTCTGTCGGAACGGACCGCCAGAGGCCGTGAGTAAAATCCGACGCACCCCGACGGCACTCAGTCCACGAGCGAAATCCTGTGGCATGCACTGGAAAATCGCGTTGTGCTCACTGTCGATCGGCAGCAACACCGAACCACTCTTGCGCACCGCCTGCATGAACAGCGCACCGGACATCACCAGTGCTTCTTTGTTGGCCAGGAGGATTTTCTTGCCAGCCTCGACCGCCGCCAGAGTCGGTCGCAAACCCGCAGCGCCAACGATGGCCGCCATGACCGCATCGACCTCAGGATCGGAAGCAACCTGACACAGGCCCTCCTCCCCCACCAACACGCGGGTCGGCAGGCCTGCGGCGCGTAAGTCGTCCTGCAAGCCTCGGGCAGCACCCGCCTCAGGTACCACGGCGAACCGCGGCGTATGACGAACACACAGCGCCAACAGCTCGCTCAGACGGGTGAAACCGCTCAAGGCGAAAACCTGATAACGCTCGGGATGGCGAGCGATGACGTCAAGCGTGCTCAGACCAATCGAACCGGTCGCCCCCAGGACGGTAATCTGCTGCGGGCGGCTCACGGTGCCGCCATCCACAGCAGAACCGCAAATACCGGAATCGCTGCAGTCAGGCTGTCGATACGATCCAGCACGCCGCCATGACCCGGCAGCAGATTACTGCTGTCCTTGATCCCGGACTGACGCTTGAACATGCTTTCGGTGAGATCACCCACCACCGAGATGAACACGATGATGGCTGCCCCCATCAGACCTTTGAACAGCTGCGCCACCGTCCAGTCTCGAACCAGACTGACAATGACAGTAATGACCAGACTCACCGCGAGGCCGCCATAGACGCCCTCCCAGCTTTTGCCGGGACTGACCTGTGGCGCCAGCTTGCGCTTGCCAAAGGCCCGGCCGGAGAAGTAAGCACCGATATCAGCACCCCAGACCAGCACCATCACCGCCATGATCAGCCAGTTGCCCAAAGACTCCTGCTTGATCTGAATCAGACCTTGCCAGGCGGGCAGCAGGATCAGCAGACCGATCACCAGCTTGCAGGCAGCGCTGGACCAAAGTTCGCTGGAGCGCGGATAAGTCAGCACCAGATAGGTTGCAACGCCCCACCAAAGTACCGACGCGCCCAATACCCAAGGCGCGAGCCCAGGCAGGATATGCATGACAAACAGCATCAACGCAACCACAGCCGCATAGACAATGCGGATCGGCTGCTCAGTGAAGCCCGCCAGGCGCGCCCACTCCCATGCACCGAGGGTCACGACCAGCCCGATGAACAGCGCAAAACCGGTGCCTTCGAGCAGGAAAAACCCGCACAGGGCAATCGGCAGCAGGATCAGTGCGGTGATGATTCGTTGTTTAAGCATTAAAACCGGGCTCCAGCCTCGACCTGCTCGCTCGTTTTACCGAAGCGGCGCTGCCGAGAAGCAAAATCGGCCAGCGCGGTACGCATGGCATCGTGTTTGAAGTCCGGCCAGAACAGGTCGGAGAAGTACAACTCGGCGTAAGCCAGTTGCCACAGCAGGAAGTTACTGATGCGGTGCTCGCCTCCGGTACGGATGCACAAGTCCGGCAACGGCAAATCGCCGGTAGCCAGACAGGTTTGCAACAGTTCCGGGGTAATGTCTTCCGGACGCAGGTGCCCGGCCTGAACTTCCCGCGCCAGGCGCTGTGCGGCTTGCGCGATGTCCCACTGACCGCCGTAGTTGGCTGCGATCTGCAGAACGAAGCGATTGGCGCCCGCCGTCATTGCTTCAGCTTCACGCATGGCAGCTTGAAGCTCTGGATGAAAGCGCGAACGGTCGCCAATGATGCGCAAACTGATGTTGTTTTCGTTCAGGCGCTTGGCCTCGCGACGCAATGCCTTGAAGAACAGATCCATCAAGGCGCTGACCTCGTCGGCCGGGCGCTGCCAGTTCTCGCTGGAGAAGGCGAACAGGGTCAATACTTCGACCCCGGCCTCGGCGCACACCTCGATCACCGCACGAACCGCATCCACGCCCGCTTTATGACCGGCGACACCCGGCATAAAGCGCTTTTTCGCCCAGCGATTATTACCATCCATGATGATCGCGACATGGCGCGGCACCGCGGACGGCGCAGTCTGCTTGGTCTTTTCCATGAAAACGCGACCCTTATACGGCCATCAGGTCTTTTTCTTTCTGCGCCAGATTCGCGTCGATTTCAGCCACGAACTTTTTGGTCAGGTCATCGATCTCGCCAGTGGCGCGGCGCTCTTCGTCTTCGCTGATTTCTTTTTCCTTGACCAGATCCTTGAGCTGGCTGTTCGCATCACGACGGATGTTGCGCACCGCAACACGGGCATCTTCAGCGACATCGCGAGCCTGCTTGGTGAAGCCCTTACGGGTTTCTTCGGTCAGGGCCGGCATGGAGATCAGCAGCAATTCACCCAGGTTGGTCGGGTTGAGGTTCAAACCCGCGCTACCGATGGCTTTGTCGACAGCACCCAGCATGTTGCGCTCAAAGGCAACGACTTGCAGGGTACGGGCGTCTTTGACGGTGATGTTCGCCACCTGTTTGATCGGAGTGTCGGAACCGTAATACGGCACCATCACGCCTTCCAGAATGCTTGGATGCGCCTGGCCCGTACGAATACGGCCGAAGTTGTGCATCAGCGACTCGACGGATTTCTGCATACGCTCTTTAGCGTCTTTCTTGATTTCGTTGATCATTGTTGGCCTTCCTCGATCAGGGTCCCTTCAGCGCCGCCGTGCACGATGTTCAGCAGGGCGCCGGGCTTGTTCATGTTAAATACGCGCAACGGCATCTTGTGGTCGCGGCACAGGCAAATGGCGGTCAGATCCATCACGCCCAGCTTGCGATCCAGCACTTCATCGTAAGTCAGATGATCGAACTTCTCGGCATGCGGGTCTTTGAATGGGTCAGCGGTGTAGACGCCATCGACCTTGGTCGCCTTGAGCACGACATCGGCATCGATTTCGATTGCACGCAAGCATGCTGCCGAATCCGTGGTGAAGAACGGATTGCCGGTACCGGCCGCGAAAATCACGACTTCCTTGGCGTTCAAGTGGCGCATGGCTTTGCGGCGATCATAGTGATCGGTTACGCCAACCATGGAAATGGCCGACATTACGATGGCCGAGATATTGGCACGTTCCAGCGCATCGCGCATGGCCAGGGCGTTCATCACAGTGGCCAGCATACCCATGTGGTCACCGGTGACCCGATCCATGCCGGCCGCGCTCAGCGCTGCACCGCGGAACAGGTTACCGCCACCGATCACCAGACCGACCTGAACACCGATGCCAACCAGTTGGCCGACTTCCAGCGCCATGCGATCCAGAACTTTCGGATCGATCCCGAACTCTTCCGAGCCCATCAGGGCCTCGCCGCTAAGCTTGAGTAGAATGCGTTTATAGCGAGCCTGATAACCACTGCCCTGCTGAGCCATTGCGAATCTCTCCTGCGGCGTATTTTAAAAATTCTTTGCGAGCTGTTTACAGCTGGCGTTCACTCTAACTTGGCGCTGCTTCAGCGCCATCGGAACATGGCTTTGTAAGCCAGTTCCAAAAGGAAACCAATTAAAAATTGGTGCCCCATCTGAAAAGAGGCTGCGCGCGTGAGCGGGCAGCCTCTTCAGGGCGACAGTTAAAAACCGTCTTATTGCTTGGCGGCAGCCAGCTGGGCAGCAACTTCTTCAGCGAAGTTGTCGACCGGCTTCTCGATGCCATCGCCTACTTTGAAGTAGGTGAAGGAAACGATTTCAGCACCGGCTTTCTTGGCCAGTTCGCCAACCTTGATTTCAGGGTTCTTGACGAACGCCTGCTCAACCAGGCTCGCTTCAGCCAGGAACTTGCTGATACGACCTTTGACCATGTTTTCAACGATGTTTTCCGGCTTGCCGGCGATCTTGTCAGCGTTGAGGGTCAGGAACACGCCTTTCTCACGCTCGACCGCTTCAGCGGAAACTTCCGATGGCAGCAGGAATTCAGGGTTGGTCGCCGCTACGTGCATGGCGATGTCTTTGGCCAGCTCAACGCTGCCGCCTTTGAGGGCAACCACAACACCGATCTTGTTGCCGTGCAGGTAACCACCAACAACGTCACCTTCAACGCGAGCCAGGCGACGGATGTTGACGTTTTCGCCAACCTTGCCGACCAGAACCAGGCGATCGGCTTCTTGAGCTGCGATCAGCGGAGCAACGTCAGTCAGTTTGTCAGCGAACGCTTTTTCAACGCTGGAAGCGACAAATGCCTTGAAGTCATCCTGCAAAGCCAGGAAGTCGGTCTGCGAGTTCACTTCCAGCAGAACGGCGGATTTACCGTCTTCCTTCAAAGCGATCGCGCCTTCAGCGGCAACGTTGCCAGCTTTCTTGGCAGCCTTGATGGCGCCCGAAGCACGCATGTCATCAATGGCTTTTTCGATGTCGCCGCCAGCCTTGGTCAAGGCCTTTTTGCAGTCCATCATGCCTTCGCCAGTACGCTCGCGCAGTTCTTTGACCAACGCTGCAGTAATCTCTGCCATTTCAAAATTCCTCTTGGATAGGTTTTCAACCATTCCACCCGATCGAACGGGCGATCAATTCTTCCCGAACCACCCTTGCTGGCTGCTGCAGGTTACAAAGGCTGTAACTGCGCTGCCGACAAACGGTTTTCGAGGTGGCAAAAAGGGGGCCAAGCCCCCTTTTTGCTTACTGAGTCAACGCCAAGGCGTCAATTACTCAGCTGCTGCTACCGGAGCTTCTTCAACGAACTGCTCGGTGCCGCCAGCAACGTGGTTGCGACCGCGGATTACAGCGTCAGCCATCGAACCCATGTACAGCTGGATAGCGCGGATTGCGTCATCGTTGCCTGGGATGATGTAGTCAACGCCTTCCGGGCTGCTGTTGGTATCGACTACGCCGATAACCGGGATGCCCAGCTTGTTGGCTTCGGTGATCGCGATGCGCTCGTGATCAACGTCGATAACGAACAGAGCGTCTGGCAGACCGCCCATGTCCTTGATACCACCCAGGGAACGATCGAGCTTCTCAAGATCGCGAGTGCGCATCAGCGCTTCTTTCTTGGTCAGCTTGGCGAAAGTACCGTCTTCGGCTTGCACTTCAAGGTCACGCAGACGCTTGATGGAAGCACGGATGGTTTTGAAGTTGGTCAGCATGCCGCCCAACCAGCGGTGATCGACGTACGGCGAACCGCAACGTGCTGCTTCTTCAGCAACGATCTTGCCAGCGGAACGCTTGGTGCCGACGAACAGAATCTTGTTTTTGCCCTGGGCCAGACGCTCTACGAAAGTCAGAGCTTCGTTGAACATTGGCAGGGTTTTTTCAAGGTTGATGATGTGGATCTTGTTACGCGCGCCGAAAATGTATTTACCCATTTTCGGGTTCCAGTAACGGGTCTGGTGACCGAAGTGCACACCGGCCTTCAGCATATCGCGCATGTTGACTTGGGACATGATAGTTCCTTAATAAGTCGGGTTTGGCCTCCACGTATCCCAATGACCAACCAGCAGCATCAGCTGAAGGCACCCAGGTCATCGTGTCGACACGTGTGTGGATTTAGGCTTTTCAGGGGATCCCCGGAAAGCGGCGCATTTTATATCACAAGGCTGAAAAAAACGGAACCCGGATTGTTAAATCCTGGCGCGTGCTTTGGTTCCAGCCCTTGGAATCCTCCAAGAATGCGCCATTCTATAAGGAGAAGCGATGTACAGAGGCTCAGATTTGCGCTGCTCGTCTGTTAGAATCGCGTTTTTCAGGGCCGCGAAGATCGACCGCGCAACGCCCATTCCGTTTTAGAAGGCGCCATCGAGCGCAGAGAGAGCCTGTATGACCGTCACCCTCAAAACCCCCGAGGACATCGCAAAAATGCGCATCGCCGGCAAACTGGCCGCCGATGTGCTGGAAATGATTGCCGAACATGTCAAGCCGGGCATTACCACAGAAGAACTGGACCGCATCTGCCACGACTACATCGTCAACGAGCAGAAAGCCATCCCTGCCCCGCTCAACTACAAGGGTTTCCCGAAGTCGATCTGCACCTCGATCAATCACGTGGTCTGCCACGGCATTCCGAACGAGAAGGCCTTGAAGGATGGCGATACGCTGAACATCGACGTCACCGTCATCAAGGACGGCTACCACGGCGACACCAGCCGCATGTTCCACGTCGGAACCGTGCCGGTCTGGGCCGAGCGCCTGTCGCAGATCACTCAGGAATGCATGTACAAGGCCATCGAAATCGTCAAACCCGGCTGCCGCCTGGGCGACATCGGCGAAGTGATTCAGAAGCACGCTGAAAAGAACGGTTTTTCCGTGGTTCGCGAATTCTGTGGTCACGGCATCGGCAAGGTGTTCCACGAAGAGCCGCAGATCCTGCACTACGGCCGCGCCGGCACCGGCATGGAACTGAAAGCCGGCATGACCTTCACCATCGAGCCGATGATCAACCAGGGCAAGGCCGACACCAAGGTCTTGGGCGACGGCTGGACCGCGATCACCAAGGACCGCAAGCTGTCGGCACAGTGGGAACACACCCTGCTGGTGACCGAAACCGGTTACGAGATCTTCACCCTGCGCGCCGACGACACCATCCCGCGCGTTTCGGCCTGATCCGGGCGCGCAGCACCTCAGCCTTATAGACAGGAAAGCCAATCGATGCCGCAGGTGGATCCCGAACTCTTCGACCGAGGCCAGTTCCAGGCTGAACTGGCCCTGAAGGCAAGCCCGATCGCGGCCTTCAAGAAGGCAATTCGCCAGGCCCGCGAGGTGCTCGACGAGCGCTTTCGCAGCGGCCGCGAGATTCGCCGGTTGATCGAGGATCGCGCCTGGTTCGTCGATAACATCCTGCAAAAGGCCTGGGAGCAGTTCAGCTTGAGTTCCGAAGCCGACATCGCGCTGGTCGCGGTCGGCGGCTACGGTCGCGGCGAGCTACACCCTTATTCCGACATCGATTTGCTGATCCTGCTGGACAGCGCCGATCACGAAGTTTTCCGAGATTCCATCGAGCGTTTTCTGACGCTGTTGTGGGACATTGGCCTGGAAGTGGGCCAGAGCGTTCGTTCGGTGGACGAATGCGTCCAGGAGGCCCGCGCCGACCTGACTGTGGTCACCAATCTGATGGAAAGCCGCACCATCTGTGGCCCCGAGCGCCTGCGTCAGCGCATGCTGGACGTCACCAGCACCGCGCACATGTGGCCGAGCAAGGAATTCTTCCTGGCCAAACGCGCCGAGCAGAAGGCCCGTCACCACAAGTACAACGACACCGAATACAACCTGGAACCCAACGTCAAAGGCTCGCCCGGCGGCCTACGGGATATTCAGACGATTCTGTGGGTTGCCCGTCGTGAATACGGCACCCTGAACCTGCGGGCCCTGGCCGGCGAAGGTTTCCTGGTCGAGAGCGAAAATGCCCTGCTGGCCTCCTCCCAGGAATTCCTGTGGAAGGTTCGTTACGCCCTGCACATGCTCGCCGGCCGTTCCGAAGACCGCTTGCTGTTTGATCACCAGCGCACCATTGCCGGGCTGCTGGGCTTCAAGGGCGATGACGCCAAGCAAGCCATCGAAAACTTCATGCAGCAGTATTACCGGGTGGTCATGAGCATTGCCCAGCTCAGCGACCTGATCATCCAGCACTTCGAGGAAGTCATTCTCGCGCCTGAAGACGAAGCGCCGCCGCAGCCGATCAACTCGCGATTCCAGCTGCACGACGGTTACATCGAGGCGCGCAACGACAACGTATTCCGCCGCACACCGTTCGCCATGCTGGAAATCTTCGTACTGATGGCCCAGCAGCCGGAAATCAAAGGCGTGCGCGCCGACACCATTCGTCTGCTGCGAGAAAACCGCCACCTGATCGACGACGATTTCCGCAACGACATCCGCAATACCAGCCTGTTTATCGAACTGTTCAAGTGCAAGATCGGCATCCACCGCAACCTGCGACGGATGAACCGTTACGGCATCCTCGGGCGCTACTTGCCGGAGTTCGGCTTCATCGTCGGGCAGATGCAGCACGACCTGTTTCACATCTATACGGTCGACGCTCACACCCTGAACCTGATCAAACATCTGCGTAAGTTGCAGTACACCCAAGTGTCGGAAAAATTCCCGCTGGCCAGCAAGCTCATGGGCAAACTGCCCAAACCCGAGCTGATCTACCTGGCAGGCCTGTACCACGACATCGGCAAGGGCCGGCATGGCGACCACTCGGAAATTGGCGCTGTGGATGCCGAAGCCTTTTGCCAGCGCCATCAGTTGCCGGTGTGGGACAGCCGCCTGATCGTCTGGCTGGTGCAGAACCATTTGGTGATGTCGACCACTGCCCAGCGCAAGGACTTGTCCGACCCACAAGTCATCCACGATTTCGCGCAGATCGTCGGCGACGAAACCCACCTCGATTATCTGTACGTTCTGACCGTCGCCGACATCAACGCAACCAACCCGACGCTGTGGAATTCCTGGCGCGCCAGCCTGCTGCGTCAGCTCTACACCGAGACCAAGCGTGCCTTGCGTCGCGGCCTGGAAAACCCGATGGACCGCGAAGAGCAGATCCGCCAGACACAGAGCGCAGCACTGGACATTCTGGTGCGCGGCGGCACCGATCCGGACGACGTCGAGCAGCTGTGGGCGCAATTGGGCGATGACTACTTCCTGCGCCACACCGCCGGCGACGTGGCCTGGCACAGTGACGCGATCCTCCAGCAGCCGGCCGACGGCGGGCCGCTGGTGCTGATCAAGGAAACTACTCAGCGCGAGTTCGAAGGCGGCACACAGATTTTCATCTACGCACCGGACCAGCACGACTTCTTCGCCGTGACCGTGGCCGCGATGGACCAGCTCAACCTGAACATTCACGACGCCCGGGTCATCACCTCCAGCAGCCAGTTCACCCTCGACACCTACATCGTGCTCGACACCGACGGCGACTCGATCGGCGATAACCCGGCGCGGGTCAAACAGATTCGCGAGGGCCTGACCGAGGCCCTGCGCAACCCGGACGACTACCCGACCATCATTCAGCGTCGGGTACCGCGCCAGCTCAAGCATTTCGCGTTTGCGCCACAGGTGACGATCCACAACGACGCCCAGCGTCCGGTGACCGTACTGGAACTCAGCGCCCCCGATCGCCCGGGCCTGCTCGCACGCATCGGCACGATCTTCCTGGAGTTCGACCTGTCGCTACAGAACGCCAAGATCGCCACCTTGGGCGAGCGCGTGGAGGACGTATTCTTCATCACCGACGCGAACAACCAGCCGTTGTCCGACCCATTGCTGTGCAGCCGCTTGCAGGATGCAATCGTCGAACAGCTGAGCGTCAGTAACGAACCCGATATCAAACTGTCGCGCATCAGCATCTGATTGCGCGTCAGGATTCAGCCGCTTTGAACGAGACCCCGTACCGATGAACAACGCTCTGAACCAGTTGCAGCCCTACCCGTTCGAGAAGCTCCGCGCCCTGCTCGGCAGCGTCACGCCAAACCCGGACAAGCGTGCCATTGCGCTGTCCATTGGCGAGCCGAAACACCGTTCGCCAAGCTTTGTCGCCGAAGCCCTGGCAAGCAATCTGGATAAGATGGCCGTGTACCCGACCACCCTCGGCATTGCGGCCCTGCGTGAAGCCATCGCCGCGTGGTGCGAACGTCGTTTCAGCGTTCCGAACGGCTGGCTCGACCCGGCGCGCAATGTGCTGCCGGTCAACGGCACTCGTGAAGCGCTGTTCGCCTTCACCCAGACCGTGGTCAACCGTGGCGACGATGCGCTGGTGGTCAGCCCGAACCCGTTCTATCAGATCTACGAAGGTGCAGCGTTCCTTGCCGGTGCCAAGCCGCATTACCTGCCATGCCTGGATGAAAACGGCTTCAACCCGGATTTCGACGCTGTTTCACCGGACATCTGGAAACGCTGCCAGATCCTGTTCCTGTGCTCCCCGGGCAACCCGACCGGCGCACTGATCCCGGTCGAAACCCTGAAGAAACTGATCGCCCTGGCCGACGAATACGACTTTGTGATCGCCGCCGACGAGTGCTACAGCGAACTGTACTTCGACGAACAAGCCCCGCCGGCCGGCCTGCTCAGCGCCTGCGTGGAACTGGGCCGCAAGGACTTCAAGCGCTGCGTGGTGTTCCACAGCCTGTCCAAGCGTTCCAACCTGCCGGGCCTGCGTTCGGGCTTCGTGGCCGGTGATGCCGACATTCTCAAAGGCTTCCTGCTGTATCGCACCTACCACGGCTGCGCGATGCCGGTTCAGACCCAATTGGCCAGTGTTGCCGCGTGGAATGACGAAGTGCATGTGCGCGCCAACCGTGCGCTGTACCGCGAGAAGTACGATGCGGTGCTGGAAATCCTCAGCCCTGTGATGGACGTGCAGCGTCCGGATGGCGGTTTCTACTTATGGCCAAGCGTTGACGGTGATGATGAAGCGTTCTGCCGTGATCTTTTTACTGAAGAGCATGTGACGGTGGTGCCGGGTTCTTATCTGTCCCGTGAAGTTGACGGCGCTAATCCGGGAGCTGGTCGCGTGCGCATGGCGCTAGTCGCTCCGTTGGCCGAATGCGTAGAAGCGGCGAAGAGAATTCGCGACTTTATTACTCGTAATAATTAAGTATCCCGGCCCGAACTGTGCAACGCAGTGCGGGCCTCCCATACAGCCAGTTACACTTCAGCCAAAATTAAAGTTCACTGAACTGCAGAGCCCTCTTACTCTCATGTAGCGCATTACTGTGCGCACCCACACAATTTTTACCGAACTTCATGGAAGAAGTAGCCAATGAACAGTATTGAAGACTGCAACCTCATCCAATGGCCCGATGATCAACAATCCTACGACGCTGCTGTAAACGAGAATCCTGATAACGCAGGTTCCGCAACCGGTACTCGGCGCAAGCGCTCGCTGATCAATTATTCGAAACTCTGGGCAAACGGACGCACGCTCAAAATCGCTTTTATCGATGGCCCCGACGCGGAGCACAAACAGAAGATTATCGACGCCGCCAGCCAATGGCTGCCGTATATCAATCTCAAGTTTGAGTTCGTCGATGATTTGCAGGGCGAGATCCGGATCGCCACCAGGAACAATGACAACAGTTCAATGCTGGGCACCGACGCGTTGTTGATTCACCCCGACTGGCCGACCATGAACCTGGGGGTCAAACCCGAGCATGAAGACTTCGAGGTGATTGTGACTCACGAATTTGGTCACGCCTTGGGAGCAATGCACGAACATCAACACCCCGAAGCCAATATTCCCTGGGATAAACCGAAGGTGTATGAGCTCTACCAGAATAGAGAGATGAATCCATTGACCAAAGAGCAAATCGATAGAAATCTCTTTGAGCCCTTCAATACACTTGAAGCGATTTATACGCCGTACGACAGAAAATCCATTATGCACCACCCGGTCGCTAACACGCTGACACTGGGCAATTGGGAAATCCCTATCAACCGAAAGATAAGTAAAAAAGATAAAAAACTGATGAAGTTGCTTTATCCCAAACGTTAGCAATCAAGCTATCCATAGATTCGAGTGCGCACGGTTAGACTATTTAACTAGCCCAAGATTGGCCTCACTCAAGTCCAGCGCACCCAACACTTCTCGTAACACGTCATCACCAATCTGGTGATGACGGCTGAGCTTATACAACTACAGGCGCTGCGCTCGCAGCGTCTCCAACCGCAGACGCCGCTCCAGCAAGTCCATCTGAAACGCCAGCGCCTGGGCTTGCGCCGAATCGTTGAACACTTCCAGTTGATGAAGATACTCGGACATGATCCTTGCCTTGAGTTCGGCGGCCAGGTTCCCAGACAATCGACAGCATTGAAGTGCCATATTAGCCGCTTAAACTACCGACTGACCGTTGCACCAATGTCGCACAGGACCGCTGATAACCAAGACAAAAAGACAAACCCGACCACGACCGACGCGAAACCGTCCGGTCATGGCATAATCCGTCACCTTTTACTTCCAGCACCTGCAAAGGGGGCAATTCCTTGACCGTTTCAAGCAAAACGTTGCACCTTTTCGGCATCAAAGCCTGCGACACCATGAAAAAGGCGCGCACCTGGCTCGATGAACACGCTGTCAGCTATAACTTCCATGATTACAAAGCGGCCGGAATCGACCGTGAACACCTGACCCAATGGTGCGACGAGCACGGCTGGCAAGTGGTGTTGAACCGTGCAGGCACGACCTTTCGCAAGCTCGACGACGAACGCAAAGCCGATCTCGACCAGCCGAAAGCCATCGAACTGATGCTCGCACAACCCTCGATGATCAAGCGCCCGGTGCTTGATCTCGGTGACCGAACCCTGATTGGCTTCAAGCCAGATATCTACGCGGCAGCGCTCAAGTAAGGCAGCCCGTTCCATTTTGTTAGAGGTATCAACATGTCCACTACCCTGTTCAGCCTGGCCTTTGGTGTCGGCACTCAAAATCGTCAAGGCGCATGGCTGGAAGTGTTTTACGCGCAGCCACTGCTCAACCCGTCGGCCGAACTGATCGCTGCCATCGCGCCAGTTCTGGGCTACACCGAAGGCAATCAGGCCATCGCCTTCACCACCGCTCAGGCGTCGCAACTGGCTGAAGCCCTGAAAAGCGTCGACGCTGCCCAGGCTGCCTTGCTGACCCGTCTGGCCGAGAGCCACAAGCCGCTGGTCGCGACCATTCTGGCCGAAGACGCTCAGTTGACCTCCACCCCTGAGGCCTACCTCAAACTGCACCTGCTGTCCCATCGTCTGGTCAAGCCGCACGGCCTGAACCTGGCCGGTGTGTTCCCGCTGCTGCCGAACGTGGCATGGACCAGCCAGGGCGCGATCGACCTGACCGAACTGGCCGAGCATCAACTGGAAGCCCGTCTGCGTGGCGAGTTGCTGGAAGTGTTCTCGGTGGACAAATTCCCGAAAATGACCGACTACGTGGTTCCGGCCGGCGTGCGTATCGCTGACGCGGCACGTATTCGTCTGGGCGCCTATGTCGGCGAAGGCACCACCGTGATGCACGAAGGTTTCGTCAACTTCAACGCCGGCACCGAAGGCCCGGGCATGATCGAAGGCCGCGTTTCCGCTGGCGTATTCGTCGGCAAGGGTTCGGACCTGGGCGGCGGTTGCTCGACCATGGGCACCCTGTCGGGCGGCGGTAACATCGTGATCAAGGTTGGCGAAGGCTGCCTGATCGGCGCGAATGCCGGTATCGGCATTCCATTGGGCGATCGCAACACCGTTGAGTCGGGCCTGTACGTAACCGCTGGTACTAAAGTGGCGCTGCTGGACGAAAACAACAAACTGGTCAAAGTCGTGAAGGCGCGCGAACTAGCCGGTCAACCTGACCTGCTGTTCCGTCGCAATTCGGAGACCGGTGCCGTGGAATGCAAAACCCACAAATCGGCCATCGAACTGAACGAAGCGCTGCACGCTCACAACTAAGCAGCGACTCGATGTTAGTAGAGCGGTCGGGCGCGTATCATCAGCGCCCGGCCTGCTCAAACGAGTCTTGACCACCATGCTTCTACCCTCTCCCTGGCGCGCCGATTTTCCGGCCATGGCCGCATTGCAACGGCAAGACCAGACGTATCTGGACAACGCCGCCACCACGCAAAAACCTCAAGCCCTGCTGGATGCCCTGGCGCATTACTACGCCAACGGCGCGGCCAACGTGCATCGGGCGCAACACCTGCCCGGCGCCCACGCCACCCAGGCGTTCGAGGCCAGCCGCAGCAAAGTCGCCCATTGGCTCAATGCCGGCGATTGCGGGCAGATCATCTTTACCCATGGCGCAACATCTGCGCTGAACCTCCTGGCTTATGGCCTGGAACATCTTTTCAATCCGGGCGATGAAGTTGTCATCAGCGCCCTGGAGCATCACGCCAATCTGTTGCCGTGGCAGCAACTGGCCCACCGTCGCGACCTGAAGCTGGTGATCCTGCCACTGGACGCCGACGGTTTGATCGACCTTGATGCCGCCGCGCAGTTGATCGGTCCACGCACCCGCTTGCTGGCGGTCAGTCAGCTGTCCAACGTTCTCGGCGCCTGGCAGCCGTTGCCCGCCCTCTTGACGATGGCCAAGGCGCATAACGCGCTGACCGTGGTCGATGGCGCCCAAGGCGTGGTTCATGGCCGGCACGACGTGCAGGCGCTGGGCTGCGACTTTTATGTGTTCTCCAGCCACAAGCTCTACGGCCCCGATGGTCTGGGCGTGCTGTTCGGTCGCAATGAAGCGCTTGAGCAACTGCGCCACTGGCAATTCGGCGGCGAAATGGTGCTGGATGCGGATTACCACAGCGCACGGTTCCGCCCGGCGCCACTGGGTTTTGAGGCGGGTACGCCGCCGATTGCCGGTGTGATTGGTTTGGGGGCGACGCTGGATTATCTTGCTGGGCTCGATCAGGACGCGGTTTGCGCCCATGAAGCAGCGCTGCATGACTATTTGCTCAAAGGCCTTGAAGCGCGCAACGGCATTCGGTTGCTGGGCAAGCCGCAACTGGCGCTGGCCAGTTTTGTCGTCGAGGGTGTGCATAACTCTGATTTGGCGCATTTGCTGACCGAACAGGGGATCGCGGTGCGCGCCGGTCATCATTGCGCCATGCCGCTGCTCAAGCGTTTTGAACTGGCCGGGGCGATCCGGGTGTCCTTGGCGCTGTACAACGATTCCGATGACTTGGAGCGGTTCTTTGAAGCGCTGGATCAGGCGCTGGAGTTGTTGCGATGAACCTGCCTGCCGATGCGACTACGGCGCTGGAGACTTTTCAGAATGCTGCCGGTTGGGAACAGCGGGCGCGGCTGTTGATGCAGTGGGGCGAGCGTCTGCCAGCGTTGAGCGATGTGGATAAAATCGACGCCAACCGCGTGCATGGCTGTGAAAGCCAGGTGTGGTTGGTAGGTGAATTGCAGGATGGTCACTGGAATTTTGCCGCAAGCAGCGATGCGCGGTTGATTCGCGGGCTGGTGGCGTTGCTGCTGGCGCGGGTTAACGGGTTGTCGGCGGTTGAGTTGCAGCAGGTGGATTTGCCGGAGTGGTTTAACCAGCTTGGACTGAGCCGTCAGTTATCTCCGTCGCGCAGTAATGGCCTTAATGCAGTGCTACAGCGGATGAATGAGTTGGCTGGTTAATCGCCTGCTCGCGAAGAGGCCGTCAGCAGCAACCTTAAACCTAAGGCTTGACCCGATCCGCCGGACGCCGCACACCCGCAACAATCTTATCCACAGCCTTGGTCGCCGCGACCATGCCAAACGTCGCCGTCACCATCATCACTGCCCCAAAACCACCCGCGCAGTCCAGCTTCACACCATCACCGACAAAACTCTTCTGCAAGCAAATGCTGCCATCCGGTTTTGGGTAGCGCAGTTGTTCGGTGGAAAACACGCACGGCACGCTGTAATGGCGGGTCACGGTGCGTGAGAAGTTGTAATCCCGGCGCAAGGTCGAGCGCACTTTCGAAGCCAACGGATCATTGAAGGTCCGGTTCAAATCGCAAACCTGAATCAGCGTCGGATCAATCTGCCCGCCCGCGCCGCCGGTGGTGATGATCTGGATCTTGCGGCGTTTGCACCAGGCGATCAGCGCAGCCTTGGCGTTGACGCTGTCGATGCAATCGATGACGCAGTCGATGTTCGGCGTGATGTACTCGGCCATGGTCTCGCGGGTGACGAAATCCGCCACCGCGTGCACGGTGCAGTCCGGGTTGATCCCGCGCAGGCGCTCGGCCATCACGTCAACCTTGGGTTTGCCGACGGTGCTGTCCAGCGCGTGCAACTGACGGTTGGCGTTGCTGACGCAGACGTCGTCCAGGTCGAACAGTGAAATCTCGCCCACGCCACAACGGGCAACCGCTTCCGCCGCCCAGGAACCGACGCCACCGACGCCGACAATCGCCACGTGGGCCGCGCGCAAGCGCTCCAGGCCGTCGATGCCATACAAACGGGCGATGCCTGCAAACCGTGGATCTTCTGTACTCATGACCATTACCCCAAAAACCGGCGCGCATTATAGGGCCACAGTGCGAGAACTTTTAACCTTCCAGCGACAAGTGTAAGAACTTATGTGAAACCAGAGTGCCCAATGTCGGGCGTTTCCCTGTTCGCTGTACGGTCAGAGAACCTCCAGTGTAGGATGCGCGCCCCTGCCCCTGGCAGCCAGCCGCAAACCGTTCCTTCGTTCCACAGCCTTTGGAACCCGAAAAAGCTATGTCATCGCGTAAATTTGGACTCAACCTGGTCGTGGTGCTCGCCATCGCAGCCTTGTTTACCGGCTTCTGGGCGCTGATCAATCGCCCGGTCACCGCCCCCAACTGGCCTGAGCAGATCTCCGGCTTTTCGTACTCGCCGTTCCAGCAAGGGCAGTACCCGCAAAAAGAGCAATATCCGACCGACGATGAAATGCGTCGCGATCTGGAGATCATGACCAAGCTGACGGACAACATCCGCACTTACTCGGTCGATGGCAGCCTGGGGGATATTCCCAAGCTCGCCGAAGAATTCGGTTTGCGCGTGACGTTGGGTATCTGGATCAGCCCGGACCTGGAACGCAACGAGCGTGAAATCCTGCGCGCCATTGACCTGGCCAATACCTCCCGCAGCGTGGTTCGCGTCGTGGTCGGTAACGAGGCGATCTTCCGTAAGGAAATTACCGCCGCCGAACTGAGCGTGATCCTTGATCGCGTCCGCGCGGCAGTGAAAGTACCGGTGACGACCTCGGAGCAATGGCACGTCTGGGAAGAAAACCCGAGCCTGGCCAAGCACGTCGACCTGATCGCCGCCCACGTCCTGCCGTACTGGGAACATGTTCCGATGGAGCAGTCCGGGCAGTTCGTACTCGACCGGGCCCGTGACCTGAAAAAGATGTTCCCGAAAAAACCGCTGCTGCTGTCGGAAGTCGGCTGGCCGAGCAACGGCCGTATGCACGGTGGCGCCGACGCGTCGCCGGCAGACCAGGCGATTTATCTGCGGACCTTGGTCAACAAGCTCAATCGCCAGGGCTTCAACTACTTCGTGATCGAAGCCTTTGACCAACCGTGGAAGGCCAGTGACGAAGGTTCCGTGGGCGCTTACTGGGGCGTTTTCAACGCCGCGCGCCAGCAGAAATTCAACTTTGAAGGCCCGGTCGTCGCGATCCCGCAATGGCGTGTGCTGGCCATCGGTTCGGTGGTGTTGGCTCTGCTGTCCCTGACCCTGCTGATGATCGACGGCTCGGCCCTGCGTCAACGTGGCCGCACCTTCCTGACCTTCACCGCGTTCCTCTGTGGTTCGGTGCTGGTGTGGATCGGTTACGACTACAGTCAGCAATACAGCACCTGGTTCAGCCTGACGGTGGGTTTCTTGCTTGCCCTCGGCGCACTCGGGGTGTTTATCGTGCTGCTGACCGAGGCGCATGAACTGGCCGAAGCGGTCTGGACCCACAAACGCCGGCGTGAATTCCTGCCGGTGGTCGGCGATTCGGACTACCGACCGAAAGTCTCGATTCACGTGCCTTGCTACAACGAGCCGCCGGAGATGGTCAAACAGACCCTCAACGCCTTGGCCAACCTCGATTATCCGGACTTCGAAGTCCTGATCATCGACAACAACACCAAGGACCCGGCGGTCTGGGAACCGGTGCGCGATTATTGCGAAACCCTCGGCCCGCGCTTCAAGTTCTTCCACGTCGCGCCATTGGCCGGCTTCAAGGGCGGCGCGCTGAATTATCTGATTCCGCACACCGCCAAGGATGCCGAAGTGATTGCGGTGATCGACTCGGACTACTGCGTCGACCCGAACTGGCTCAAACACATGGTGCCGCACTTCGCCGATCCGAAAATCGCCGTGGTGCAGTCGCCGCAGGATTACCGCGATCAGAACGAAAGCACCTTCAAGAAGCTCTGCTACGCCGAATACAAAGGTTTCTTCCACATCGGCATGGTTACCCGTAACGACCGTGACGCAATCATCCAGCACGGCACCATGACCATGACCCGGCGCTCGGTGCTCGAAGAACTGGGTTGGGCTGACTGGTGCATCTGTGAAGACGCCGAGTTGGGGCTGCGTGTATTCGAAAAAGGCTTGTCAGCGGCGTATTACCACACCAGCTACGGCAAAGGCCTGATGCCCGATACCTTTATCGACTTCAAGAAACAGCGTTTCCGCTGGGCTTATGGAGCGATTCAGATCATCAAGCGTCACACCGCCAGTCTGTTGCGCGGCAAGGACACCGAGCTGACCCGTGGCCAGCGTTACCACTTCCTCGCGGGCTGGTTGCCGTGGGTGGCGGATGGCATGAACATCTTCTTCACCGTCGGCGCCCTGTTGTGGTCGGCAGCGATGATCATCGTGCCGCAGCGGGTCGATCCACCGTTGTTGATTTTCGCAATCCCGCCATTGGCGCTGTTCGTGTTCAAGGTTGGCAAGATCATCTTCCTCTACCGTCGTGCGGTGGGGGTCAACCTCAAGGACGCTTTCTGCGCGGCACTGGCCGGTCTGGCGTTGTCGCACACCATCGCCAAAGCGGTGCTGTACGGTTTTTTCACCAGCAGCATTCCGTTCTTCCGCACCCCGAAAAACGCGGATAACCACGGCTTCTGGGTGGCGATTTCGGAAGCTCGCGAAGAAATGTTCATCATGCTGCTGTTGTGGAGCGCGGCGCTGGGGATTTTCCTGGTGAACGGCCTGCCGAGCAACGACATGCGCTTCTGGGTGACGATGTTGCTTGTGCAATCGTTGCCATACCTGGCGGCGCTGATCATGGCGTTCTTGTCTTCGCTGCCGAAACCGGCGGTCGAGGGCGAGACGGCTCCGGCGGTCTAAATCGTTCCAGATGTACTAAACGGCGGCCAATGGCCGCCGTTTTGCTTTAAGATAACCGCCATTTTGCAGGCCTTGGCGTGATATACGGTCTTTCTGACCGTACTCAAAACCTGTGGGAGCGGGCTTGCTCGCGAATGCGGTGTAACAATCAACTTTTATGCTGACTGACACACCGC
>NZ_VOBM01000017.1:0-127737 GCF_008370005.1 Pseudomonas sp. ANT_J28
CTCAGCAAAATCCAAAACCGCGCTTAAATCCTGAGCAACAGACATAAAAAATCCGGAATCCTTATCAGATTCCGGATTTTCCTGCTGCCTGAGGATTAGTCAACAATCCTTAAGTGAACAGCATTGCCGTCAGACGGGCCTTTTTGCTGAGCGGGCTAAAGCCTTACGGCAGCATGCCTGCATGGGACAGGCCCAAGCGCTCATCCAGGCCAAACAGGATGTTCAGGTTCTGCACCGCCTGCCCCGACGCACCTTTGACCAGGTTGTCGATCACCGACAACACCACCACCAGGTCACCGTCCTGCGGACGATGCACCGCTATACGACAAACGTTGGCACCGCGCACGCTGCGGGTTTCCGGATGACTGCCGGCCGGCATGACATCGACGAACGGTTCGCTGGCATAGCGCTTTTCAAACAGTGCCTGCAGATCCACCGAGCGATCCACGACCGTCGCGTAAAGAGTCGAGTGGATGCCTCGAATCATAGGCGTCAGGTGCGGAACGAAAGTCAGACCGACGTCCTTGCCTGCGGCACGACGCAGACCCTGGCGGATTTCCGGCAAGTGACGGTGCCCTTTGACGGCGTAAGCCTTCATGCTTTCCGACGTCTCGGAGTACAGCGAACCTACAGAAGCACCACGACCGGCACCACTGACACCGGATTTGCAGTCAGCAATCAAGCGAGTGGTATCGGCCAGACCTGCTTCTAGCAATGGCAGGAATCCCAATTGCGTAGCGGTCGGGTAGCAACCCGGCACGGCGATCAAACGAGCCTGCTTGATCTGCTCTCGATTGACTTCCGGCAAGCCATAGACAGCCTCTTCCAGCAGTTCCGGCGCGCCGTGTGGCTGACCGTACCACTTGGCCCACTCATCGGCGTCTTGCAGACGGAAGTCCGCCGACAGGTCGATGACTTTGGTCCCGGCCGCCAACAGTTCGCCAGCCAGCGCATGGGCAACACCGTGGGGCGTGGCGAAGAACACCACGTCGCAAGCACCCAACGTCTTGATGTCCGGAACGCTGAACGCCAGACCGTCGTAATGACCGCGCAGGTTCGGATACATATCAGCCACGGCCAGACCGGCCTCGGATCGGGAAGTGATGACTGCCACTTCTGCTTGCGGATGCTGTGCCAACAGACGCAGCAGTTCGACACCGGTGTAACCCGTGCCGCCGACGATACCGACCTTGACCATAAACCTGCCCTCAACGAACCCACTGGAAAGCCGTCGATAATAGGGCCCGTATCGTCCTGCGACAACCGGCAAGGTGACGTGCGGACGCTCAAGCCCCTACTATTCGGGCTACCGTGAACCTGGGAATAACTAAAAATGCTTTATCTGTGGCTCAAAGCGCTTCACATCATCAGCATGGTCTGCTGGTTTGCCGGCCTGTTCTATCTGCCGCGCCTGTTCGTTTATCACGCCCAAAGCGAAGACACCGTCAGCAAGGAACGCTTCAGCATCATGGAGCGCAAGCTGTACCGCGGCATCATGGGGCCGGCGATGATCGCCACCTTGATTTTCGGCATCGCACTGATCGGCCTGAACCCAAGCATATTCAGTCAGGGTGCGTGGATTCACGCCAAGTTGACCCTGGTGGTGATCCTGATCGGCTACCACCACATGTGCGGCGCTCAGGTGAAACGTTTTGCCCGTGGCGAGAACACCCGCAGTCATGTCTTTTATCGCTGGTTCAATGAAGTGCCGGTTCTGATATTGCTGGCCATTGTAATTCTGGTCGTCGTTCGGCCGTTCTAACTCCAATTAAGCACAACTCACCGGGGTACTTCCAATGTCGCTGCCCGCTCTGCTCGAACAACGCTTGCGTCTGCCAGTGGTGGCAGCGCCAATGTTCCTGATCTCCAACCCACAACTGGTGCTCGCCTGCTGCCGTAATGGCGTGGTGGGCAGCTTTCCTGCGCTGAACCAGCGCGAGAGCAGCGGCTTCAAGGCCTGGCTGGAAGAGATCGAAGCAGGGTTGGCGACACTGGAGAACCCTGCGCCTTATGCGGTGAACCTGATCGTCCACAACAGCAACCCGCGACTGCAAGCGGACCTGGCGATCTGCATCGAGCACAAAGTGCCGATTGTGATCACCAGCCTCGGAGCTGTGAAAGAACTGGTCGATGCAGTGCACAGCTATGGCGGTCTGGTGTTCCATGACGTGACGACTCGTCGCCACGCAGAGAAAGCCGCCGAGGCCGGGGTCGACGGTTTGATCGCCGTGGCAGCGGGCGCCGGTGGACACGCCGGAACCTGGAGCCCGTTCTCGCTGATTGCCGAGATCCGCCAATTCTTCGACAAGACCCTGCTGCTGGCCGGTTGCCTGAACCACGGCCACGAGATTCTCGCGGCACAACTGCTCGGTGCGGATCTGGCCTACTTCGGCACGCGATTTATCGGCACCACCGAAAGTCATGCGTCTGACGCGTATAAAGCGATGCTGCTGACTTCCAGAGCCGCGGACATCGTCCATACTCCAGCAGTCTCGGGAGTACCGGCGAGCTTTATGCGTCAGAGTCTTGAGGCTGCAGGTTTCGACATGGCCGCGCTGCAAGGCAAGGGTGAAGTGGACTTCGGCTCCAAACTCAAGCCTATAAGCGATGAAGCCAAAGCCTGGAAAACCGTCTGGTCCGCGGGCCAGGGTGTCGGCGAGATCGATGACCTGCCGAGTGTCGATCAATTGGTCGCTCGCCTTGATGCCGAGTACCGCAAAGCGCTGGAGCTGGCGGCAGCGCTGCCCAAGCGCTGGCCACGCTGACAGGAAAACTGGGCCAGTCCATTCCGGCTGGCTTTACACTCAACCCGCAATACTCCCTAAAACATTCGCGACAAGGATGCCTCGCAATGAGCGAAAACCGTTTCAAGATCGTGTTCGACGGCGCTCTGCTGCCAGGTGTTGACGTCACCACCGCCAAGCTCAATCTCGCCGAGTTGTTCAAAAGCGATGTGGCTGCCATCGAGCGGCTGTTCAGTGGCAAGCCGGTTGCGCTCAAACGCGACCTGTCGCAGGTCGATGCGCAGACTTATCTCCAGGCGCTGACCAAAACCGGTATCGATGCCCGGATCGAATCGGAACCCTCGATCGAGCTGAACCTGTCCGACGTTCATGAACACGCCCCTGCCGTCGCGGCAGATCCCGAATCCCCTTATGCACCACCCCGGGCTACCGTCGGCGAAGCCTTGCCTGAATTCGCCGCACTCAAGGCGTTCAGCTTCGAGGGTCGGATCGGTCGCTTGCGTTATCTGGCCTGGACGATGTCGCTGACGCTGGTGACCCTTAGCGCTGGCTCTTTGCTTGCTGTTTTCGCCTTGGCCCTCATCAACACGGACTCGACCACCGCCTTCATTCTCGGAGGCGTGCTGGCCTTGATTGGCTTCGTGGCGCTCGGGTTCGTCAGTATCCAGTTCAGTGTCCAGCGCCTGCATGATATTGGTTGGTCTGGTTGGCTCTGGCTGCTGACGCTCGTGCCGTTCGTGGGCGGCATCTTTCCATTCGTGATGGTGATTGTGCCGGGTAATAACACCGCCAATCGATACGGCGCGCCACCACCGCCCAACAGCTCCGCGGTCAAGATCCTGTCTTCGCTGTGGCTGGTATTTATCGCGATCCTGTTCATCGGCGGACTGACCGGTGGCCTTACTACCCTCCATAGCGAATACGAAAGCGCCACCCAGAGCAGCTATGAAAGTGACTCCGTGACCACCGAAGAGATCGAAGATCAAACCGCCGTGGAAGCAGAGCCAGCGCCAAATTCAGCCGACGATGCAGCCGAAAACGCCCAGCCCCCTGTAGACTCTGCGAAAGAATGAACAGCGCTCCCCGCCCGTGACACCTGCGTCGCCGGCGCGGAGCTGTTGCGATGGAGAAATGCATGACCCGTTACGCTCTGATCACTGGCGCTTCCAGCGGCATCGGCCTGGCGATGGCCGAAGCGCTGGCCCGGCGCGGCCGCAGCCTGATTCTGGTGGCCCGTCAGCGTGATCAGCTGGAAAGTATTGCGATTGAACTGACTCAACGTTTTGGCGTGGAAGTGTTGTTCCGAGCCTGTGACCTCGGCGAGCCGCTACGGCTGTCCGGTTTTCTGCTGGAGCTGGAGGAAGGTGACCGACAGATCGATTTGCTGGTCAACTGCGCCGGCATCGGCACTTGCGGCCCTTTCCTGGCTCAGGACTGGATGACCGAGCAGGACCTGATCGAAGTGAACATCCTCGCACTCACTCGCCTGTGTCACGCGATCGGCAACAGTATGGCGCTGCAGGGCGGCGGACAAATTTTGAATGTCGCCTCGGTGGCGGCGTTCCATCCCGGCCCGTGGATGAGTACTTATTACGCCAGCAAGGCTTATGTGCTGCATTTTTCCGAAGGGTTGCGCGTCGAACTGAAAAAATGCGCGGTCAAGGTCTCGGTGCTCTGCCCTGGCCCTACTCGCACGGCGTTTTTCCGCACCGCGCAATTGGACGCTGGAAAACTGATCGACAGCAAAATGCTGATGAGCCCCGAGGAAGTCGCGCTCTACACCGTGCGGGCTCTGGAGAAAAATCGCGCCATCATTATTCCGGGTCGACGCAACCGCTGGCGCGCATTCCTGCCGCGACTCGGCTCCCGCTGGCTGACCCGGACAATCGCCGGCATGGTCAACAAGGCTTACTGCCCGCGCTGATCGCACCCACAAGGTAAAAGGCTGGGCTCGGGCATAACCCATGGTTACACTCAGGCCAGCCCAAACAACGGAGAAAACAGCTGTGGATACTCTGTTCACCAAGATCATCAACCGGGAAATCCCGGCAAAGATCATTTACGAGGACGACCAGGTACTGGCCTTCCACGACATCGCCCCACAGGCACCGGTGCATTTTCTGGTGATCCCGAAAAAAGCGGTGCGCACGCTTAACGACCTGACCGAGGACGACAAGGCATTGGCTGGGCATATTCTGTTCACCGCCCAGCGTCTGGCCCTGGAACTGGGTTGCGAAGAGGGCTTCCGCGTGGTCATGAATTGCAATCCACTGGGTGGGCAGACCGTCTATCACATTCATATGCATGTATTGGGTCAACGCCAGATGCATTGGCCGCCGGGCTGATCGAGTAAACCCTGTGGGGGTAGGCGACCCCGCCCCCACAAGCACCTGCGTCGCAATGACCCAGCGCAAACTTTCCCCCGGCCGATTGGGTTAAACTGGCCGCCGAGATTCTTCCCGGAGGTCAGCATGACTACCCAACGTCACTACTCGCCGATTGACCGCCTTCTGCTGCAAGCCGATGCCGCGATGCGTACCTTGTTGCCCTTCAGTGGTCAGCCGTACCGTCCTTCACCCGCTATCGTGCAGCCGGATGCGCAAATGAGCGACGAAGACACCCGGCACGTCGCCGGTCTGATGCGCATCAACCATACCGGCGAAGTCTGTGCCCAGGCGCTGTATCAGGGTCAGGCCCTGACCGCCAAGCTGCCGCAAGTTCGCGCCGCCATGGAACATGCCGCCGAAGAAGAAATCGACCACCTGGTCTGGTGTGAACAACGCATAAAACAGTTGGGCAGCCACACCAGTATTCTCAATCCGCTGTTCTACGGCATGTCGTTCGGGATTGGCGCGGTGGCCGGGTTGATCAGCGATAAAGTCAGCCTGGGTTTCGTTGCCGCGACCGAGCATCAGGTCTGCAAACACTTGAACGAACACCTTGAGCAACTGCCAGCCGAGGACGAAAAGTCTCGGGCGATCCTCGAGCAGATGCGTATTGATGAAGAACACCACGCCGAAAGCGCGCTGGAGGCTGGGGGTTTCCGCTTCCCGGCACCGGTGAAGTTCGGCATGAGCCTGATGGCCAAGGTCATGACCAAGAGTACTTACCGGATCTGATCCCCTCCCCAAAAAAATCCCGGGCACAAAAAAGGGCGCATTTCAGCGCCCTTTCTTTTTGCAGAAAATCAGCTCGACATATTGCGCGCATAGAAGATTTCCAGCATTTCGTGTTTCACACGCTCGGTCACCTGGGCACGCTGCTCAGGGGACAGGCTGCTGGTGGCGTCGCCGAACAGGTAGTTGTCGAGTTCGAAGTTCTTCAGCAGCATTTTGGTGTGGAACAGGTTTTCCTGGTACACGTTCACGTCGGTCATCTGGTACGCGTCGCGGGTGTCTTCGGAAAGGTAGTTCTGAATCGAGTTGATCTCGTGGTCGATGAAGTGCTTTTTGCCTTCCACGTCACGGGTGAAGCCGCGCACACGATAATCCACGGTCACGATGTCCGAATCGAACTGGTGAATCAGGAAGTTGAGCGCCTTAAGCGGTGAAATGACGCCACAGGTCGACACATCAATGTCCACACGGAATGTCGCGATGCCATCGTCCGGATGGATTTCCGGGTAGGTGTGCACCGTGATGTGGCTCTTGTCGAGGTGGGCCAGGATAATTTCAGGCAGCGGGCCCGGGGACTCTTCGATCTGGCTGTCGGTAGGAGTCACCGGCTCTTCAGAGATCAGAATCGTGACACTGGCGCCCTGGGGTTCATAGTCCTGACTGGCAATGTTCAGGATGTTGGCACCAATGATATCGACAACTTCTGTGAGGATCTGCGTCAGGCGCTTCGCGTTGTACTCTTTATTGATGTACTCGACGTAAGCCTGTTGGTCTTGCGGGGTTTCCGCGTAGCAGATGTCATAGATGTTGAAGCTCAAGGTCTTTGTCAGGTTATTGAACCCGTGGAGCTTGAGTTTGCTTTTCACCGTTAAAACTCTCTTGTATTGCGGCCCGGCCGCGTAATCAAGCATGCCTGCGCCACTTTTTCAGGGTAGTGGCCCGTCAACCGACAGGCCGCACACCCGAACAGGCGCCCGCTTTAGATCACCAGAGTCTGCACCGCTTTTATGATAGTTGAATGTCGATTCAACCGAGCTCGATGATCTCGTAGTCATGGATAATTGCCACGCCAGCCGCACCAAGCATGATCGACGCCGAGCAATACTTCTCGGCAGACAGCTCGATGGCGCGTTTGACCTGGGCTTCTTTCAAGCCTCGGCCCTTGACCACGAAGTGCATATGGATCTTGGTGAAAACCTTCGGATCTTCGGTGGCACGCTCGGCTTCGAGGAAGGCTTCGCAGCTTTCAACGGCCTGACGGGACTTCTTGAGGATGCTGACCACGTCGAAATTGCTGCAACCGCCAACACCCAGCAGGAGCATTTCCATCGGCCGGACACCCAGATTGCGACCGCCGGCTTCGGGCGGACCGTCCATGACCACGACATGACCGCTGCCGGATTCGCCGAGGAACATGGCTTCGCCAGCCCATTGGATGCGTGCCTTCATCGTCAAGACTCCACTGTATAAAAAAGGGTCGCCAGCTTAGCACAGGGGCCTTGATTGACGGCGTCTCGCCTTCCTACGACGCAAGCCGCTGCGCTGTAGGTAAATTCTCGAATATTGCAGGAAGTGTCTGTTAAGCTGCCGCCAATTCACTGGCGCATAGCCAGCTTTGTAGCAACCTCAGCGACTCATAAGAAAACCAAACACACCGTGAAGTCTTTTCGGGATACAACCATGGTTGCTATTACCCCAACACCCAAAATCAAGAACCTCGACAAGCTGTTGATGCACTGCCAGCGCCGTCGTTATGCGGCCAAAAGCAACATCATTTGTGCCGGCGACCGCTCGGACACGCTGTTCTTCATAATCAAGGGTTCGGTCACCATCCTGATCGAAGATGACGATGGCCGCGAAATGATCATCGCCTACCTGAACTCCGGAGACTTTTTCGGCGAGTTGGGCCTGTTCGAACAGGCCGGCCTGGAACAGGAACGCAGCGCCTGGGTGCGCGCCAAGATCGAATGCGAAGTCGCGGAAATCAGCTACGCGAAATTTCGCGAGTTGTCCCAACAGGATCCAGACATTCTTTACGTGCTCAGCGGACAAATCGCACAGCGCCTACGCAACACCACCCGCAAAGTGGGTGACCTTGCATTCTTCGACGTTACCGGCCGCGTCGCACGCTGCCTCTTGGAGCTGTGCAAGCAGCCAGATGCAATGACCCATCCCGATGGCATGCAGATCAAGGTGACCCGCCAGGAGATCGGGCGGATTGTCGGTTGTTCACGTGAGATGGTCGGTCGCGTACTCAAGGACCTGGAAGAACGCAACCTGGTGGACGTCAAAGGCAAGACCATGGTGGTCTTCGGTACGCGCTAAACCCTGAACATGTCTGCCAGCAACTCGCGGTAAAACGTGTCGAGTCGCGCCAACGCATCAGGGGCTGCATATTTTTCATGAAGAGCAATGTGGCTCTCGGCGCGAACTCGCTGCTCCAGGCCACAGGCTTCATTGAAACGGTTAACCGCTGCAACCATCGACTCACGCTCGTTATCGAGCAACAAAGCACCGTGCACCAACCCTACCGGACGCGTGCCGCCCTTGCTCTGGCGCCAACGTTGAGCCGTGCCGACCATCTTGCGACCATCAAGGTTGACGTTGAAACGGCCATCACAGAACGCACCCTCTATTTCGCCCAAAGACGAAACGCCACCCAGTTCATCGAGTAGCTGACAAATTGGATCGCAAAGCCGGCGATAACCGGTTTCGATCCGATTCTGGTCACCCTCGCTACGGGGTGGCGCGTAGACCAACGCGATGTTGATCGTCGACGCCGATTGCGGCACCGGCTCACCGCCAGTTTCACGCAACAACACCGGCCAACCTGCCGCAGCCGACACTTCGCACGCAGCCTCGAACCCAGGCAGACGATTCAACCGTCGCGGCATGACCAGCGCCCGGTCACTGGGCTGCCAGAACAACAGACCAAACTCCGAATCGCCGGTGCACACACGGACCAACAGATCCTGTTCGGCGAGCAGGCCGGCTTCGACGGGCAGAGCGATAGGTGAGGTCATCAGGTAATCCATAGGACGTTCAATCTGCTGTGCATCTCATACCGTCTTCGCGAGCAAGCCCGCTCCCACATTGGATCGGCGTTGTCTGAATGGACGCGGACTAATGTGGGAGCGGGCTTGCTCGCGAAGGGAGCGCCGCGGTTTGTCTATTTGTACTCAGTCGAGTGTAGAACCGCTCAACGCGATACCACGCTCAGGAAAGAACAGACGCTGCAGTTCAGTGCCCGGGCTTTCGGCGCGCATAAACGCTTCGCCAACCAGGAACGCGTACACATCGCTGATTTCCATCAGCTCGACATCGGCCCGGTTGAGAATGCCACTTTCGGTGATCACCAAGCGATCACGCGGGATACGCGGCAACAGATCGAGCGTGGTTTCCAGATTGACTTCGAAGGTGTGCAGGTTGCGGTTGTTTACGCCGACCAACGGAGTGTCGAGGGTTTTCAAGGCTCGCTCCAGCTCGTCGCCATCGTGAACTTCCACCAGCACATCGAGGCCGACACTTTTGGCCACGGCAGCCAGCTCGGCCATTTTCACGTCATCCAGTGCGGAGACGATCAATAGCACGCAGTCGGCGCCCAACGTTCGGGCTTCGACGATCTGGTACGGATCGATCATGAAATCCTTGCGGATCACCGGCAGTTTGCACGCCGCCCGCGCCTGTTGCAGGTACACATCGGCGCCCTGGAAGTAATCGATATCGGTGAGCACTGACAGACAGGTCGCGCCGCCCTTCTCGTAACTCTTGGCGATGTCGGCGGGAACGAAGTTCTCGCGGATAACGCCTTTGCTCGGTGAAGCCTTCTTGATTTCTGCAATGACCGCTGGCTGCTTGAGCTTGGCCTGAGCCAACAATGCCTTGGCAAAACCACGGGGTGCATCGGCCGCCTTGGCCAGACTTTCCAGCTCCGCCAGGCTTACGCGAGCGCTACGCTCAGCGACTTCCTGGACTTTACGGGCCAGAATGTTTTCCAGAACCGTCGGTACACTCATCCCTCATTCTCCACTTTGAATACCGCGGTAAATGCACCCAACTCCTCCAGTTTTTCCCGAGCGAGGCCTGTGTGCAGCGCATCGTGCGCCAGGGCAACGCCTTCTTTCAAACTGCTGGCATGGTCGGCGGCGTACAGCGCGGCACCGGCATTGAGCATAATCATTTCCGCGGCTTTCTGACCGTTCTCGGTCTTGCGCTTGCCCAGGGCATCGCGAATCAGCTCCAGGGAAGCCGCCGGGCTATCCACTGCCAGACCGTGCAGGCTCTGGCTCTTCATGCCCAGGTCTTCTGGCTCGACCCAATACTCGGTGATCTGGTCATCCTTCAATTCCGCCACAAAGGTGGGCGCCGCCAGACTGAACTCGTCCAGGCCATCCTTCGAGTGAACCACCAGCACGTGCTTGCTGCCCATACGCTGCAAGACTTCGGCCAGCGGCCGGCACAACGCCTGATTGAACACGCCCACCACCTGATGCTTCACGCCGGCCGGATTCGTAAGCGGGCCGAGCATGTTGAACAGCGTGCGCAAGCCCAGCTCCCGGCGCGGGCCGGCGGCGTGCTTCATGGCACTGTGGTGAGTCTGGGCGAACATGAAACCGATGCCGACGTTGTCGATGCAGCGTGCGACTTGAACCGGCGTCAGGTTCAGATAGATGCCCGCCGCCTCCAGCAAATCGGCGCTGCCGCTTTTGCCCGAGACCGCACGGTTGCCGTGCTTGGCCACCGTGCAACCGGCCGCCGCCACCACGAACGAGGAAGCGGTCGAGACGTTAAAAATGTTCGCGCCATCGCCACCGGTGCCGACCACATCGACGACGCCGTCGAGAGTCTTGAGCTCGACCTTGTCCGCCAGCTCGCGCATGACCGACACGGCGCCGACGATCTCGTCGATGCTTTCACTCTTCATGCGCATGGCCATCATGAACGCGCCGATCTGCGCATCCGAGCATTGACCGGTCATGATTTCGCGCATGACATCGCGCATCTCATCGGTGCTGAGGTCGAGCTGTTCGACGATACGGCTCAGGGCTGTCTTGATATTCATGAAAAGTCCTTAGCGCGTGCCGCCAGTTTGTTTGAGGAAATTAGCGAACAGCTCGTGGCCCTGCTCGGTGAGTATTGACTCAGGGTGAAACTGGACGCCCTCGATGTTCAGTGTCTTGTGGCGCAGGCCCATGATCTCGTCGACCGAACCGTCTTCGAACTGGGTCCAGGCGGTCAGCTCCAAGCAGTCCGGCAGGGTTTCGCGCTTGACGATCAGCGAGTGATAACGGGTGACCGTCAGCGGGTGATTCAGACCTTCGAATACACCTTTGTCCTCGTGGAACACCGGGCTGGTCTTGCCGTGCATGACCTGACGGGCGCGCACCACATCGCCGCCAAAGGCCTGGCCGATGGACTGGTGGCCCAGGCACACGCCCAGAATCGGCAGTTTTCCGGCGAAATGCTTGATCGCTTCAATTGAAATGCCGGCTTCGGTCGGGGTGCAAGGGCCGGGTGAAACGACGATCCGCTCAGGGTTGAGGGCTTCGATTTCGGCAATGGTGAGCTCATCGTTACGCACGACTTTGACCTGGGAGCCGAGCTCACCGAGGTATTGCACAACGTTGTAAGTAAAAGAGTCGTAGTTATCGATCATCAGCAACATGGCGTTATGAACCTCTTGAATTTACTGACTTTGAATACAGCCTTCGAATGATTTACCCGCAGCGTCCTGCACTTTGTCAGGCGCTGGAGTCGCGCTGCAAAGCGGTTTGTCTTGCGGGTAAAGAAGGCAAAGCGGTAAAGATCCGGCCGGGCCGGCAGAAGGATTCAGGCGCGCCAACGCCAACGGGCGTGTGCCTTGATGACTTGATCCAGAAGTTTGCTGACGATCAACACGGGGAAGGTCTCATTTATACGTCTTGGCACAGTAACTTAGCTGGGCAGAGCGTGCAATATGGGGCGATGGAAGCTCTTGAAACAATTGACGGGTTCGCGCCGAACGGCAACAGGCTCTATAGTTTTTGGCACTGTCGTTTTGCTCACTACAACAATAACAAACGGACTTGCTCATGATCAGACAGACGTTGGCTGTACCGCTTGCCGGCTGCTTGCTCGCTATGGCCTGCACCCAGGCGATCGCGGCGCCCAACCCTTATTCGAATTTCATCGTCTTCGGCGATAGCCTCAACGATGCCGGGCAGTTTACCGACACGGGCGGCCCTCCCGGCTCGACCCTGCGCTTCACCAACCGGACCGGACCGGTTTACCAGGACGGCAGCGGCGAAGCCTACTCCGCCAACTCGACCCAACTGCTGGGTGGAAGGCTCGGGTTTTCACCGGACCAGACGGCCGCTTCAACCTCGGCGGCGCGTGCGAACCAGGGCCTGCCGGACGGTAGTAACTGGGCCGTTGGCGGATATCGCACCGACCAGATCCTCACCTCGATCACCAGCGTATCCGCCACGGGTGAACGCACACGCTCGGGCTATCTGCCGACAAACAACTTCAGCGCCGATCCGAATGCGCTGTATTACATTTCCGGGGGTGGTAACGATTTTCTTCAGGGACGTGTACAAAGTGGCGCTCAGGCGAATGCCGCTGCGGATCGACTGGCCAACAGCGTCCAGGTTCTGCAAACCGCCGGCGCCCGGTACATTATGGTCTGGCTGTTGCCCGACCTGGGCTTGACGCCCGCCATCAATGGCACGCCCCAACAGACACCCACCTCACTACTGAGCTCTGCCTTCAACCGGCAACTGGTCACCCGACTGGCGGGGATCGATGCCGAAATCATCCCGTTGAACATTCCGCTGCTGTTGCAGGAAACCTTCGCCGATCCGGCTCGATTCGGTTTTGCTACAGGCCAGAACCTGACGGCGACTTGCTTCAGCGGTAACAGCTGCACCGAAAACCCTACGTATGGCATCAACAGTGCCACCCCGGACCCCAGCAAGCTGATTTATAACGATGGGGTTCATCCGACCGAAGCCGGGCAGAAACTGATTTCCGACTACGCCTACTCCCTACTGGCTGCGCCGTGGGAGCTGACATTGTTGCCGGAAATGGCCCACGCTACCTTGCGTGCGCACCAGGATGAACTGCGCAGCCAATGGCAATCGGACTGGGGGAACTGGCAAGCGGTCGGCCAATGGCGCGCGATTGTCGCCGGTGGCGGCCAACATCTGGATGTCGATAGCCAAAGCAGCGGCGCCAGCGCCGACGGCGACGGTTACAACCTGAACATCGGCGGCAGCTATCGGCTCAATGACGCCTGGCGCGTCGGTGTGGCGGCGGGTTTCTATCGTCAGAACCTGGAAGCAGGCAATAACGATTCGGACTACAAACTCAACAGCTACCTGGCCACCGCCTTCGCCCAGTTCCAGCAGAATCGCTGGTGGGCCAATGCCGCGTTGACCGGCGGCAAGCTGGATTACGACAACCTCAAACGCAAATTCGACCTGGGTGCCAGCGAAGGTGCGGAGAAAGGCGATACCGATGGCGATCTCTGGGCCTTCAGCACACGGGTTGGCTACGACATTGCGCAACCGGGCAGCGAGTGGCACCTGTCGCCGTTCATCAGCGCCGATTACGCAAAAGTGGAAGTCGACGGCTACTCAGAAAACAGCACTCGTTCCACAGCGCTGACCTTTGATGATCAGACTCGCGATTCAAAACGTTTGGGCGCCGGTCTGCAGGGTAAGTATCAGATCACCGCGCAGACTCAAGTGTTCGGCGAATACGCGTATGAGCGTGAATACGAGGATGACACTCAGAAAGTAAACATCGCGCTCAACAGCCAGCCGTCCCTGGACTTCAAACTGGACGGCTATACACCGCAAAGCCACCTGAATCGCGTGAGCCTGGGGGTCAGCCACAAGTTGACGGCCGATCTGGCGCTGCGTGGCGGATACACGTTCCGCAAGGATGATGACTTTACCCAGCAAGGGCTTACCGTTGGCGTTGCGCTGGATTTCTGACCCGGCAAACAACAGGCACAAAAAACGCGGCGCCCTCACAGGTGCCGCGTTTTTTATGGTGGTGAGGTCTTTGCGTGAACTCAGCCTGCCGGGGTTTGCTCGGCCAGGGCCACCGCACGGAACATCGCGCGGCGCTTGTTCAGGGTTTCTTCCCATTCCAGCGCCGGTACCGAGTCGGCAACGATGCCGCCACCGGCCTGCACGTGCAGTTCGCCGTTCTTGATCACCGCGGTGCGGATCGCGATCGCGGTGTCCATGTTACCGTTCCAGGCGAAGTAGCCGACCGCACCGCCGTAGACACCACGCTTGACCGGTTCCAGTTCGTCGATGATTTCCATCGCGCGAATCTTCGGTGCGCCAGACAAGGTGCCCGCCGGCAGAATCGCCCGCAGTGCGTCCATCGCCGTCAGGCCGGCCTTCAATTGACCGGTGACGTTGGACACGATGTGCATCACGTTGGAATAACGCTCGATCACCATCTTTTCGGTGAGTTTCACCGAACCGATTTCCGAGACCCGACCGGTGTCGTTACGGCCCAGGTCGATCAGCATCAGGTGCTCGGCGATTTCCTTGTCGTCGGACAGCAGGTCTTTTTCCAGCTCCAAGTCCGCCTCTTCGTTGGCCCCGCGCGGACGGGTGCCGGCGATCGGGCGCACGGTGATCAGGTTGTCTTCGACCCGCACCAGCACTTCCGGCGAACTGCCGACGACGTGGAAGTCGCCGAAGTTGAAGAAGTACATATAAGGCGTCGGGTTGAAGCAACGCAGCGCCCGGTACAGATCGATCGGCGCGGCCTTGAAGTCGATCGACATGCGCTGGGACGGCACGACCTGCATGCAGTCGCCGGCCAGGATGTATTCCTTGATGGTGTCGACGGCTTTTTCGTAATCGCCCTGGGTGAAGCTCGAACGAAATACCGGATCAGCAGACTGTTGTTTGCTGAAATCCAGACCACGGCGCGGGGTAATCGGCTGACGGAGTTTTTCCAGCAGCTCTTCCAGACGTGCCTGACCTTGCTCGAAAGCATCGTCTTGCGAGGGATCGGCCAGGACAATCGCGTGCATCTTGCCGGCGAGGTTGTCGAATACGACTACCGCGTCGGAAACCATCAGCAGAATGTCCGGCACGCCCAACGGATCCGGGTTCGGGCACTTGCCCAATCGCTTCTCCACATAGCGCACGCAGTCGTAACCGAAATAACCCACCAGTCCGCCATTGAAGCGCGGCAGGCCAGGGATGGTCGGCACGTTGTAACGGGCCTTGAACGCTTCGACGAACGCCAGCGGATCTTCAGCTTCGTGGCTTTCGATCTCGATGCCGTCATGGGTCACGCTGATGAGATGGTCATGAACCCGCAGCACGGTACGGCACGGCAGGCCGATGATCGAGTAACGGCCCCACTTCTCCCCGCCCTGCACAGATTCCAGCAGGTAGGAGTTGGGCTCGTCGGCCAGTTTCAGGTAGATCGACAGCGGCGTGTCGAAGTCGGCCAGGGTTTCGCAGGCAAGCGGGATGCGGTTGTAGCCGGCAGCGGCCAAACGCAGGAATTCTTCGCGGATCATGGGGTAGCCTCGTGGCTTGAGGGTCTAACAGTCAGGTATGCAAACGCGCCGGTATGCCGGCCAGGAACAAGTCAGGCGCGCCAACGCCAGCGGGCCAGGGCCTTGATGACTTTCATCCAGAGTTTGCGAGTGACCACCACGATGGCGTTTCCAGAAGGGGGTTGAACAGCGTCGGGCAACGTTATCTCAGCGGCCGGATCCAGGCAACCGGGAATTAACTTGCGCAGATCGTCGATCACCAGCGCCGGCGACTCTTCGGCAATCGGCCGGCCGTGGTTATAGCCATAACTGAGCGCCACGCATTTGACCCCCGCCGCTTTCGCCGCCAGCACATCGCTGCGCGAATCGCCGACGAACAAGGATTGCGACGCCGGGATGTTGGTCATTTTCATCACGAAAAACAGCGCAGCCGGGTCCGGCTTTTTCTGTGGCAGGGTGTCGCCGCCGATGATCAGGCGGAAATAACGACCGATTTTCATCTGGTCCAGCAGCGGCGCGACGAAGCGCTCCGGCTTGTTGGTGATCAGCGCCATCTCGACACCCTGCTTGTGCAGCCATTTCAGGGTGTCGCGCACGCCGGGGTAAACCACCGTCAGCTCGTGACCGTCCTCGTAAAAGCCGTTGAACAGCTCCAGGGCATGCTCGGCCTCGACCTCATCGACACCCTCGGCGTCGATGTGGTTGGCCAAGGCCCGGCGTACCAGCGTGTGCACACCGTTGCCCACCCACTCACGCACCGATTCGATGCCGGCAGGTTGACGCCCGAGCTTGAGCAGCATGTTATCCACAGCCGCTGCGAGGTCGGGGACCGAATCGATCAGCGTGCCATCCAGATCGAACATCACCAACCGTGGCAGAGACCCCGGGAACAACTGCTCAAAGCCACTCATGGGCGGGCCAGCGCCAGTTCGGAACGCATCTTTTCAATCACCTCTTGATAGTTCGGCGCATTGAAGATCGCCGAGCCGGCGACGAAGGTGTCGGCGCCAGCAGCGGCGATTTCACGAATGTTGCTCACGTTCACCCCGCCGTCGATTTCCAGGCGGATGTCACGCCCGGAAGCATCGATCAGCGCCCGCGCTTCACGCAGTTTGTCGAGGGTGCCGGGGATGAACTTCTGCCCGCCGAAGCCCGGGTTGACGCTCATCAGCAGGATCATGTCGACCTTGTCCATCACGTACTTGAGCACGTCCAGCGGGGTCGCCGGGTTGAACACCAGGCCCGACTTGCAGCCACCTTCGCGGATCAGTTGCAGGGAACGGTCGACGTGCTGCGTGGCTTCCGGGTGAAACGTGATGTAGGTCGCGCCGGCTTCGATGAAGTCACCGACGATGCGGTCCACCGGGCTGACCATCAGGTGCGCGTCGATCGGCGCGGTCACGCCGTACTTGCGCAGTGCGGCACACACCATCGGGCCGATGGTCAGGTTCGGCACGTAGTGGTTGTCCATGACGTCGAAGTGCACGAAGTCGGCGCCAGCGGCCAGGACGTTGTCCACCTCTTCACCCAGGCGGGCGAAGTCGGCGGAGAGAATCGACGGAGCAATTACGAAGGGCTGCATGACGCACCTTTTTTGAGCAGAATCACGATGGCGCGCATTGTATACCTCATGCTTTGACCCGCGCACCGTGACGCGATAATCAGTAAGCCGCCCTATAGATCTTCTCGATATCGACGGCACTCAATTTGCGCGGATTGTTGCGCATCAGGCGCTCAATTCCCGCTGCCTCCACCGCCATGGCCGGGATCGCATCTTCGGGAACGCCGAAGCTGCGCAGGCCCGGCGGGATTTCCACCGCAGCGCACAACTCGGTCATCGCCTCTACGGCTTTGTCCGCCGCGTCGTTGGCGCTCAGATGAGCGGTCTTCACCCCCATGGCCTCGGCGATATCTTGCATGCGCTCCACGCAGGCCATTTTGTTCCAGGTCATGACATATGGCAGCAGCAAGGCGTTGCTGACCCCATGGGCAATGTTGAAACGGCCGCCCAGCGGATACGCCAGCGCGTGCACCGCCCCGACCCCGGCATTACCAAACGCCATACCGGCCATCAGGCTGGCGGTGGCCATGTCTTCGCGGGCCTGGAGATTTGACGGATTGGCGTAAGCCTTCGGCAGCGCCTTGGCGATGAGCTTGATGGCGCCGATGGCCAGTGCGTCGGTAATCGGTGAGGCGTTGAGCGACAGATAGGATTCGATGGCGTGCACCAGTGCATCGACGCCACTGGCAGCCGTGACACTGCGCGGACAGGTCAGGGTCATTTGCGGGCTGACCAGCGCCACGTCTGGCAATAGATAGTCGCTGACGATGCCTTTCTTCAGCTGCGCGACCTTGTCGGAGAGGATCGCCACGTTAGTGACTTCCGAGCCAGTACCGGCGGTGGTCGGAATGGCGATCAGCGGCGGACCTTTGCGCGGAACCTGATCAATACCGAACAGATCCTCCAGCGCCCCGTGATAACCGGCGTAGGCCGCGACACTTTTAGCGATGTCGATGGCACTGCCGCCGCCCAGGCCGATCAGTCCGTCGTGCCCGCCCTCGCGGTAGACCCGCATGCAGCCTTCGACGATGGCGATTTCCGGGTCTGGCAGCACACGGTCGAAAATTTCGTAGGTTCGGTCACCCAGCTGCGCCAGCGCCAGCTCGACCGTGCCGGACTTGACCAGTGCGGCATCGGTGACGATCAGCGGGTTGTCGATGTCCAGGCGTGTCAGTTCAGCTGCCAGTTGCTCGATGGCACCTGCGCCGGTGATCAGTTTGTGAGCGATTTTGAAAGAGGAAATACTCATGTGCGCAGCCTCTTATAGATAGGGGAGCTGGGCACAAGAGTAGCTGGGGATTGGGGTTTGTCTGCTATTCAGGCCATGAATGACCATGACACAGTGAAGATCCAATGTGGGAGCGGCGGTGCGACGATTCGACTTGCTCGCGAATGCGGAGTGACATTCACAATAGATGTCGACTGATCCACCGCTTTCGCGAGCAAGCCCGCTCCCACATTTTGATGGCGTGAACCGTCAGACTTGGGCGGTACGCAGTTTTTCGCTACGGCCGCGCAGCCATTCCAGGGTCAGCAGCAGGATCACCGAGAAGGCAATCAACAGCGTTGCAGCCGCCGCGATGGTCGGGCTGAGGTTTTCGCGGATGCCGCTGAACATCTGCCGTGGCAGGGTCGCTTGTTCAGGACCGGCGAGGAACAGCGTCACCACCACTTCATCGAACGAAGTGGCGAAGGCAAACAGCGCACCGGAAATCACGCCAGGCGCAATCAGCGGCAAGGTCACTCGACGGAACGCCGTCAGCGGCGAAGCACCCAGGCTCGCAGCAGCACGCACCAGATTCTGATTGAACCCCTGCAAGGTCGCCGACACGGTAATGATCACAAACGGCACACCCAACACCGCATGCACCACGATCAGCGAGAAGAAGCTGTTACCCAGACCCAGTGGCGCGAAGAACAGATAGCTCGCCACCCCAATGATCACCACCGGCACCACCATCGGCGAAATCACCAGCGCCATCACCAGCGCCTTGCCGGGGAAGTCGCCCCGCGTCAGGCCGATGGCCGCCAGCGTACCGAAGATCATCGCCAACACAGTCGCCGCCGGAGCGACGATGATGCTGTTCTTCAGCGAACGCATCCACTCGGCCGAAGCGAAGAAGTCCTGGTACCAGTGCAGCGAAAAGCCTTGCAACGGGTACACCAGAAAACTCCCGGAGTTGAACGACAACGGGATGATCACCAGCACTGGCAGAATCAGGAACAACAGGACCAGCCCGCAGAGAATGCGCAAGCTGTAGAACCACACCCGCTCAATGGGCGACATATAAGGACTCAGCATTTCGTTCTCCCCTTAGCTCAGGCGCAGGCGACTGGCGCCCACCAGCCAGCTGTAAATCAGATAAAGCACCACGGTCGCCAACAACAGCAGCCCACCGAGCGCGGTCGCCATGCCCCAGTTGATGCTGGTGTTGGTGTAGAAGGCGACGAAGTAACTGACCATCTGATCGTTCGGACTGCCCAGCAACGCCGGGGTGATGTAGTAGCCGATGGCGAGGATGAACACCAACAGGCAACCGGCGCCGACACCGGCATAGGTCTGCGGGAAGTACACCCGCCAGAAACTGGCGAACGGGTGGCAGCCGAGGGAAATCGCGGCGCGCATGTAGGTCGGCGAAATGCCTTTCATCACGCTGTAGATCGGCAGAATCATGAACGGCAGCAGGATGTGCACCATGGAGATGTAAACCCCGGTGCGGTTGAACACCAGTTCCAGCGGTTTATCGATGATGCCCATCGCCATCAGGCCGCTGTTGATCAAGCCACCCGATTGCAGCAATACGATCCACGCGGCGACCCGCACCAGGATCGAGGTCCAGAACGGCAGCAGCACCAGAATCATCAGCAGGTTGCTTTGCCGTGACGGCAGGTTCGCCAACAGGTAGGCCAACGGATACGCCAGCAGCAGGCAGATCACGGTAATGATCAGCCCCATCCAGAACGTCCGGGCAAAGATGTCGAGGTAGATCGCCTGATCGGGCGTGGCCGGGGCGATTTCGCCGAGGTCGTCGACACGGTGATCGACCGCCGCCAGCAAGTAATAAGGCGTGATGCTGCTGGTGTTGCGGCGCACGGCTTGCCAGTAGGCCGGGTCGCCCCAGCGCTCGTCGAGCCCTTCCAGCGCTTCTTTATACGAGGCCGGTTCGGTGGCGAACGGTAAGGCACGTGCGGTTTTGGTCAGCAGGCTGCGGTAGCCGGCCAACTCCATGTTCAAGCGCTTGGACAGGTCGCCCAAGGTCTGATTCTTGCGGGCTTCAGCGAGGTCTTCGCTGGCGGCCTTGTAAACCGGTTCAGCGGGCAGGCCTCGGCCATCCCAACTGGCGATAGCCGCCACGGTGCGCGGCATGCCGCCGACCACTTCGGGGTTACCAACGCTTTTGTAGAGCAGCGCCACGATGGGTACCAGGAACACCAGCAACAGAAACAGCACCAACGGGGCGATCAAGGCTTGTGCTTTCCAGCGGTTGATCCGCTCGGCGTGCTTGAGCCGCTGCTTCAAGGTGGGGTCGGTGCCCGCGTTCAGGGGAATGGCGGTGGCCATGGCGTACTCCGGAAATCTTTGATCGTTGCAGAGGCAAACAAACAACCTGTGGGAGCGAGCAAGCTCGCTCCGACAAGGATTGCGGTGTTCAAACCACAGGGGATGGCTTACTTCGCAGCCCAGGAATTGAAGCGCTGTTCCAGTTGCTCACCGTTGTCAGCCCAGAAGCTGACGTCGATCTGCACCTGGTTGGCGATGTTTTCCGGGGTGGTCGGCATGTCTTTCAGGACATCCTTGGCCAGCAACGGTACGGCTTGGGTGTTGGCCGGGCCGTAGGCGATGTTTTCCGAGTAGGTCTTCTGCTGCTGCGGCATCACCGAGAACGCGATGAATTTCTTCGCCGCTTCAGCGCGTGCTTTATCCAGACCTTTCGGGATGGCCCATGCGTCGAAGTCGTAGATACCGCCGTTCCACACGACTTTCAGGTTGCTTTCTTTCTGCACGGCAGCGATCCGGCCGTTGTAGGCCGAGCTCATGACCACGTCGCCGGAAGCGAGGTACTGCGGCGGTTGCGCGCCGGCTTCCCACCACTGGATGCTTGGTTTCAGCTCATCAAGCTTCTTGAACGCGCGGTCCTGACCATCCTTGCCGGCCAGTACTTTGTAGACGTCTTTCGGCGCAACGCCGTCGGCCATCAGAGCGAATTCCAGGGTGTACTTGGCGCCTTTGCGCAGGCCACGTTTGCCCGGGAATTTCTTGGTGTCCCAGAAATCCACCCAGCTGGTCGGTGCGGAAGCCAGTTTGTCGGCGTTGTAGGCCAGCACGGTCGACCACACGAAGAAGCCCACGCCGCATGGCTGGATGGCGCCTTTGACGTAGTCTTCGGACTTGCCGAACAACTTCGGATCAAGTTGCTCGAACATGTCTTCGTCGCAACCACGGGACAGTTCTGGCGACTCAACTTCTACCAGGTCCCAGGACACGCTCTTGGTGTCGACCATGGCTTTGACCTTGGCCATTTCGCCGTTGTACTCGCCCGCCACGATCTTGCCGTTGCCTGCCGCTTCCCACGGTGCGTAGAAGGCTTTGACCTGCGCTGCCTTGTTCGCCCCGCCAAAGGACACCACGGTCAGGTCCGGGCCCGCCGCCATTGCGTGTGCCGCACCGATCATGCCCATGACCAAAGCGGTGAATTTCAGGGATCTCAACATTTATTGTTCTCTCCACGTGCAGGGTTGGTGTTGTTAAAGCAGGGGGCGATCAATGCGCCTCTAGAAGCGGGTCGAGCGCGCGAACGTGTTCGACCTGCCAGCCAAGCGGTACCACGTCGCCGACGGCCAGCGCGGGATCGAGCTCGGCAATCGGTTGTTTCACAAAAAAATCGGTCTTGCCGCAGACTTCCAGGCGAACCCGGACGTGGTCGCCCAGATAGATGAATTCCTCCACCCTCCCTGAGAAGCGGTTGACGCACGACTCGCTCGAACCATTGAGGCTCACGCGTTCCGGGCGAATCGACAGCGTGACGGGTTCGCCAGTCTTGCCGACGTTAACGGCCAAGGCTTCAACCTTTTCACCGCGACCCAGTTCCACGATGCAGCGGTCGCCGGTCTGGCTGTGCAAGCGGCCGTTGAGGCGGTTGTTCTCGCCGATGAAGTTGGCGACGAAGGTGTTTTTCGGCTCTTCGTAGAGAGTGCGCGGCGGCGCGATCTGCTGGATTTCGCCTTGGTGGAAGACTGCCACGCGGTCGGACATGGTCAAGGCTTCGCCCTGGTCGTGAGTCACGTAGACCACGGTCACGCCCAGTCGCTGGTGCAGGTGCTTGATCTCCATCTGCATGTGTTCACGCAGTTGTTTGTCGAGTGCACCGAGGGGTTCGTCCATCAGCACCAGTTGCGGTTCGAACACCAAGGCGCGGGCCAGGGCCACACGCTGCTGCTGACCGCCGGACAGTTGCGCCGGATAACGCTGGGCGAAGGTGTCGAGCTGCACCATGCTCAGGACTTTTTTGACCTTGTCGCTGACATCGCTCTTGTTCAAGCCGCGCACTGTCAACGGGAACGCCAGGTTCTCGGCGACCGTCATGTGCGGGAACAATGCGTAGTTCTGGAACACCATGCCGATGTCGCGCTTGTGCGGCGGCACGTTGTTGATGGCTCGCCCGGCCAGCAGGATTTCGCCCGCAGTCGGCGTTTCGAAACCGGCGAGCATCATCAGGCTGGTGGTCTTGCCGGAGCCGGAGGGCCCGAGCAAGGTGAGGAATTCGCCTTTGCGAATCTCCAGGTTGAGGTCTTTGACGATCAGGTTCTCGCCGTCGTAGCTTTTTTGTACTCCACGAAAGCTGACCAGAATATCGCTGGCCCCTGCGTTTGAATCGACCTGGCTCATACCCACACCTTTGTTGTGATGACTGCTGTGGACTAAGCCTAGTGGACGCTGCCGACCACGCAAATCGGGGCGCAGGAGAGAATGGCCTCAGCGGGATGGAAGGTTGGGGGTAGGGATTGCCCTACAAGGATGGCGGGGATGGATAGGCCAGCGACAATCTTGAAGCTGCAAGCCGCAAGAACGGGCAAAAGCGGCTTTGCAGGATGTCGTAAATGGGCATGCGACCACTATCCCTGTGGGAGCGGTTTTCTTAGAGGAGTTTGTGCTCCATCGCGTACTTCACCAGCTCCGCCAGGGAGGTGATGTTGAGTTTCTGCATCAGCCGCGCCTTATGGGTGCTGATGGTTTTGCTGCTCAAGGCCAGTTGCTGGGCGATGTCGTTGACGTTGGCGCCCTGGGCCAAGCGTTCGAACACCGAGAATTCGCGCTCGGACAGCAACGAGTGCAACGGCCGCGAATCGGTCAGGCCGACTTCGAAGACCATACGGTCGGCCAGGTCCGGGTCAATGTAACGCCCGCCCGCTGCGACCTTGCGGATCGCCGTCAGCAGCAGCGCCGGATCGCTATCCTTGGTCGCATAACCCGCGGCGCCGACCTTCAACGCACGGGCGGCCATTTGCGCTTCGTCGTGCATCGACAACACCAGAATCGCCGGCGGATTGTTCAGCGCGCGAATCCGCGGAATCGCCTCCAGCCCGTTAACCCCGGGCATGGAGATGTCCAGCAAGACCACTTCGCAGGGAACATGACGCAAGGTTTCGAGCAACTGCTCGCCATTGCTCGCCTCCCCTACCACCAGCAAATCCTTGGCCAGGCCGATCAATTGCTTGATGCCTTCGCGGACGATGGTGTGGTCTTCGGCTACCAATACACGGATCACGTTCTTCTCCAGATTCAAGATCATTCGCGAGCAAGCCCGCTCCCACATTTGGAATGCGTTCCCCCTGTGGGAGCGGGCTTGCTCGCGAAGACGTCAGCACAGACACCACAAATGCTTCAGGCTTCATCCAGCGGCACTCGCACGCTCAGGGTCGTGCCTTCACCCGGTTCACTCTCAAGCGACAATTGCCCGCCCATGATCAACACTCGCTCGCGCATGCCGACCACCCCGAAGGATGTTGACCTACCGGTGGCAGGGACAAATCCTACGCCATCATCGCTGACGGTCAGACACAACTCGTCGCCTTCCAGCGCCAATGTCAGTTCGACAGTATGCGCCTGGGCATGGCGCATGACATTGGTCAGCGCTTCCTGAAGGATCCGGAACAGGCCAATCGCCTTGGCATCACTGAGTACCGGCAGGTTCTCCGGCACCTGCACCAGACACGGAATCTGCGTGCGCGCCTCGAATCGGCGGGCCTGCCACTCGATGGCCGAGGCAATCCCGGCGTCGAGAATCGGCGGCCGCAGCGCCGTGGCCACATCGCGTACCAATTGGAACAGCTGCGCTATCAGTCGCTTCATGCTGTTCAAGCGTTCGTTCAGACCGGGGTCGAGCTGGGCGTAGGCCAGTTCACACATGGAGGTTTCCAACTTCAGCACGGTGAGCATCTGACCCAGTTCGTCGTGAACTTCCCGGGCGATGCGGGCCTTTTCCTCTTCCCGCACGCTCTCCAGGTGCGCGGACAACTCACGCAACTGTTCGCGAGAGCTGGCCAGTTCCAGTTCGATGCGCTTGCTCTCGCTGATGTCCCAGACGATCCCGTCCCAGACATAGGCGCCGTCTTCGAGTCGGCGGGTGATGGCCTTGATTTCGGCCCAGCGCTGTTCGCCCGAACGGGTGAGAATCCGTCCTTGCCACGACCAGTCACTGTCGGTGTCCAGCGCATGGTCCTGGGTTTGGTGATAACTGGCCTTGTCGTCCGGGTGCACCAGGCTGCGCAGGCCTTTGTCGCGATGGGCCAGGGTCGCTGGTGAGTAACCGACCAGGCTCTCGCTGCCTTCACTGATGTAGGCAAAGTCGATCTGCCCCGTCACCGGCGCCCGTTCCAGACGAAAGACCAGTCCCGGGACATTGGCGGCGATCCCTTGCAGGCGCGCCTCGCTTTCCTGCAACGCGGCCAACGCACGACGGCGCTCGGTGACGTCGTTGAGGTAAACCACCAGGTATTCGCTGTCGCGAAACCGCAAAAAGCTCAGCGAAACATCCACCGGCAGATTGCTGCCATCCGCCCGTACGCAGTTGGTTTCGAAACTTTGCGGACCTTCCTCGCTGGCCCGGGCGCGTTTCCACAGGTTCAGCCAGCGGTCCATGTGCAAGCCGGGTTCGAAGTCGATCAGCGGCCGATCAATGATCCCGCCCGCCGGATAACCCAGCATGGTTTCGGCCGCGCGATTGGCGTAGCGCACATGGCTGTCCCAGTTGACCCAAAGGATGCCGACGGTGCTCTGATCGATGGAAAACTGAGTGAGGCGCAAGGCTTCTTCGCTGGCGGCACGCAGCGCAATGTCTTCGCGCGCGGCCAGCAAACGATGCTCAAGACTGTGCTGCTGCCGACGCTGCCAGACCACAATGGCCATGCTGCTCAGCATCAATACCGCCAACAGCAGGCAGAGGTTTTGCCAGAAACCCGGGGATTCGGTCAGCCGCGGGTATTTGGGTTGCAGCCATTGGTTGTGCAGTTGCTCCAGGTCCTTGGCCGGGATCGCCCGCAGCGCGCTTTCGACGATGCCGGCCAGTTCTGGCCAATCCCGGCGCGTGGCCACCCGCAACAGTTGCGGCAAGCCAATATCACCGACCACCACCAGCCCGGCGAACTCCGGCTCGGCAGACAGTCGTCCCAGCTGCGCTTCGTCGACCACGGCGTAACTGGCCTGCTGACTCAATAACAGTTGCAGTGCCTGGCGCTCGATCGGTACGCCTTGAAGGTTCAGGTGCGGGTAATTGCTGCGCAGGTAATCGGCGGTGGCGCCGGGCATGCGCACGGCGACGCGGGTCTGGCTGTCGAGTTTTTCCAGCTCGACCACGCCGGTGCTTTTCTGGTCACTGACCACCAGTTGCGGCACCCGCATGTACGGGTCGGAAAACTGCCAGAGCCGCAGGCCACCGGGGGTTTGGGTCAGCCCCGGAGCGATGTCGATTTCACCCTCGCGCGCGGCGGTTTCCAGCTGCGCCAGGTCGGGAAAGTTGCGCCAGCTCAGCTCGACTTTGAGCGCCTTGGCCAGCCACTTCATCAGCTCGACATTGACCCCGGACAAACGCTGCAAGCGGCGATCGTATTGGGCGTAGGGCACTTGCAACACCAGCCCCACGCGCAATTCGCCATGTTGCGCCAGCCATTGCTGCTGGCCTGCGGACAATTGCGCGACGTGCACTGGTGGCGCGGGAGCCGCCCAGCCCATCAAGGGAAACCACAAACAGCCGATAACCCACAGGCAGCAAAAACGCATCATCGAAGTCTCACACACTGACAAATACTGACCAACCCATTAGGCTGCCGGAATAACTTCTGGCCTGGAATATCCGATGCCCCCTGTCTACCGCCTGGCACTGCCAGCATTGTGCCTGTCGCTGATCCTGCCTTGCGCCTTTTCCGTCGAGGCTGCCAACCCGGTACCTGCCACTACGGGAACACCCGCCGAAGAAAAACCGGCCGAGCGCCAGCCGCTGCTTGAGCGTAGTCAGGAAGAAGCGTCTGCACTTGAGCGACAGATCCCGGCTCAGGAACAGCAGCAACTGCAAGCGGGCAGCGACACGTTTCTGGCCTTGTGGAAACCGGCCAATACCGCCGAACCCAAAGGTGCGGTGATTATCATTCCGGGCGCCGGCGAAACTGTTGACTGGCCGCAAGCAATAGGCCCATTGCGACGTAAATTGCCGGACGCCGAATGGAGCAGCCTGAGTATCACCTTGCCGGACCTGCAAAGCGATGCCATTGCGCCGCGTATCGCAGAAGTGGCACCCACACCAAAAGCCCCTGACGCCGGCAGCAAAGACTCGACCACCGCCGCGCCCATCGAACAAGCGGCGGGAGGCGAAGCGGAGGTGGCGGACAAGGCGATCGCCGAAACCACCGAGGAACAGGCCAAAGCCGACGCCGAACGAATCTTCGCCCGCATCGACGCCGCGATTGCCTACGCCGAACAGCAAAGCGCTCGCCGCATTGTCGTGCTGGGGCATGGCACTGGCGCTTACTGGGCCGCGCGCTACCTGAGCGAGAAGCAGCCCTCGCAAGTGGAGAAGTTTGTGATGGTCGCCGCTCAAATGCCGGCGAAAGCCAAACCAGAGCTGGCCGAACTGACACCGACCCTGAAGCTGCCCACCGCAGACATCTTCTATATGGACAAGCCGCTGGATCGCAACCTGGCGCTGGAACGCTTGCAAGCCAGCAAACGCTTGAAGACTTCGGGGTTCAGTCAGGTCTCGCTCAAGGCATTGCCGGGTAATTCCAAGGCTGAGCAAGAGCAGCTGTTCCGTCGGGTTCGCGGTTGGTTGAATCCACAGAACGCGAATTAAGCAAAAGCAAAAGCAAAAGCAAAAGCAAAAGATCGCAGCCTGCGGCAGCTCCTGCAGGTGTACGCGTAACCCGGTGTAGGAGCTGCCGCAAGCTGCGATCTTTTGATCTTCCGGGCCACTACCGAAAATCCCGCCGCTCGCGAATCAATGTGTAGGCGCTATGCAGTTCGCGAGTCTTGTCAGTGGCTTCGCGCACCTGTAGCGCCGTCGCACCGCTGCCGGCGATCTTGTCCGGGTGATGGCGACTCAACAGGCGTCGATAAGCACGCTTGATCTGCGCCGGCTCGCTGGTCGCCGAAACGCCCAAAAGCAGCAGAGCATCTTGATAGGTCAGCGCGCCGCTGGCCTGTGCAAACTTGTGCTGCTCGTAATCGGCCGACAGCGCCTGCACCTGCCGCGACGTCCAGCCCAGCCATTTACCCCACTGCCTGATCAGCTCTCGCTCAGCGCTACCGGCGCGGCCATCCGCCCAGATCATCCGCCAGCAGGCGCGCAAGACGCCTTCGGCCGCATGGGGCTGAGTGCTCAAGCGGCGCAAATAACCGCGCAACCGGTCATCTCCCGACTTGCCGCGATTGAACGCGGCAATTGCCCGATGCTGGGCCGACTCGGTCATTTCCAGCGAACGCATTTCCTGACGGGCCTGCTGTATGTGGCCTTCCACCACCCGTCCATCGCACTTGGCCAGCCGTCCCAACAACACAAACAGCAGTTCATCGTTGCGTAGCACTGAGCGGCCACCGAGCTTTTCTCGCAAGTGCGCCCAGCTCTGCAAGTGCAAGTGCCGGTCCAGCACCTGCCCCATCAAGGCGCCAAGCATGGCCCCCGGAATGTTGGCGATGTAAAAGCCCGCTCCGGCTCCAATCAGAGTCCCTGGCCACAACATGTCAGCGTCTCGCTTCTAACAGGGTTTCGACTTCAGCCAGACGCTCGTGAGTGCCAACATCCACCCAATGTCCATTCAAGTGCTCGCCGGTGACTTGTCCATCGGCCATGGCCTTGCGCAGCAGCGGTGCAAGCTTGAAGGCGCCGGCGGAGCAACCGTCGAACAGCTGCGGGTGCAGGACCGCGATGCCGCTGTAGGTCAGGGTTGCAGTGCCCGGGTGACCGTCGCGTACTTGCCCGTCGATCAGGCTGAAATCGCCGGTCGGATGATGGGCAGGGTTATCCGCCAACACCAAATGCGCCAGCCCGGAGATGGGTTGGTGCAACACGCTGAAGTCGTAGTCGGTCCAGATGTCACCGTTGACCACCATAAAGGCCTCGTCACCCAGCAACGGCAGCGCGCGGAAAATCCCGCCTCCGGTTTCCAGTGGCTCACCTTCCGGCGAGTACTGAATACGTACGCCGTATTGCGAGCCATCACCCAGATAGTTTTCGATCAGCTGGCCGAGCCAGGCATGGTTGATCACCACCTCGGTAAACCCCGCCACCGCCAAGGCTTTCAAGTGATACTCGATCAACGGTATACCGCCGGCGCGAACCAGCGGTTTCGGCGTGGTCAAGGTCAGCGGGCGCATGCGCTCGCCTTTGCCTGCGGCCAGAATCATTGCCTTCATGCATTCGCTCCAGCACGCAGACTCAACAGCAACACATCCAGCTCGGCCAGTTCAGGACGGCGGGCGATCACAGCGTCTATATAAGCAAAGAAGCGCGGTACATCGCCGAGATAGCGCGGCTTGCCGTCGCGGTGACAGATGCGGGCAAAGATGCCGATCACTTTCAGGTGCCGCTGCACGCCCATCAGGTCGCTGGCACGCAGGAAATCTTCGAAGTCGGGCTGAACCGGGATCCCGAGATCGCCCGCTTGCTGCCAGTAAGCTTCCAGCCAGCCGCGCACACGCTCCTCGGGCCAGCTGAGGAAAGCATCCTTGAACAGGCAGGTCACGTCGTAGGTCACGGGACCATAGACTGCGTCCTGGAAATCCAGCACACCGGGATTTGCCTCGCTGAGCATCAGGTTGCGCGGCATGTAATCGCGGTGCACCAACACTTTAGGCTGGGCCAGTGCGCTGTCGATCAATAGCTCAGTCACGTTCTGCCAGAGTATTTGCTGCGCCGAGTCGAACTCGATACCCAACTCGCGCTTCACGTACCACTCGGGGAACAATTCCAGCTCGCGGCGCAGCAGCGCCACGTCATAACTTGGCAACGGTGCAACCATCGGCAACTGCTGAAAAGCCAGCAGCGCTTGCAGGGCATCCTTGAACAAATCGTCGGCATTTTCGCTGTCGATCACATCCAGGTAAGTCTTGCTGCCCAGGTCATTGAGCAAAAGAAAACCACGTTCGAGGTCTTCGGCATAAATTTTCGGAACATTTATTCCGGATTTCGCCAGCAAAAAAGCGATATCCACGAAGGGTTTACAGTTTTCCTGGGGCGGTGGCGCGTCCATCACGACGAAGCTTCTGCCCTCGCCTTCCCAGCGGAAATAATGTCGAAAACTCGCATCGCTACTGGCCGCGGTCAACGTGGCCGGGGGTACGGCACCCCAACCCTGTTCTGCAAAGAGGGCAGCCAGTTGCTCATCGAGCCAAACTTTCAGGTGTTGCAAACGTACATCTTGGTCAGGCATTGCAAGGGTCTCCGACGGCGCTAGCCGTCAAGCGGGTCATGCTTTATTATCCAGCATCTTTTTCAGACCATCGAGAGGCGTGCGGCCCACACCGCGGGCAGATGGCACGCAGGAAGCCCGGACTAATAAGATGGCATTGAAATCCCCCGCGTTTCGTAAAAAATTTCCGTTGTTGGTTACCGGCAGTCTGCTGGCCCTGCAACCTCTAGCCACTTCGTTCGTGGTCGCCGCGGAACAGTATGACTGCTCAGTCTCTGCTTCGGGTGCCTGGAATTGTGCGCCAAAATCTCCAGCAGCTGCGCTGCCACCTCGCCCCGTCCATGACGGCAGTGCGGCGGTAAGCACGAGCGGCGAGACTCCGGCTGACAGCGGTTCCAGTCAAGACACCGGCGCCAAGCCGGTGCTGGTGACCGAATCCAAGGGCCGCGGCCTGAAGTCGCGTAGCGAAGACTACAGTCACCTCGATTGGGTTCCGCGCGAGAAGCTCACTGCAGCGCAATTGGCCGAAACCGGTCCTTACTGCTCTGGTTCCTATATCGAACCGATTCGTCCTGGCATGAATGACAAGACGAATAAAAGTGACGCTCCGACCTTTCTCGGCGCCAAAGCCTCTCGCTATAAGCAGGATGAGCAGGTCGCGACCCTGGCGGGTGACGTGGTCATGCGTCAGGGCAGCATGCAGGTCGAAGCCGACGAAGCGAACCTGTACCAGGCCGAGAGCCGTGGCGAACTAAGCGGCAACGTCCGTGTTCGCGACAACGGCGCACTGATCGTTGGCGACCACGCCGACGTGCAGCTGGACACCGGTGAAGCCAAGGTCGACAACGCCGAATACGTGATGCACAAATCCCGTATCCGCGGTAATGCGCTGTACGCCAAACGTGCCGAGAACGCGATCATCCGCCTCAAGGATGGTACATACACCACGTGCGAACCGGACAGCAACGCCTGGCAGCTCAAGGGCAACAACATCACCTTGAACCCGGCCACCGGTTTCGGTACCGCAACCAACGTGACGCTGCGGGTCAAGGACATTCCGGTTCTGTACACGCCGTACATCTATTTCCCGATCGATGACCGTCGCCAGTCCGGCTTCCTGCCACCGACCATCGGCACCGGCAGCGATACCGGTTTCTTGCTGGTCACCCCGTACTACTTCAACCTGGCACCGAATTACGATGCCACGTTGTACCCGCGCTACATCAGCAAGCGCGGTTTGTTGATGGAAGGCGAGTTCCGATACCTGACCCCGTCCAGCGAAGGTCAGTTCGGCGCCGCGTACCTCAACGACGAAGACACCGATCGCAAGCTGCAGACCGACTACGAAAAAACCCGTTACATGTACAACTGGCAGCACAAGGGCGGCCTCGACTCGCGCGTCTTCACGCAAGTCGACTACACCAAGATCAGCGACCCTTACTACTTCCAGGATCTGCAAACTGATCAGATCGGTGTAAAAAGTGCCGATTACGTGAACCAGCAGGGTTCTGTGAGCTATCGCGGCGACAGCTACACCGCTCGCCTCAACGCCCATGCTTATCAGCTGGCGACCGTTTCAAACGTCACGCCGTATGACCGCTTGCCGCAGATCACTTTCAACGGTCAGTTGCCTACGCACCCGGGCGGTCTGAATTTCGATTACGAAACAGAACTCGTACGCTTTGATCGTGACCTGGAAACGGGTCAGTTCTCCGATGAAGACGGCAACCTCTCGCCTCGCCTGGACACCAACGTGACCGGCCTGGCACGTGCCAACGGCGACCGTTTGAATCTAAAACCGGGTGTCAGCCTGCCGCTGGACTGGACTTATGGCTTCGTGAAGCCATCGCTCAAGTACCAGTACACCCAGTACCAACTGGATCTGGACGGTACCGGCAAAAGCCAGATTGACGCGCAAACCGCGGAGCAGCAAAAGCTCAACGGCACCTTCGGCAGCAACCAAAGCCGTGGCGTGCCAATCGCCAGCATCGATAGCGGTCTGTACTTCGATCGCAACACCCAATGGTTCGGCAAAAATTATCGCCAGACCCTCGAGCCGCGCCTGTTCTACCTGTACGTACCTGAAACGGATCAGGAAGACATTCCGGTCTTCGACACCAGCGAATACACCTTCAACTACGCGTCGCTGTTCCGTGACAACCGCTTCTCCGGCTCCGACCGTGTCGGCGACGAGAACAAGCTGTCCCTGGGCGTAACCAACCGCTGGATCGAAGACAATGGCTTCGAACGTCAACGCATCAGCGTCGGCCAGGCCTTGTACTTCAAGGACCGCGAAGTCCAGTTGCCGGGTATCGACGCAAAAACCCGCGCAGATGCGCATTCCAACGTTTCACCGTATGCGCTGGAATATGAATATCGCTGGAACCGCGATTGGCGCACCACGGCCGATTACAACTGGGACCCGGACAGCCGCAGCCCTCGCTCGGGCAGCGCGATGTTCCACTACCAGCCTGAAGACAACCCGAACAAGGTCGTCAACGCCGGTTATCGCTATCGTAATGACCAGATCCGTTACGACCAGAACACCGGTCAATGGCAGGTGGGCGGCGGTGACTACGGCACCCCGGGCCAACCTGGCTACGTGAAGGACTACTACAAGATCAAGCAGCACGACTTCTCGGTGATCTGGCCGATCGTGCCGCAGTGGAACGCCATCAGCCGCTGGCAGTATGACTACAACCGTAACCGTACCCTGGAAGCCTTTGGTGGTTTCGAGTACGACAACTGCTGCTGGAAACTGCGCCTGATCAACCGTTACTGGGTTTCTTATGACGAGTTCAGTCAGGAAGCTCCGCAAAACGAAAAAGGCGACCACGGCGTCTTCCTACAAATCGTTCTGAAAGGTCTCGGCGGCCTCACCGGCGCCAAAGTAGAGAGCTTCCTCGACAAAGGCATCCAAGGTTATCGTGAACGTGAAGACCAAGCTTTCTGATTGTCTGCGCCCGCTAGTGTTGGGCGCGTTGTTCCTGGGTACCGCGGCGAACGCCGCGGTACAGTCCATCGATAAAGTGGTGGCCATTGTCGATAACGACGTGGTCATGCAGAGCCAACTGGACCAACGTGTTCATGAAGTTCAGCAAACCATCGCCAAGCGTGGTTCTGCCGTACCGCCGGCCAACGTGCTGGATCAGCAGGTACTTGAACGTCTGATCGTCGAAAACCTGCAACTGCAGATCGGCGAACGTTCCGGTATCCGCATTACCGACGAAGAACTGAACCAGGCTGTCGGCACCATTGCCCAGCGCAACAACATGTCCGTGGATCAATTCCGCGCCGCCCTGACTCGCGACGGTCTGTCTTATGAAGACGCCCGCGACCAGATTCGCCGCGAGATGGTCATCAGCCGTGTGCGTCAGCGTCGTGTGGCCGAGCGTATCCAGGTTTCCGAACAGGAAGTGAAGAACTTCCTCGCTTCCGACCTTGGCAAAATGCAGCTGTCCGAAGAATTCCGCCTGGCCAACATCCTGATTCCTACGCCGGAAAGCGCCAACTCCGACGCGATTCAGAATGCAGCCAAACAGGCAGACGCGGTTTACCAGCAGCTCAAGCAAGGCGCTGACTTCGGTCAGTTGGCAATCGCCAAATCCGCCAGCGAAACCGCACTGGAAGGTGGCGACATGGGCTGGCGTAAAGCCGGTCAACTGCCACCTCCGTTCGATCGCATGCTGAGCACCATGGCTGTCGGCGACGTTACCCAGCCAATGCGCACACCGGGCGGCTTCATCATCCTGAAGATCCTCGAAAAGCGTGGCGGTGAGACCCAGGTGCGTGACGAAGTGCACGTGCGTCACATTCTGGTCAAACCAAGCCCGATCCGCGACGAAGCAAAAACCAAAGCCCTGGCTCAGTCGCTCTACTCCCGTATCGAAGCAGGCGAAGATTTCGGCGAACTGGCAAAAAGCTTCTCGGAAGATCCGGGTTCCGCCCTCAACGGCGGAGACCTGAACTGGATCGACCCAAATGCATTGGTGCCTGAATTCCGCGAAGTGATGGCCAAGACCCCACAAGGTCAGCTGTCCAAGCCATTCCAGACCCAATATGGCTGGCACGTTCTGGAAGTCCTTGGCCGTCGCGCCACTGACAGCACCACCCAGGCCCGCGAGCAGCAAGCAATGACCGTATTGCGTAACCGCAAATACGACGAAGAGCTGCAAACCTGGCTGCGTCAGATCCGTGACGAAGCGTACGTAGAGATCAAACTCCCTGGTGCAGACCAGGCAACGCAGTGAAACCCAAACGTTTCGCGCTGACACCCGGCGAACCGGCCGGCATAGGTCCTGACCTGTGCCTGCTGCTCGCCTCGCAAGCCCAGCCACATCCCCTGATTGCCATTACCAGCCGCGACCTGCTCCTTGAGCGGGCCGTGCAGCTGGGTGTGGTTGTCGATTTGCTGCCGGTCACCCCGGACAACTGGCCGGATGTACCCGCGCCAGCCAACAGCCTGTATGTCTGGGATACACCGCTCAACGCCAAGGTCACTGCCGGGCAACTGGACAAGGCCAACGCGGCTTTCGTTCTGGAAACCCTGACCCGAGCTGGCCAAGGCTGCCTGGACGGGCATTTTGCCGGCATGATCACGGCCCCTGTGCACAAGGGCGTGATCAATGAATCCGGGATCGCCTTTTCCGGGCACACAGAATTTCTCGCCGACCTGACCCATACCGCCCAAGTGGTGATGATGCTCGCCACTCGCGGTTTGCGTGTGGCGCTGGTTACCACTCACCTGCCTCTTCGCGAGATTGCCGATGCGATCACGCCGGAGCGTCTGGAACGGGTCACGCGAATTCTGCACGCCGATCTACAAGAAAAATTCGGCATTGCCCGGCCACGCATCCTCGTATGTGGGCTCAACCCCCATGCCGGCGAAGGCGGACACCTGGGCCATGAAGAAATCGACATCATCGAACCTACATTAGAGCGCCTGCGCGGCGAAGGAATGGACCTTCGTGGCCCCCTGCCCGCCGACACTCTGTTTACCCCCAAGTATCTGGAGCACTGCGATGCAGTGCTGGCGATGTACCACGACCAGGGCCTGCCTGTGCTGAAGTACAAAGGCTTCGGCGCGGCAGTCAACGTGACCCTCGGCTTGCCGATCATCCGCACATCGGTCGACCACGGCACTGCCCTGGACCTGGCCGGCAGCGGCAAAATCGATACCGGCAGCCTGCAAGTCGCCCTGGAAACCGCCTACCAGATGGCCGAGACCCGTTTATGACCGAGCATTACCAACACCGGGCGCGCAAGCGCTTCGGCCAGAACTTCCTGCACGATGCCGGCGTTATCGACCGCATCCTGCGCGCCATCCGCGCCAAACCCGAAGACCACCTGCTGGAAATCGGCCCTGGCCAGGGTGCGCTGACTGAGGGCCTGCTTAACAGCGGCGCCCAACTGGACGTGGTGGAACTGGACAAGGATCTGATCCCTATCCTCAACCAGCAATTTGCCGGCAAGAGCAATTTCAACCTGCATCAGGGCGACGCGCTGAAGTTCGACTTCAATAGCCTGAACGCCGCGCCGAACAGCCTGCGGGTGGTCGGCAACCTGCCGTACAACATCTCTACGCCGCTGATTTTTCACCTGCTGCATAACGCCAGTGTGATTCGCGACATGCATTTCATGCTGCAAAAGGAAGTGGTCGAGCGCCTCGCAGCAGGCCCCGGTGGTGGTGACTGGGGTCGCTTGTCGATCATGGTTCAGTATCACTGCCGGGTTGAACATCTGTTCAACGTTGGCCCGGGTGCGTTCAATCCGCCACCCAAAGTCGATTCGGCTATCGTGCGCCTGGTGCCTCACGCGGTACTGCCGCACCCGGCCAAGGATCACAAGCTGTTGGAGCGTGTCGTGCGCGAAGCCTTTAACCAGCGCCGCAAGACCCTACGCAACACCCTCAAGCTGCTGCTGAGCAACGCTGAAATCGAAGCCGCTGGCGTTGATGGCAGCCTGCGCCCCGAACAGCTCGATCTGGCCGCCTTCGTACGCCTGGCCGACAAGCTCAGCGAACAAGTCCTACAGACGCCCGCCGCCGACTGACAGCCAATGAGCGTTATCGGGTAGGACACCAGCCTTCATGTCTGGTTTACTACCCGATACTTGGCCTAGACTGATCTCCATCAGCTACGCCCCGCGTTCCGCTTCGTTTAAGGCCTCTTGCATGTCCGATCCTCGTTACCAGGTCGACGTCAGCGTCGTCACCCGCTATCTGGCAGAACAATCGCAACCCGAGCAAAACCGCTTTGCCTTCGCCTATACCATCACCGTGCACAACAATGGCGAGCTACCGGCCAAACTGTTGTCGCGGCACTGGGTGATCACCGACGGTGACGGGCATGTCGAAGAGGTTCGCGGAGCCGGCGTTGTTGGCCAGCAGCCTTTGATCGAGGTGGGCGAAAGCCACACCTACAGCAGCGGCACCGTCATGACCTCCAAGGTCGGCACGATGCAGGGCACTTATGAAATGGTTGCCGACGACGGCAAACACTTCGACGCCATCATCGCCCCATTCCGTCTGGCGGTGCCCGGAGCCCTGCACTGATGGCAACGTACGCCGTCGGCGATCTGCAAGGCTGCCTTCAAGCATTGCAATGCCTGCTGAAGCAAGTCGCCTTCGACCCGACACGGGATCGTCTGTGGCTGGTAGGCGATCTGGTCAACCGTGGTCCGCAGTCTCTGGACACCTTGCGCTTCCTCTATAGCATCCGCGAATCGCTGGTATGCGTGCTCGGCAACCACGACCTGCACTTGCTGGCTGCCGGGAAAAACATCGAACGCTTGAAGAAGTCCGACACCCTGCTCGAGATTCTCGCAGCACCCGATTGCGCGGAACTGCTGGAGTGGCTGCGTCAGCAAAAGCTCATGCATTACGACGAACAGCGCGATGTCGCCCTGGTACACGCTGGCATTGCGCCCCAGTGGTCACTGCGCAAGGCCTTGAAGTATGCCGCCGAAGTCGAGACGGCATTGCGCGATGACAACCTGTTGCCGCCCTACCTCGATGGCATGTACGGCAACGATCCGGCGAAATGGGACAACGACCTCAAAGGCGTGACACGCCTGCGGGTGATCACCAACTATTTCACCCGCATGCGGTTTTGTACCGCCGAGGGCAAGCTTGACCTCAAAAGCAAGGAAGGCCTCGACAATGCGCCCCCGGGCTACAAACCCTGGTTTCAGCACAAAGAGCGCAAGACCAAGGGCCTGAAGATCATCTTCGGCCACTGGGCCGCTCTGGAAGGCCGATGCAATGAGCCGGGCATCTCGGCCCTCGACACCGGTTGTGTCTGGGGTGGCGCCCTGACCCTCATGAATGTCGACAGCGGTGAACGCCTGTCTTGCAAATGTGACGAGCGTGGCCTTGCCCTGCCGCCAGTCGCCGCACTTATCCCCGAACCATCGTCAGCAAGCGCCCCGCGCTAGACTGCGCTTTCAGCCGAGCCACAGGAGCCCGCCATGAGCGAATTCAAACGTATCCCCCCAGAACAGGCCCAGGCCCTGCGCGAACAAGGCGCGGTGGTGGTCGATGTTCGCGACCCAGCGACCTTTGCCGCGCTGCACATCGCCGGCTCGAAGCATCTGGATAACCACTCCATCTCGGATTTCATCCGCGCTGCCGACCTCGACGCACCGACTGTGGTCGTCTGCTACCACGGCAATTCCAGCCAGAGCGCCGCTGCGTACCTCATTAGTCAGGGCTTCTCCGACGTCTACAGCATGGATGGCGGTTTTGAGCTGTGGCGTACGACTTACCCTTCGGAAACGGCGCAAGGCACTTCCGAATAATTTTTTTGTAACGCGCAAGCCCCGGCCCCCGTGGGCTCGCGCGGTGGCAGACGAACGGTCTGCCACAACTAATTACGTATCTCGCCTTTACCTCCCGAATTCCCAACTATCCTTAAGCGCAGGCCATCCAAAACAGGGGAGAGCCGGTACACCGGCGCGCGGGTCATCGGGAGTAGCTTTCGGGGTAGTCAGCTTCGAAAGAGTTCTGGGGGGTAAACAGCGACTGCATATTCGGTCGCTGCCAGCATCGACTGAATGATCCGGCGTCGGCTCCACGTATCGAGCGAGGTGACGTCATGAGTATCTTTAGCCACTTCCAACAACGCTTCGAGTCCACACGCCAGGAAGAACTCTCGCTGCAAGAGTATCTTGAGCTGTGCAAAAGCGACCGCAGCGCCTACGCCTCCGCCGCCGAGCGTCTGTTACTGGCCATCGGTGAACCGGAGCTCCTTGACACCTCGGCCAACTCGAGGCTGTCGCGAATCTTTTCCAACAAGGTGATCCGCCGCTATCCGGCCTTTGAAGACTTCCACGGAATGGAAGAATGCATCGACCAGATCGTGTCGTATTTCCGCCATGCCGCTCAGGGCCTGGAAGAGAAGAAACAGATTCTCTATTTGCTCGGCCCAGTGGGTGGCGGTAAATCGTCCCTGGCCGAGAAGCTGAAACAGCTGATCGAAAAAGTACCCTTCTACGCGATCAAGGGCTCGCCGGTATTCGAATCGCCTCTGGGTCTGTTCAACGCCACTGAAGATGGCGCGATCCTCGAGGAAGACTTCGGCATTCCACGGCGCTACCTCAACACCATCATGTCGCCATGGGCTACCAAACGCCTGGCCGAATTCGGCGGCGACATCAGCCAGTTCCGGGTGGTGAAGCTCTACCCGTCGATCCTCAACCAGATCGCCGTGGCCAAAACCGAGCCGGGAGATGAAAACAACCAGGACATCTCGGCACTGGTGGGCAAGGTCGATATCCGCAAACTGGAGGAATACCCACAGAACGACGCCGATGCCTACAGCTACTCGGGCGCACTGTGCCGGGCCAACCAGGGCCTGATGGAATTCGTCGAAATGTTCAAGGCACCGATCAAGGTGCTGCACCCATTGCTGACCGCCACTCAGGAAGGCAACTACAACAGTACCGAAGGTCTGGGGGCAATTCCGTTTACCGGGATCCTGCTGGCCCACTCCAACGAATCGGAATGGCACACCTTCCGCAACAACAAGAACAACGAAGCCTTCATCGACCGGATCTACATCGTCAAAGTGCCGTACTGCTTGCGGGTCAGCGACGAAGTGAAGATCTACGACAAGCTCTTGTTCAACAGCTCCCTGGCCAAGGCTCACTGCGCGCCTGACACCCTGAAGATGCTTGCCCAGTTCACCGTACTCTCGCGTCTGAAAGAGCCGGAAAACTCCAACATCTACTCCAAAATGCGCGTTTATGACGGCGAAAACCTCAAGGATACCGATCCGAAGGCCAAGTCGATCCAGGAATACCGCGACAACGCGGGTGTCGACGAAGGCATGAACGGTTTGTCGACCCGCTTCGCGTTCAAGATCCTGTCGAAAGTGTTCAACTTTGATCCGCACGAAATCGCTGCCAACCCGGTGCACTTGCTTTACGTGCTGGAACAACAGATCGAACAGGAACAATTCCAGGCGGAAACCCGCGAACGCTACTTGCGCTTCCTCAAGGAGTACCTGGCACCGCGTTATATCGAGTTCATCGGCAAGGAAATTCAGACCGCCTACCTCGAGTCTTACAGCGAGTATGGCCAAAACATCTTCGATCGCTATGTGCTCTACGCCGACTTCTGGATCCAGGACCAGGAATACCGCGACCCGGAAACCGGCGAGATCCTCAACCGCGTAGCGCTGAACGAAGAACTGGAGAAAATCGAAAAACCGGCGGGCATCAGCAACCCGAAGGATTTCCGCAACGAAATCGTCAACTTCGTGCTACGCGCCCGGGCCAACAACAACGGCAAAAACCCGACCTGGCTCAGCTACGAAAAACTGCGAGTGGTCATCGAGAAGAAAATGTTCTCCAACACCGAGGACCTCCTGCCAGTCATCAGCTTCAACGCCAAGGCCAGCAAAGAGGACCAGCAGAAGCACAACGACTTCGTCACACGGATGGTCGAGCGGGGCTACACCGACAAACAGGTACGACTGCTGTCCGAGTGGTACCTGCGGGTCAGAAAATCACAATAACCCGCTGCCGGTCAGACCGGCTGTCGTCAGCCAGAGGCCTGTGTACGCATTTTCTGTTACACAGACCTCTGGAAGGTGTTCGAAAGTCGGTAGCGAGGTTCAGTCAGCGTCCAAAAGCGCTTGGGGGAGCGTGAACATCCCTTGGCACCGTCGATGCTGCATAACCGCTCGCCCCTTTCAGGACAGCTTCTAAGGAGCAGTCATGAGCTATGTGATCGACCGACGTCTCAATGGCAAGAACAAGAGCACGGTGAACCGTCAGCGGTTTCTGCGGCGTTACCGTGATCACATCAAAAAGGCTGTCGAAGAGGCGGTCAGCCGGCGCTCCATTACCGATATGGAACACGGCGAACAGATCAGCATTCCCGGTCGCGACATTGACGAGCCGGTGCTTCACCACGGCCGCGGTGGCAAGCAGACCGTCGTGCACCCGGGCAACAAGGAGTTCACCAGCGGCGAGCACATTGCCCGCCCACCTGGAGGTGGCGGTGGCAGAGGCCCCGGCAAGGCTGGCAACTCGGGCGAAGGGATGGACGAGTTCGTCTTCCAGATCACCCAGGAGGAATTCCTCGAATTCATGTTCGAGGACCTTGAGCTGCCGAACCTGGTCAAGCGCAACCTGACCGGCACCGACACCTTCAAGACCGTTCGTGCCGGGATCAGTAACGAGGGCAATCCGTCGCGGATCAACATCATCCGGACCTTGCGCTCGGCCCACGCACGGCGAATCGCCCTGTCTGGCAGCAGCCGGGCAAAACTGCGCGAAGCCAAAGAAGAACTGCTGCGACTCAAGCGTGATGAGCCAGACAACTTCGGCGATATTCAGGAAGTCGAAGCAGAAATCGAAAAACTCAGTGCGCGCATTCATCGCGTACCGTTCCTCGATACCTTCGACCTCAAGTACAACCTGCTCATCAAGCAACCCAACCCCAGTTCCAAGGCAGTGATGTTCTGCCTGATGGACGTGTCCGGCTCCATGACCCAAGCGACCAAGGACATCGCCAAGCGCTTCTTTATACTGCTGTACCTGTTTCTCAAGCGTAACTACGACAAGATCGACGTCGTGTTCATCCGCCACCACACCAGTGCCCGGGAAGTGGACGAAGAGGAGTTTTTCTATTCTCGCGAAACCGGCGGCACCATCGTTTCCAGCGCCTTGAAACTGATGCAGGAGATCATGGCCGAACGCTATCCGAGCAATGAGTGGAATATCTATGCCGCTCAGGCCTCCGACGGCGATAACTGGAACGACGACTCGCCAATCTGCCGCGACATTCTGATCAACCAGATCATGCCGTTCGTGCAGTACTACACTTACGTTGAGATCACCCCGCGCGAACACCAGGCCCTGTGGTTCGAGTACGAACGCATCGCCGAAGCCTTCTCTGATACTTTTGCCCAGCAACAACTGGTCTCGGCCGGGGATATCTATCCGGTCTTCCGTGAACTCTTCCAGCGCAGGTTAGTGACATGACCGCCAAAGAGCAGAAGCGCCAACCCATTTCCACCGGCTCCGAATGGACGTTCGAGCTGATTCAGGCCTACGACAAGGAAATCAGTCGTCTGGCGGCTCGCTACGCGCTCGATACTTACCCCAACCAGATCGAAGTGATCACCGCCGAGCAGATGATGGACGCCTACGCCTCCGTCGGCATGCCGCTGGGTTATCACCATTGGTCCTATGGCAAACACTTCCTCAGCACCGAGAAATCCTACAGCCGCGGCCAGATGGGGCTAGCCTACGAGATCGTGATCAACTCGGACCCCTGCATTGCCTATTTAATGGAAGAAAACACCATCTGCATGCAGGCTTTGGTCGTCGCCCATGCCTGCTACGGGCATAACAGCTTTTTCAAAGGCAACTACCTGTTCCGCACCTGGACTGACGCCAGTTCGATCATCGATTACCTGGTTTTCGCCAAGCAATACATCATGCAGTGCGAAGAGCGCCATGGTATCGACGCGGTCGAGGACCTGCTGGATTCCTGCCACGCCCTGATGAACTATGGGGTCGATCGCTACAAACGCCCCTATCCGATTTCTGCCGAAGAAGAACGTCGCCGGCAAAAGGATCGGGAAGAACATTTGCAGAAACAGATCAACGATCTGTGGCGGACCATTCCAAAAGGTGCAGACAAGTACAGCGACAAGGACAACGCGCGCTTCCCCGCCGAACCTCAGGAAAACATCCTCTACTTCATCGAAAAACACGCACCGCTGCTGGAGCCATGGCAGCGGGAAATCGTGCGGATCGTGCGCAAGATCGCTCAGTATTTCTACCCGCAACGTCAGACTCAGGTGATGAACGAAGGGTGGGCCACGTTCTGGCATTACACCCTGATGAACGACCTGTATGACGAAGGCCTGGTGACCGACGGCTTCATGATGGAGTTTTTGACGTCCCACACCAGCGTGGTCTATCAACCCGGCTTCGATAGCCCCTACTACAACGGCATCAACCCCTACACGCTGGGTTTTGCCATGTACCGGGACATTCGCCGCATGTGTGAACACCCTACCGAAGAGGACTACCGCTGGTTCCCTGAGATTGCCGGCACCGACTGGCTGTCGAGCATCAAATTCGCCATGAGCAGCTTCAAGGATGAAAGCTTCATCCTGCAGTACCTGTCACCCCAGGTGATCCGTGACCTGAAGTTGTTCAGCATTCTTGATGACGATCAAAAGGACGATCTGCTGGTCCCGGCCATTCATGACGAAGGTGGCTACCGAATCATCCGTGAAACCCTGGCGGCGCAGTACAACCTCGGCAATCGTGAACCCAACGTGCAGATTTACAGCATCGACCGGCGTGGTGACCGCTCGCTGACTTTGCGTCACCAGCAACACGACCGCAAACCGCTGGGCGAGTCCACCGAGGAAGTGCTCAAACACCTGCACCGCCTCTGGGGCTTCGATATTCATCTGGAAACCCTGCAAGGCGACCAGGTGATGAAAACTCATCATGTTCCGCCCAGAGGTGAACACAGCGAAGGGGATTACGGCCGGCTGGACCTGGCCGTCATTCATCTTTGATCCTTTTTCTGCCTCCGGAGGCTCGACGCAAAGGTTATTCTGTCGAGCTAACGGAGGTTTTTTATGCAGATTTATAAAGTCGGCGGTGCGGTACGCGATCGCCTGCTGGGCAAGCCTGTCACAGACATCGACTGGGTTGTGGTTGGCGCCACCACTAAAGAAATGCTCGCCAAGGGCTTTCGCCCGGTGGGTGCGGATTTCCCGGTTTTTCTTCACCCCAAAAGCGGTGAGGAATACGCCCTCGCCCGAACCGAACGCAAAAGCGGACGCGGTTACGGCGGCTTTACCTTTCACGCCAGCCCCGAAGTCACCCTCGAAGAAGACCTGATCCGTCGTGACCTGACCATCAATGCCATGGCTGAAGACGATCAGCAGAACCTGACCGACCCTTATCATGGCCAGCGGGATCTAGAGGCGCGCCTCCTTCGTCACGTTTCCCCCGCGTTCGCCGAAGATCCGCTCAGGGTTTTGCGTGTTGCCCGCTTCGCAGCTCGTTATGCGGCGCTCGGTTTCACCGTGGCGCCGGAGACACTGGAACTGATGCGCCAACTCAGCGAATCAGGCGAACTGGAGGCCTTAACCGCCGAACGTAGCTGGAAGGAAATTTCCCGGGCTCTGATGGAAGACCAACCCCGGGTATTCATCGAAGTGCTGCGCGATTGTGGCGCTCTCAAGGTATTGATGCCGGAAGTCGATGCCCTGTTCGGCGTACCGCAACCGGAAGCCCACCATCCGGAAATCGACACGGGCGCGCACACCCTGAGCGTGCTGGAGCAAGCGGCGCGGCACAAACAACCACTCACCGTGCGCTGGGCCTGTCTGCTGCACGACCTCGGCAAGGGACTGACGCCCGAGGAGGAGTGGCCCCGACACATTGCTCATGAGCACAAGGGCTTAAAACTGATCAAAGCGGTCAACGAACGCTTCAAGGCGCCGAAGGACTGTCAGGAACTGGCTCTGCTGGTAGGCAAATATCACACCCACGGCCATCGCGCCCTGGAGCTGAAGCCATCGACTTTGCTGGAGTTGCTGCAGAGTTTTGACGTTTACCGTCGGCCGCAGCGGTTCGAGGAATTTATCGCGGCATGCGAGATGGATGCGCGTGGACGCAAAGGATTGGAGCAGCGAAGTTATCCACAGGCGGAATATTTGCGAGGAGCGGCGAATGCTGCTCGGACCGTAGCGGTTCAGCCGTTGCTGGAGAAGGGTTTCAAGGGGCCGGAGTTGGGTGAGGCGATCAAGCGTGAGCGGCTCAAGGCGCTGAAGGCCTACAAAGAAAAAGCCTAAGCAAGAGCAAAAGATCGTCCGAACGATCTTTTGCTTTACAGCAAATCTGAGGGCGTCAGCTGCTCGCAACGCCACTCGAACGCCACCGGTGCCAACACCTGATCAATCTGCGCCTCGCGCCACAACGTCGCAAAGCTCTTGCCTACACCCGGATGCACGCGATCCGGTGCAATCAGCGACAACGGCCACAGCACGAAGGCATTTTTCAGAATTTCTGCCCGCGGCAGGATCAAGCCATCGAAGTTGCCCACCAGATCGCCGAACAGCAGCACGTCGATATCCAGCGGCAACCCCTTGCGATCCGGCGCATAACGGCCGTTGTCCGCCTCGATGAATTTCAGCCGGCGATCCAGCTCAATCAGCGGCAGATCGGTAAAAGCCGACACCACAAAATTGAAGAATGGCCCGCTCTTGATCCCCACCGGCTGGCTTTCGAACACCGCCGAGCAGCGTATATCCACCAGAAAACCTGCCAAGGCTTCCAGGCCAGCCTGCAAATGGGATTCGCGCTCGATATTGCTACCGAGCCCGAGAAACACCTGAGTCAGCGACATCCGCGCTCGATCTCCACGCCCACACCACCCGTGGCAGCCGGGATGGCGCCTGGCTTGGTCAGCTTGAGGCGCATCCAGGTGATGTTGAATTCGCTCATCAGGACTTCAGCCAAACGCTCGGCGAAGGTCTCGACCAGTTGGAACTGCGCCTGCTCGGCAAAAGCCTGGATACGCGACGACACACTGGCGTAATCGAGCGCCAGAGTCAGGTCATCACCGGCGGCGGCCGGGCGATTATCCCAGGCGAAACTCAGATCAAGACGCAAGCACTGTCGGATGCCTCGCTCCCAGTCGTAGGCACCAATCACGGTGTCGACTTCCAGGCCCTCGATAAACACTCTGTCCAAGCACTTTTCTCCGCTGCACGACAAGGGCGCAATGCGCCGTTAGAATCAGGGCGTCCTCGCCCGGAATAGTTAGCATGTTTTGGTTACTGGCGACCCTCGCCTACCTGCTCGGCTCTCTGTCCTTCGCCATTTTGCTCAGCCGCCTGACCGGTAACCCCGATCCGCGAATGAGTGGCTCAGGCAATGCCGGCGCCACCAACATGTTGCGCCTGGCCGGCAAAAAACTCGCCGTCCTGACCTTGATCGGGGACCTCTTCAAAGGCCTGCTACCCGTACTGATCGCCGGCGTTGCGGACCTTTCGCTTCAAGAACAGGCCTGGATCGGCGTCTGTGCCGTTATCGGCCACCTGTTCCCGCTGTACTTTCGCTTTCGCGGTGGCAAGGGTGTCGCCACCGCTGCCGGCATGTTGCTGGGCCTCTACCCGCCCGCCGCACTGCTGGCGGTCTGCGCCTGGCTGCTGACGTTCTACCTGACTCGCACCAGCTCACTGGCGGCCTTGATCGCCACACCGCTGACCCTGCCGCTGCTGGCCTGGCAAGAACCGGCGGCACTGCTGCCCATGAGCGCACTCACGGGACTGATTGTCTGGCGCCATCGGGGCAATCTACGCGACCTGTTTGCCGGGCGCGAACGGCATTTTTAATTACCGGACATGAGCGCCGCTCATCACAGCGCCGACAATTGCTCCATCGGCCAACGCGCCTGCACGCTGATCGCCAGGCTTTCATGCTGACCGGCCTGCAAACGCTGGCAGCCGGCAAAGGCAATCATCGCGCCGTTGTCGGTGCAGAACTCCGGACGAGCATAAAAAACATCGCCCTTCATGTCGCCGAGCATCTTCTCCAGTGAGGTACGCAGTGCCTTGTTGGCGCTGACGCCGCCAGCGATCACCAGACGCTTCATACCGGCCTGTTTCAGGGCACGCTTGCACTTGATGGTCAAAGTCTCCACCACGGCCTGCTGGAACGCCAGCGAGATGTCGCAACGGGCTTGCTCGCTGTCGTCCCCGGCGCTGACGCTCTGCTGCCAGGTGTTCAGGGCGAAGGTTTTCAAGCCACTGAAACTGAAAGCCAGTCCTGGACGGTCGCACATCGGGCGCGGGAAAGTGAAACGTCCTGCAACCCCTTGCTCTGCCAGCCGAGCGATTTCCGGACCACCCGGATAATTGAGCCCCATCATCTTCGCGGTCTTGTCAAAAGCTTCACCGGCGGCATCGTCGAGGGTCTCGCCCAAGAGTATGTATTGACCGATCCCGTCGACCTGAACCAGCTGCGTATGACCGCCAGACACCAACAAAGCGACGAACGGGAATTCCGGTGGCTGCGACTCCAGCATCGGCGCCAGCAGGTGACCTTCCATGTGGTGCACACCCAGCGCCGGAATACCCCAGGCGAAGGCCAGCGCCTGAGCGCAAGAGGCGCCCACCAGCAAGGCACCGACCAGGCCAGGACCCGCGGTATAAGCGATGGCGTCGATCTCGGTCGGCACACAGTCAGCTTCGGCCAACACCTGACGAATCAAGGGCAGCATGCGTTTGACGTGGTCACGCGAGGCCAGCTCCGGCACGACCCCGCCATAGGCGCGGTGCAGGTCGATCTGACTGAACAGCGCGTCGGCCAGCAGGCCGCGTTCACTGTCATATAATGCGACACCGGTTTCGTCGCAGGAGGTTTCTAATCCCAGTACTAGCATGGGTTTGCGCCTTGTTTAGGCTGAATTCGAAGGCGCGCATAATAGTCGCCATGGGATGCCCCGACTAGCGGTTTTCGATCAGAGGCTTTGCATTCCGGTCGATGAGGAGTTAACATCCGCAACCCTTAAAAACCGACGTCTTCAAGTGCTCTTTTGCCACGAGGATGTTGACCCCGGTAATGAATGAAGGTAGCTCTGGATGCCAGCCGTCAAAGTAAAAGAGAACGAACCCTTCGACGTAGCTCTGCGTCGTTTCAAGCGCTCCTGCGAAAAAGCCGGTGTACTGGCTGAAGTTCGTAGCCGCGAATTCTACGAGAAGCCTACTTCTGAGCGTAAGCGCAAAGCAGCAGCCGCTGTTAAGCGTCACGCCAAGAAAGTTCAGCGCGAACAGCGCCGCGCCGTTCGTCTGTACTAATACACAGACGTTCGTAGCAAGCTTCTGCCAAGCCCGGCCCTCAGCCGGGCTAATGGCATTTGCGGAAAACGCTTGATGCTTCACCGTCAAAGCCGCACACGCGACCGAGACAAATCTGCTTCACAGCGTCAGACCTGGCTCTTTTGCCAGCGGTGCACGTCTTTTCTGACGAGCCTTCCAAGGCTACTGACGAGCACACCCACTGATTCCTCTCACGACGATCAGCCCAAGGCACCTTCCTGCGTGCCAGCTTATGAGCTATCCGAGGCCATCGACAGGCCGCAGCCGGATTCAGCGCAACACTTTCAAATAGCCGAATACTGATTGGTACTAACGTCAGTGGATTTTCGGCAGATACACTTCCCGACAGCGAATACGCAGACGACACTGGTCGAGCCGCACATTTTGCGCGCCTCAAACAACGACCCGCGCTCAGCCGCTCTTCGTTTCGGACCCATTGCAGCGCAGATGACGAGAACGCCATGGCCGGGCTAATTCCCCAGAGCTTCATTGACGACCTTCTGAACCGCACCGACATCGTCGATGTGGTCAGCTCGCGCCTGCAAATGAAAAAGGCTGGCAAGAATTACACCGCCTGCTGCCCGTTTCACAAAGAGAAAACCCCCTCCTTCAGCGTCAGCCCCGACAAGCAGTTCTACTACTGCTTCGGCTGCGGCGCTGGCGGCAACGCCCTCGGCTTCATGATGGACCACGACAATCTGGATTTCGTCCAGGCTGTCGAAGAACTGGCCAAAGCCGCCGGCATGGAAATCCCCCGCGAAGAAAGCGGACGACCGCACAAACCGCGGCAGCCGACCGATTCGCCGCTCTACCCGTTGCTCACCGCCGCCGCCGACTTTTACCGCCAGGCACTGAAAAGCCATCCGTCGCGAAAAGCGGCTGTGGATTATTTGAAAGGCCGCGGACTGACCGGCGAAATCGCCCGAGACTTCGGCCTCGGCTTTGCCCCGCCCGGTTGGGACAACCTGTTCAAGCACTTGAGCAGCGACACCCTGCAACAGAAAGCCATGATCGATGCCGGCCTGCTGATCGAGAACGCCGAAACCGGCAAACGCTATGACCGCTTCCGCGATCGCGTGATGTTCCCGATCCGCGACAGCCGCGGACGAATCATCGCCTTCGGCGGCCGGGTACTGGGCGACGACAAGCCGAAATACCTGAACTCACCGGAAACCCCGGTATTCCATAAGGGCCAGGAACTCTACGGCCTTTATGAAGCACGCAAGAACAACCGCAACCTCGACGAAATCATCGTCGTCGAAGGCTACATGGATGTTATCGCCCTCGCCCAGCAAGGCCTTCGCAATGCTGTCGCGACCTTGGGCACCGCCACCAGCGAAGAGCACTTGAAGCGCCTGTTTCGCGTCGTGCCCAACGTGCTGTTCTGTTTCGACGGCGATCAGGCAGGTCGAAATGCCGCCTGGCGGGCATTGGAGGCAGCGCTGCCGAGCCTGCAGGACGGGCGGCGCGCACGCTTTCTGTTCCTCCCCGAAGGCGAAGACCCGGACACACTGGTCCGCTCCGAAGGCACTGATGCCTTCCGCGCACGGATCAACCAGCACGCCCAACCATTAGCGGACTATTTTTTTCAACAGCTGACCGAGGAATCGGACCCACGCTCGCTCGAAGGCAAGGCCCACATGGCCACCCTCGCCGCGCCGCTGATCGACAAAGTCCCGGGGGCGAACCTGCGCATCCTTATGCGTCAGCGCCTGACAGAAATTACCGGGCTTAGCGGTGAAGCCATGAGCCAACTGGTACAAAGCGCACCTCAGGAAGCACCGCCGGCGTACGACCCGGGCATCGATTACGACGCCATGCCGGACTACAGCGACTACCATCAGCCGCAGGCACAAGAGATGTATGTGCCGCAGCAGGAATGGACGCCGAAGAAACCCGGTGCAGGCGGCAAGAAGTGGGACAAGAAACCGTGGGACAAAAACGGCAAACGCGGTGGTGATCACGATCGCCCCCGCGCGCCACGGGTGCCGGCCGCTGTAGAGCCGCCGACCCTGGCCGCCTTGCGCACACTATTACATCACCCGCAATTGGCCGAGAAAGTCGAGGATGCCGGGCACTTTGCTGCCGAGGATCACACCAACACGCAATTACTGGTGGCTCTTCTCGAAGCCGTACAGAAGAATCCCAAGCTAAACTCATTTCAGTTGATTGCACGCTGGCACGGTACGGAGCAAGGACGTTTGCTCAAGGCGCTGGCGGAAAAGGAATGGCTGATTGACGGAGATAACCTTGAACAACAGTTTTTCGACACCATTACTAGCTTGTCAGCCCGCCAACGCGAGCGAAACCTGGAACAACTTCTCAGGAAAGCACGTCAAAGTGAACTGAGTGCCGAAGAGAAAAATCAACTGCGCGACCTATTAAGTCGCAATGTTTCCGCAACAAGCCCGACCTCAACTGGCGCGTGAGGTCATAGCTCAGGTATAATCCTCGGCTTGTTTTTTGCCCGCCAAGACCTTCAGTGGATAGGGTGTTATGTCCGGAAAAGCGCAACAGCAGTCTCGTATCAAAGAGTTGATCACACTTGGTCGTGAGCAGGGTTACCTGACTTACGCGGAGGTCAACGACCACCTGCCGGAGGATATTTCAGATCCGGAACAGGTGGAAGACATCATCCGCATGATCAATGACATGGGGATCAACGTATTCGAGGTTGCGCCAGATAAGGATTCCCTTATGCTGGCCGACGCCGATACCGACGAAGCCGCGGCCGAAGAGGCAGCAGCAGCGTTGGCAGCGGTCGAGACCGACATTGGTCGCACCACCGACCCAGTGCGCATGTACATGCGTGAAATGGGTACGGTAGAGCTCCTCACACGTGAAGGCGAAATCGAAATCGCCAAACGTATTGAAGAGGGCATCCGCGAAGTGATGGGCGCAATTGCGCACTTCCCTGGCACGGTTGACCATATTCTCTCCGAATACACTCGCGTCACCACCGAAGGTGGCCGCCTGTCCGACGTCCTGAGCGGTTATATCGACCCGGACGACGGCATTGCGCCGCCTGCTGCAGAAGTGCCGCCGCCTGTCGACCCGAAAGCCGTGAAAGCGGACGACGAGACCGAAGACGACGACGCTGAAGCCAGCACCGACGACGAAGAAGAAGCCGAAAGCGGTCCGGATCCGGTCATCGCAGCTCAGCGCTTTGGCGCTGTCTCCGATCAGATGGAAATCACCCGCAAGGCGCTGAAAAAGCACGGTCGTGGCAACAAGCTGGCAATTGCCGAGCTGGTGCTTCTGGCTGAGCTGTTCATGCCGATCAAACTGGTCCCGAAGCAATTCGAAGGCCTGGTCGAGCGTGTTCGCAGTGCCCTGGATCGTCTGCGTCAGCAAGAGCGCGCGATCATGCAACTTTGCGTTCGTGATGCCCGCATGCCGCGTGCCGACTTCCTGCGCCAGTTCCCAGGCAACGAAGTCGACGAAAGCTGGACCGACGCACTGGCCAAAGGCAAAAGCAAATACGCTGAAGCCATTGGTCGCCTGCAACCGGACATCATTCGTTGCCAGCAGAAGCTGACCGCGCTGCAAACCGAAACCGGTTTGACGATCGCCGAGATCAAGGACATCAACCGTCGCATGTCGATCGGTGAGGCCAAGGCCCGCCGCGCGAAGAAAGAGATGGTAGAAGCGAACTTGCGTCTGGTGATCTCCATCGCCAAGAAATACACCAACCGTGGCCTGCAATTCCTCGATCTGATCCAGGAAGGCAACATCGGCTTGATGAAAGCGGTAGACAAATTCGAATACCGCCGCGGCTACAAGTTCTCGACTTATGCCACCTGGTGGATCCGTCAGGCGATCACTCGCTCGATCGCCGACCAGGCCCGCACCATCCGTATTCCGGTGCACATGATCGAGACGATCAACAAGCTCAACCGCATTTCCCGCCAGATGTTGCAGGAAATGGGTCGCGAACCGACCCCGGAAGAGCTGGGCGAACGTATGGAAATGCCTGAGGACAAGATCCGCAAGGTATTGAAGATCGCTAAAGAGCCGATCTCCATGGAAACCCCGATCGGTGATGACGAAGACTCCCATTTGGGTGACTTCATCGAAGACTCGACCATGCAGTCGCCGATCGATGTCGCCACTGTTGAGAGCCTTAAAGAAGCGACTCGCGAAGTTCTGTCCGGCCTCACTGCCCGTGAAGCCAAGGTTCTGCGCATGCGCTTCGGTATCGACATGAATACCGACCACACCCTCGAGGAGGTTGGTAAGCAGTTCGACGTGACCCGTGAACGGATTCGTCAGATCGAAGCCAAGGCGCTGCGCAAGCTGCGCCACCCGACGAGAAGCGAGCATTTGCGCTCCTTCCTCGACGAGTAACAACGAAACCCCCGGCCCAGGCCGGGGGTTTTGCATTTTGCAGATTAAATCCCCCGCGCCTCCCTCCCCCCCGAATTGCCCGTCTACACTCGAAACATTCCCCCGAGCCATAACGAGACCGTTATGCCCAGACTGCCGACCGTGCTTTTTTTGCTGTCGCTGATGACCTGGACCGCAACGGCTGGCGCGCTGACTCTGACCGACGAAGAACGTAGCTGGCTGGCGGCTCACCCGGATTTGCGCCTGGGTGTCGATGCGTCATGGCCACCCTTCGAATTTCGCGACGATCAGGGCCGCTATCAGGGCCTTGCGGCAGACTATATCGACCGGATCCGTCAACGCCTGGCCATCAAGCTCACGCCCATCGAGCCTGTTAGCTGGACCGTCGTCCTGGAGCAGGCCAAACAAGCCAAGCTGGACCTGTTGCCCGGCATCATGTCGACCCCGGAGCGCCAGACTTACCTCTCATTCACCCGCCCCTACCTGGACTTTCCGATTGTCATCCTCGCCCATGTCGGAGGCCCCCAGCCACGCAAACTCGAAGACTTGTACGGGCTGAAAGTCGCCGTGGTGGAAAACTACGCACCCCATGAGCTGTTGCGCACCCACAATCCCGACCTTAATCTGGTGGCGATGCCCAACGTCAGCTCAGCGCTGCAGGCGCTGGCTACCGATGAAGTGGATGCGGTGGTCGGCGATCTCGCCTCCAGCGTCTGGAGCCTGCGCCAGCTCAAGCTCGACGGGCTCTACGTCAGCGGCGAAACCCCCTATCGCTATCAATTGGCGATGGGCGTGCCCCGGGACAACAAGATACTGGTCGGCATTCTGGATAAAGTCCTGGCGGACATGACCCCGGACGAAATCAATGGGATTCAGGAGCACTGGGTTGGCAACGTCCTCGATCATCGAACATTCTGGAACGATCTGCTGGTTTACGGTCTACCAGGATTGCTGCTGCTGATCATCGTGCTGGCGGTGGTTATCCGGATCAACCGCCGATTGAGTTCAGAAATTGCCCGGCGGGTCGACCTGGAGCAAGAACTGCGCAGCAGTGAATACCACTACCGCGGTCTGGTGGAGAGCCTTTCGGCCATCGCCTGGGAAGCGCGGATCAGCGATTTCACCTACAGCTATGTGTCCCCCCATGCCGAGGATCTGCTCGGTTACCCCTTGTCTCATTGGCTGATTCCAGGCTTCTGGCGCAACATTATCCACCCGGCCGACCTGACCCGCGCCCAGACCTTCTGCGATCACGAAGTACTGGCCGGACGCGATCACAGCCTCGATTACCGGGTCATCACCGCCGATGGCCGTTGTATTTGGGTGCGCGATATCGTCAGCCTGATCGAGCACGGCCATGAACCGGTGATGCGCGGGCTGATGATCGACATCAGCGAAGCCAAGCGCACCGAAGAGGCGTTGCGCCTGTCGGAACAGAAGTTCGCCTCGGTGTTCCAGCAATGCCCGGACATACTAGTCATCGCGCGACTCTCCGACGGCTGCCTGCTGGAGGTCAACGAAGCGTTCGAAGAACAGATCGGCCTCAAGGCCGAAGACGTCATCGGCCAGACGGCCACCGACCTTAACATCTGGGGCATACCCGGCGTCGGGCCCGGCTTGTTGCAACGGTTGCAGGCCGGCAGCATCCGTAACCTGGAGATGCCCTTTCGCCGCAACAATGGCCAAGTGTTTACCGGCCTGATCTCCGCTGAACCGTTCGACCTCGATACAACCCCTGCGCTGGTAGTGGTCGTGCGGGACATCAGCCAGCTAAAGGAAACCCAGAAACAGCTGCAAACCTCCGAAGAGAAATTCGCCAAGGCCTTCCATGCCTCACCCGACGGCTTGCTATTGTCACGGCAGAGCGACGGCTTACTGATTGAGGTCAACGAGGGTTTCAGTCGCATTACCGGTTTCAACAGCGCGATGTCCGTGGATCGCTCCGTCCTCGAGCTGGGAATCTGGGTCAATCTCAACGAACGCAAACAGATGCTCGATCTGCTTCAACGGGACGGTTTCGTCCGCGACTTCAGTTGCCATATACGTCGCAGCGACGGACAGATTCGCCTCTGCGAGTTGTCCAGCCGTCCGCTACCGATCGGCGATGAAGATTGCATGCTGACCATCGCCCGGGACATCACCGAGCGACACCTGATGCAGGAGAAACTGCAACAGGCTGCCACGGTATTCGAGAGCACCGCCGAAGGTGTATTGATCACCGACACTCAACAGCACATCAGCGCGGTCAACCGTGCGTTTACCGAAATCACCGGCTACAGCGAGAGCGAAGCATTGGGCCACACCCCTCGCCTGCTCGCCTCGGGCCTGCACGACAGCGCGTTTTATGCCGCCATGTGGCATCAACTGACCGCCGAAGGTCATTGGCAGGGCGAAATTTCCAACCGGCGCAAGAATGGCGAGCTCTATCCGAGCTGGCTGACGATCAGTGCGGTGCGCAACCGGGACAGATTCGTCACCCATTTTGTCGCGGTGTTCGCGGACATTTCCAGCCTCAAACACGCCCAGGCCAAACTCGATTACCAGGCACACCACGACCCGCTGACCGGGTTGCCAAATCGCACGCTGTTCGAGAGCCGATTACTGACCGCGCTCAACAACCAACAGGAAAACGGCGGCCAGGGCGCGGTGCTGTTCCTGGACCTGGACCGTTTCAAACACATCAACGACAGCCTGGGTCACCCGGTCGGTGACTTGCTGCTCAAGGGCATTGCCGTGCGCCTCAAGGAGCAGTTGCGCGACATCGACACCGTGGCGCGCCTGGGCGGCGACGAATTCATCATCTTGCTGCCCGGGCTGCAGCAATCCAGTGACGCCGACAACATCGCGACCAAATTGCTCAATTGCTTCGGCGCACCGTTCCAGGCTGGCGAACATGAGTTTTTTATCAGCGCCAGTATCGGCACCAGCCTGTATCCCAAGGATGGCTGCGACGTCGCCACGCTGGTCAAGAACGCCGATGCGGCGATGTACCGCTCAAAGGCCAAGGGTCGCAACCGGGTCGAAAGCTACACCCGCGACCTCACCGCTCAAGCCAGCGAGCGAGTGGCACTGGAACATGAACTGCGACGCGCTATCGAGCGCAACGAACTGCACCTCCATTATCAACCGAAGATCAGCCTGGTCGACCATCGCCTGGTCGGCGCAGAAGCGCTCATTCGCTGGCGCCACCCGACCTTCGGCGATGTGCCACCGGAGCACTTCATTCCGCTGGCCGAAGAAAACGGCATGATCCTGCAAATCGGCGATTGGGTTCTCGAAACCGCCTGTCGGCAGATGTTCGAGTGGAATCAGATTTACGAACTCGTCGGCCCGCTGTCGGTCAACCTCGCGGGCGCTCAATTGCGCCAGCCGAACCTGCTCGGTCGGATCGAACAATTGCTCAAGGACAACCGCCTCAAACCCGGTTTCCTGCAACTGGAAATTACTGAAAACTTCATCATGAGCCAGGCTGAAGAGGCGCTGGCAGTGCTGCATCAACTCAAACACCTGGGTGTGCAACTGGCGATCGACGACTTCGGCACCGGTTACTCGTCCCTGAGTTACCTCAAACGTCTGCCACTGGACATTCTCAAGATCGACCAGTCTTTCGTCCGCGGCCTGCCGGATGATCCCCACGACGCAGCCATCGTTCGCGCCATTATCGCCTTGGGCCGCAGCATGCAATTCACCATCATCGCAGAGGGCGTCGAAACCCTCGCGCAGCAGCAATTCCTCGCTGCCGAAGGCTGTGAACAGATCCAGGGCTACATCGTCAGCCTGCCCTTGCCACCGGAAGAATTTGCCGCGACGTTTCTTCGTATAGCCTTTTCAGACTTTTCGGATAGCACAGCCGAGAAACCGTCGCTATAATCCGCGGCCTACTGAGGGCCTATAGCTCAGTTGGTTAGAGCAGAGGACTCATAATCCTTTGGTCCACGGTTCAAGTCCGTGTGGGCCCACCAAACAAGAAAGCCGCGCAATGCGCGGCTTTTTCGTGTTTGAGGCTTGGATTTTCGAAGGCGCTTCTTCTGTATGAATACGGAAAGTGTCCAAAAAGTATCCACCCTCCCGCCACGCCGGATCACAGTTTCAGCGTGTATTGCGCGTAAACCCATCCCTCAAGCTCATCACCGTTCAGTTCGACCGATACGTGAATCCAGGATTATGCCGGTAAACGTAAGCAGACTCGCCGCGAGCGTTTTCTGATCGAGATGGATCAGGTGGTGCCCTTGAAGGAATTGGTTACCTTGATTGAGCCGCATTATCCGAAGGGCGAAGGTGGTCGTGCTGCCTATCCGTTGCTGGCGATGTTGCGGGTTCATCGGATGCAGAATTGGTTCGGCTTCAGCGATCCGGCGATGGAAGAATCACTTTAGGAGACCACGATTGTTCGCCAGTTTTCGAGATTGCATCTGGATCGGATTCCCGACGAGACCACGATCCTCAATTTTCGGCGCTTGCTGGAAAAACATGAACTAGCCGGCGGAATTTTGCATGGTGAGGAAACGTACGTCTGCGGCGATGCCGGTTACCCAGTATCCATGCTCCTTTGATCGACCTACTAGTCTCTCAAAGGTGCATGGGATTATGGCGGCTTACTTCAGGTTGCCGCTGAGAAACTGCCGCAGACGTTCGCTTTTCGGGTTGCCCAGTACTTCTTCGGGCACACCCAGCTCTTCTACCCGCCCCTGGTGCAGGAACAGCACTTGGTTCGACACTTTGCGGGCAAAGCTCATTTCGTGGGTAACCATGATCATGGTGCGGCCTTCTTCGGCCAGCCCCTGAATCACTTTGAGCACTTCGCCCACCAGCTCCGGGTCCAGGGCCGAGGTCGGCTCGTCGAACAGCATGATCTCCGGTTCCATGCTCAGGGCCCGGGCGATGGCGACGCGTTGCTGCTGACCGCCGGAGAGGAACGCCGGGTATTGATCGGCGACGCGCGACGGCAGCCCCACCTTGTCGAGATAGCGTCGGGCGCGCTCCTCGGCATCCTTCTTGCTGACACCCAGCACCCGGCGCGGGGCCATGGTGATGTTGTCGAGCACGGTCATGTGGCTCCACAGGTTGAAATGCTGGAACACCATCGCCAGGCGCGTGCGCAGGCGTTGCAGTTCATCGGCGTCGGCCACGCGCATGCCGTGGCGGTCATGGACCATGCGAATCGGCTGGTTATCCAGGGTCATGGCGCCGTCATTGGGCGTTTCCAGGAAGTTGATGCAACGCAGGAAGGTGCTCTTGCCCGAACCACTAGCGCCGATCAGGCTGATCACATCGCCGGTTTTAGCGTTCAGCGAGACACCCTTGAGCACTTCGTGGTTGCCGTAGCTTTTATGCAGGTTTTCAACGGTCAGTTTGTACATGTGCGCAAACGTCCTCTACGGAATCAGTGAACCGGGGCAAGGAAAGATAACCAGCGGCGTTCGGCCAGGCGGAACAAGCCGACCAGAATGAACGTGACGGCCAGGTAGATGACTGCGGCGATACCGAACGACTGGAAGGTCAGGAAGGTTGCAGAGTTGGCGTCTCTGGCGACCTTGAGAATGTCCGGCACGGTGGCGGTAAAAGCCACGGTGGTCGAGTGCAGCATCAGGATCACTTCGTTGCTGTAGTAAGGCAATGAGCGGCGCAGGGCCGATGGCATGATGATGTAGGCATAGAGCTTCCAGCCACGCAGGCCATAGGCCTTGGCCGCCTCGACTTCGCCGTGGTTCATGCTGCGGATCGCCCCCGCGAAGATTTCCGTAGTGTAGGCGCAGGTGTTCAGGGCAAAGGCCAGAATGGTGCAATTCAAGGCGTCGCGGAAGAACGCATCAAGTACCGGCTGGGCGCGTACCGCAGCGAAGCTGTAGATGCCGGTGTAGCAAATAAGCAACTGGATATACAGCGGCGTACCGCGAAACAGGTAGGTGTAGAACTGCACCGGCCAGCGCACCCAGACACTGGACGACACCCGGGCAATCGACAACGGCACCGACGCCACGAAGCCGAAGAAAATCGAGGCACTGAGCAACCAGAGGGTCATGGCCAGCCCGGTGATGTGACTGCCGTCCTGGTAAAGGAAGGGTCGCCAGTATTCCTGCAGTAGTTCGATCATCGTACGGCCTCCCGGGTGCCTGCTGCGTAGAAGACATCCAGCCGGTGCAAGACGTAATTCGAAGCGGTGGTAATCACCAGATAGATCAAGGCCGCCAGCACAAGGAAGAAGAACAACTGATAGGAGCTTTTGCCCGCATCCTGGGCCACCTTGACCAGATCGGCCAGTCCGATGATCGAGACCAACGCGGTGGCCTTGAGGATCACCATCCAGTTATTGCCGATGCCTGGCAGGGCGAAGCGCATCATTTGCGGGAACACCACGAAGCGAAAGCGCTGGGCGCGTGTCAGTCCGTAGGCGGTAGCCGCCTCCATCTGGCCGCGGGGTACGGCGAGGATCGCGCCGCGAAAGGTCTCGGTGAAATACGCACCGTAGATGAAGCCCAGGGTAATGACCCCGGCACTGAACGGGTTGATCTCGATATAGTCCCAGCCCAGCGCTTCGGTCAGGTTGGTCAGCCAGGTTTGCAGGCTGTAGAAAATCAGCAGCATCAACACCAGGTCCGGGACGCCACGGATCAGCGTGGTGTAGGCCTGCGCCGGGATGCGCAGCAGTGCTGACTTGGAAAGCTTGGCACTGGCGCCGATCAGGCCGAGGACCACGCTCACCAGCAGCGACAGAAAGGATAATTTGACAGTCATCCACGAGCCTTGCAGCAACAGCGGGCCAAAACCCTTAAGGCTGAAGCCGGAAAGCCCCAGAATCTGCAATAGGTATTCGAACATTGAGCAGCCCTTTGGCAATCAAGAAAGCGCCCATCCGGGGATGGGCGCAGGGTCGTTACTTGCCGCTGTAAAGGTTCAGGTCAGCGAAGTGCTTCTGCTGGACGGCGGCATAGGTGCCATTGTCGTGCAGAGCCTTGATGCCTTTGTCCAGCAAGGCCTTGAGTTCAGTGTTGCCCTTGGTGATGCCCACCGCCGTTTTCGATGGAAGCAACTCGCTCTCGACCGGCTTGCTGACTTCAAAGTTGGCGCCTTGTGGCGACTTCAGGAAGCCCAGTTCGGCTTGCAGCATGTCCTGGATCGAAGCATCGAGGCGACCGGAGATCAGGTCCGCGTAAACCTGGTCCTGATTGGCGTAGGCCTGTGTCTTTACTCCGGCCTTGTCCAGCACGGCCTTGGCGTAGGCTTCCTGGATGGTGCCTTGCTCGTAGCCGACTTTCTTGCCCTTTAGCGTGGCCGGATCGGCGTCGATGGCGGCGCCTTTCTTGAATACCAGCGCGGTCGGGCCAGAGAACAGCTCGTTTGAGAAATCGATAACTTTCTCACGCGCTGGCGTGGCGGTCATGGAAGAGATCACGCCGTCGAACTTGTTGGCCTTGAGGCCGGGAATCATGCCGTCGAAATCGCTTTCGACCCACTTGCACTTGACCTTCAGCTCAGCGCAAATCGCGTTGCCCAGGTCGATATCGAAGCCCACCAGGCTGCCATCGGCGGCCTTGGATTCGAACGGCGCGTAGGACGGATCGACGCCAAAGCGCAATTCCTTGTATTCCTTGGCCAGCGCGGAGCCGGCAGCCATGCAGAGAGCCAATGCGGAAAGGGTCAGAAATGTTTTTTTCATTATTTTTATTCCTAAAGACCAACATGAGCGCTTGTGACACATGAGTACTGTTATGGAACTCGTATGTCACTTTGGAAGAAGTAACACCCAACAGCTCGCGCTCCTGGTGAACGAGGAGGCAGAGCTCGCGGGGAAAGGAGTCTAGAAGCAAGCGAGTGCGACGATAAGACGCAAAGTGCATTAATTTGACGAATTATTGGTCATTATGACGAGTAATAGTGAGCGTATGATGCGTCGACGCTAATTCGTTAGTCATGAAGAGCTGCTGCGACCAGAACAAATCGCACTGATTGCGAACCACTTCCATCACATCCCCATCGCTGTTAATGGCGGCAATCTTTGGCGTGCGTGCGGATCGCTGAAGTCGCGCGTACACCACTGATTTTGGCCACGTGACTCGACCAGGGTCCCTGATGCTGGGGGCGCTGCTGCTTTCGGCATACACGCAGATCGCCCTCAACTTGCAGAAGCAACAGTTAACGCCGGAATGGCCTGCACGGGCCGCAGGCGTTCAAGCATTTCACCCGTCAACACGACCTCATACGTATCCGCCGCCCTACCCCACTGCTCCACGATGACCATGCCGTCGACCAGCGCCCCCGCTAATTCGGAAATCGTATCGGCCAATTCCTCCACGATTTTTTGACTCCGCCCCCATACACGATCAGTGATCGCTTTAAGCTCAGCCGTTATGCCGTCCGACGACGCGGGATCCGTATCGGGGTAGGCGATGTTGCGTAGCAAGTGTCGTAACTCCCTTATCTTTGCGTAATCCTGTTCCGCCCCCAGCGCTCCTTTCAGAATGGCTGCCGCTTTCGACTTATCGACGGTTTTTTTTGGCGAATGTTTTGAAGCTAATGTCTGGCCCATAGCGCCAGCCAAGAGCACCACCATCCGGGCTTCCAAATACGCCTTCATCGCGTCCATCGAAGAAATGGACCGCGCCAAGGTGATGGAAGCTCCCCCTTGATGCCTCAAGTCCATGGTCACTGTCAGACTCACGCCGCCTGTTGCAAAACCCAAGGCGCGGGCTACGACGTAGTGCCCCATTTCGTGATGTGCAATCTGCAATGCATGGTCCCGCATTGCGGGAGGCATCTTGTTTGTCATTTCCATTGCCTCGCATCCCTCGATTTCGCATTCGACTACGACGGACTGTCGGTGTCCATTCTGTCGATCACGCCTTGCTCAAGCCAAAGAAGAACCCGATAGGTAGAAAATGCTATGAACGGTACCGAGACTAGATCAACCATCCGCGATGCGAGATGTGCCTGTAACATGCCGCCCCATTGATCTATACCGCTGGAGACGCCCCTTGCCTGACACTCGCCCGCCCGTTCTTGACGAAATCGACCGCCAATTGATTGCAGCCCTGCAGATCAATGCCCGCGAAAGCGTAGCCATGCTCGCCCGCCAACTGGGCATCGCCCGCACCACCGTGACTTCGCGGCTGGCCCGGCTGGAAAAAGCCAAGGTGATCACCGGTTACGGCGTACGTTTGGGTCAGCGTGTCGTGGATGGCGGCTTGCAGGCGTACGTCGGAATCACGGTGCAACCGCGCTCGGGCAAGGAAGTGTTGCGACGTCTCAGCGCGATGGCTCAAGTGCAGCAGTTGTGCGCGGTCAGTGGTGAATTTGATTACGTGGCGTGGCTGCGCACCGATTCACCTGAGCAGCTGGATCAGTTGCTCGACCAAATTGGCAGCGTGGATGGCGTGGAGAAGACGACTACGTCGATCATCTTGAGTAGCAAGATTGATCGGGGGCAGCCGGTTTAATTCATTCTGTTCGCCACACTCGTCAAATTGCATCATTAACAAGCAAAACGACGACACATTGCGTCTTATTAACGTGTTCTACGCTCTCTAGAATGGCTGCCATCTTTTCCTATACTCAGACGCGCATTCCGCGTCCGGTCGCCAGCAAGGTCAGCCATGAACAAGAACAATCGCCATCCTGCAGACGGTAAAAAACCAGTCACCATTTTCGGTCCGGACTTTCCCTTCGCCTTCGACGACTGGATCGAACACCCGGCCGGCCTGGGCAGCATCCCTGCGCACAATCATGGCGCTGAGGTCGCGATCGTCGGTGCCGGTATCGCAGGTCTGGTGGCAGCGTACGAATTGATGAAACTGGGCCTCAAACCCGTCGTCTACGAAGCCTCGAAAATGGGCGGTCGTCTGCGCTCGCAGGCGTTCAATGGCGCCGAAGGCATCATCGCCGAGCTCGGCGGCATGCGTTTCCCGGTGTCGTCCACCGCGTTTTATCACTACGTCGACAAGCTCGGCCTTGAAACCAAACCTTTCCCGAACCCGCTGACACCTGCCTCGGGCAGCACGGTGATCGACCTCGAAGGTCAGACCCATTACGCACAGAAACTGGCGGATCTTCCTGCACTGTTCCAGGAAGTTGCCGACGCCTGGGCCGATGCACTGGAAGCCGGTTCGCAGTTCTCTGACATCCAGCAAGCGATCCGCGACCGCGATGTGCCGCGCCTCAAAGAGCTGTGGAACACCCTCGTTCCGCTGTGGGACGACCGCACCTTCTACGACTTCGTTGCCACTTCCAAAGCCTTCGCCAAACTCTCGTTCCATCACCGCGAAGTGTTTGGTCAGGTCGGTTTCGGTACCGGCGGCTGGGACTCGGACTTCCCGAATTCGATGCTGGAAATCTTCCGCGTAGTCATGACCAACTGCGACGATCACCAGCATTTGGTGGTCGGCGGCGTGGAGCAAGTACCGTTGGGGATCTGGCGTCATGTGCCGGAACGTTGCGTGCACTGGCCGGAAGGCACCAGCCTCAGCTCCCTGCACAACGGCGCGCCGCGTACCGGCGTGAAAAAAATTGCCCACGCGGCAGACGGGCGGTTTTCCGTCACCGACAACTGGGGCGACACCCGCGAATACGCAGCAGTGCTGACCACGTGCCAGAGTTGGCTGCTGACCACCCAGATCGAATGCGACGAAACCCTGTTCTCGCAAAAAATGTGGATGGCCCTCGACCGCACCCGCTACATGCAATCGTCGAAAACCTTCGTGATGGTCGACCGGCCATTCTGGAAGGACAAGGATCCGGAAACCGGGCGCGACCTGATGAGCATGACCCTCACCGATCGCCTGACCCGCGGCACCTATCTGTTCGACAACGGCGACGACAAGCCGGGCGTGATTTGCCTGTCGTACTCGTGGATGAGCGACGCGCTGAAAATGCTCCCGCAACCCGTGGAAAAACGCGTGAAGCTGGCGCTGGATGCTTTGAAGAAGATCTACCCGAAAGTCGACATCGCTGCGCGGATCATCGGCGATCCGATCACCGTGTCCTGGGAAGCCGACCCGCATTTCCTCGGGGCTTTCAAAGGCGCCCTGCCCGGCCACTATCGCTACAACCAGCGTATGTACGCACACTTCATGCAGGCCGACATGCCGGCCGAGCAGCGCGGGATTTTCATCGCCGGCGACGATGTTTCGTGGACGCCTGCGTGGGTCGAAGGCGCGGTGCAGACCTCGCTCAATGCGGTGTGGGGCATCATGAAACACTTCGGCGGTGAAACTCACGCCGAGAACCCGGGTCCAGGAGATGTGTTCAACGAGATCGGTCCGATCGCCCTGCCCGAGTAAGAGGAATCCCGAATGCGCGTAGCCCTTTACCAATGTCCACCGCTGCCCCTGGATGTCGCAGGCAACCTGCAACGTTTGCATCAATTGGCGCTGGAGGCCAAGGGCGCGGATTTGCTGGTGCTGCCGGAGATGTTTTTGACCGGTTACAACATCGGCCTCGATGCGGTCAGCGTGCTGGCGGAAGTGCACAACGGTGAGTCGGCGCAGCAGATCGCGCGCATCGCCAAAACGGCCGGGATCGCCATTTTGTATGGCTACGCGGAGCGCACCGAGGACGGGCAGATCTACAACGCTGTGCAGTTGATCGACGCCAACGGTGAGCGCCTGTGCAACTACCGCAAGACTCACCTGTTCGGCGACCTCGATCACTCGATGTTCAGCGCCGGGCCCGATGAGTTTCCGCTGGTTGAACTCAATGGCTGGAAGCTCGGTTTCCTGATCTGCTACGACCTGGAGTTCCCGGAAAACGCCCGACGCCTGGCCCTGGCCGGCGCCGAGCTGATCCTGGTGCCGACAGCGAACATGATTCCCTATGACTTCATCGCCGACGTCACCGTCCGCGCCCGGGCCTTCGAAAACCAATGCTATGTGGCTTACGCCAACTATTGCGGCAACGAAGGCGAGATCCAGTATTGCGGCCAGAGCAGCATTGCCGCGCCGGATGGCAGCCGCATCGCCCAGGCCGGCCTTGATGAAGCGCTGATTGTCGGTGAGCTGGATCGTCAGTTGATGGTCGATTCCCGCGCCGCCAATCGCTACTTCCTCGATCGCCGCCCAGAGCTTTACAGCGAGCTGAACAAGCGCTGATCCATCGTTATCCGCTAGCATTGGCACTTCTCTGCTCTGGAAGTGCTCATGCCTGCGCTGAATCACCCTCGCCCTCACACTGAAACCCTGGCCAACGGCCTGCGGGTGACGCTGCGTCATGCTCCCGATTTGAAGCGCAGTGCTGCTGCGTTGCGCGTCGCGGCGGGCAGCCATGACGTGCCGCTGGCTTGGCCCGGGCTGGCGCACTTTCTTGAACATCTGCTGTTTCTCGGCACGGAGCGCTTTCCCGCAAGCCAAGCGCTGATGGCCTACGTCCAGGGTCATGGCGGGCAGGTGAATGCGCGGACCAGTGAACGCACCACGGACTACTTTTTCGAGTTACCGCCTCAGGCGTTTACCGGGGGACTGGAGCGCCTGTCGGACATGCTCGCTCATCCACGTATGAATCCGGACGATCAGCGGCGGGAACGGGAAGTGCTGCACGCAGAATTTGTTGCATGGTCTCGGGATACGACCGCTCAGCAGCAATTCGCGCTGTTCGACGGCCTTTCAGCGGCGCATCCACTGCGGGCGTTTCATGCCGGCAACCGCTACAGCCTGCCGGTGCCTCAACCTGAATTTCAGCAAGCCTTGCAGGGTTTCTATCAGCGTTTTTATCAGACCGGACAGATGACCTTGAGCCTGACTGGGCCGCAGAGTCTCGATGAGTTGAGGGTGATGGCTCAGAGCTTTGGCGCTGCTATTCCCGTAGGGGAAAAGGCTCCACAACAAACGCCTACATCGCTGGTGGATTCTTCGGACAAAAGTTATCAACAGGCTGGAGTGCGACGACTGGATCTGCTGTTTGCCTTCGAATCATTGCCCGATTCATCGCCCGAGGCGCTGGCGTTCCTGTGTCATTGGCTAAATACCACGAAACCCGGAGGCCTGCTGGCGCATTTGCGCGAGCGCGGGCTGGCTGACAGCCTGAAAGCTGCGCCACTCTATCAATTCGCCGGCCAGGCCTTGTTGCACATCGAATTCACGTTACCCGCCAACGCGATGCCCGACGGGATCCGCGAACAGCTATTGGATTGGCTTGGATTCTTTGCCTCACAGCAACCCTGGACCGGGTTGCGCGAAGAATACGCCGCCCTGCTCCAACGCCGACAGCAAGTCAGCGGCGCCCTGCAATTGGCCCGACTGGACAGCGAACAGTGTGAAGCCGGATTATCCGAATCGGTCGTTGCCGCCCTCAGGGAAGTCCTGAAACAAATCGGCGCCGTGGATAACTTCACCGGCCAATGGCAACTGCCAACACCTAATCCGTTTTTACGCGCAGAGGCTCCGGCACCGAGTGCCGGACTGATCCGCGGCCAGACCAGCAAACACCGAGGCTTGCGGACCTTTGCCCAGGATCGCTCACGCGGTCGTCGTGAACGTTCGCCCATGCAGTTCAGTCAGGCATTGCCGGATAGCAGTGCCGAAGGTACCGTTTACCTACGCTGGCGTCTGGACTCGGCACCTCGCAGCAACCTTCAGGCGAGCCTGGAAAACCGCCTTCAGCCGTTGCGTGAGGATGCTCGTCAGGCAGGTGTCGATTTTTCCTTCAGCGCATCAGGCCATGAATGGCTGCTGAAAATGACCGGTCTACAAGAGCCGATGCCGACCATCCTCGAGCACGCGCTGAAAGAACTGACAAAACCTGATGACAGTTTCTCGCGAGAAGAGCCGACGAGCGTTGCGTTGATGCCGATTCGACAGCTGCTTAAAGCGCTGTCCGATCACTGCCTTGAGCGCAGCGCTGACTCGGACGATTTGATGCAGCTTTGGTCGAGCGCACGCTGGGACGGTCTGGCGACCGGCCTGTCCGCCCAGACACAAGCGGCGATGGGCCTTGCCTTGAGTCGTGTGCCGGGCACTGCGGACAATCAACTCACGCCGCCCTCGCCGATAAACGCGCAGCATCTGTGGAGCGCGGTCGATACCGGGGCCAGCGAACACGCGCTGCTGCTTTTCTGCCCGACCGCAACTACAAACATCGCTGACGAAGCCGCCTGGCGCTTGCTTGCTCACCTCTGCCAGACGCCGTTTTATCAACGCCTGCGGGTAGAACTGCAGCTCGGTTATGCGGTGTTCAGCGCCCTGCGTCAGATCCATGGGCAGACCGGGCTGCTGTTTGGCGTGCAATCACCCAGCGTCGCTCCTCTGGATCTGCTGGAACACATCGAACACTTCCTGAGCGGATTGGCCGGGATGATCGACGACATCGATGACGAGACTTTCATTGACCAGCGCCTAGCACTGGCCGATCAATTCGATAGCGCGGCGCTGCCCAATGCGCATGCCGCCGAACTGCTCTGGCAGGGCAAACTGGCCGGCCACTCGTCGGAATATCTTACTCAACTGCCTCAGGCAATTCTGATGATCGACCGCGAAACGTTACTGGCCGCCGCACAACGACTGAATCAGGCCGAAGGCGGTTGGCGCTGTCTGGCCAGCGGACCGTGCCCAGCCTCGCCTTGGCAAGCGGCAAAATGATCATTACCGGTGCTGCAATTAGCTTTCTCAAAGATTCCCGGCCAATCGCCCTGTAATTTTGAGTAACATAGCCACCTAACTATCTGAACATCTCCGGCTGGAGGTGGACTATATGTATAGATCTCAACTGTCCCATCACCTGAAGGAGCGTTCCTATGTCCTGGTCCAAACCTGCTTACACCGACCTGCGTATCGGCTTTGAAGTCACCATGTACTTCGCAAGCCGCTAATCTTTTTCTAGCGCAGTGCAACGCCTCGGCTCGCCGAGGCGTTTTTATTTTCAGTATTCGAATGATGGAGCGGCCATGTTTGTCCAGATTCTAGGTTCCGCCGCCGGCGGTGGTTTCCCCCAGTGGAACTGCAACTGCGTGAACTGCGCCGGTTTTCGCGATGGCAGCCTGAACGCCAAAGCGCGGACCCAGTCGTCCATCGCGATTTCCGATAACGGTATGAACTGGGTGTTGTGCAACGCATCGCCGGACATCCGCGCCCAGCTCCAGAGCTTTGCCCCGATGCAACCGGGCCGCGCCCTGCGCGATACCGGCATCAACGCGATCATCCTGATGGACAGCCAGATCGACCACACCACTGGCCTGCTCAGCCTGCGCGAAGGTTGCCCGCACCAGGTCTGGTGCACCGACATGGTCCACGAAGACCTGAGCACCGGTTTCCCGCTGTTCACCATGCTGACCCACTGGAACGGCGGGCTGACCTGGAACCAGATCGAGCTCGACCACAGCTTCACCATCCCGGCCTGCCCGAGCCTGTGCTTCACCCCGTTGCCGCTGCGCAGCGCCGCACCGCCATACTCGCCGCACCGCTTCGACCCGCACCCGGGCGACAACATCGGCCTGATCGTTGAAGACCTCAACACCGGCGGCAAACTGTTTTACGCGCCGGGCCTGGGCAAGGTCGACGCCCCGCTGCTGGAGATCATGGCCGGCAGCGACTGCCTGCTGGTGGACGGCACGATGTGGGATGACGACGAAATGCAGCGGCGTGGCGTCGGCACCCGCACCGGTCGGGAAATGGGCCACCTGGCGCAGAACGGCCCCGGCGGCATGCTGGAAGTGCTGGAACAGCTGCCCAACCAGCGCAAAGTACTTATCCACATCAACAACACCAACCCGATTCTTGATGAGGATTCGCCGGAGCGCGCCGAACTGGCGCGGCGTAATGTTGAAGTGGCGTATGACGGCATGAGTATTGTGCTGTAGGGATTTGTTCCCACAGTACCCGGAGAACCGAAATGACTGACACCGCAATGTCCCCCGCCGAGTTCGAAGCGGCCCTGCGCGCCAAGGGCGCCTATTACCACATCCATCACCCGTACCACGTGGCGATGTATGAAGGCCGGGCAACGCGCGAGCAGATCCAGGGCTGGGTCGCCAACCGTTTCTATTATCAGGTGAATATCCCGCTCAAGGATGCCGCGATCCTCGCCAACTGCCCGGACCGCGAGATTCGTCGTGAGTGGATTCAGCGCTTGCTCGACCATGACGGCGCCCCCGGCGAAGACGGCGGCATCGAAGCCTGGCTGCGCCTGGGCCAGGCCGTCGGCCTCGACCCGGATCAGCTACGCTCGCAGGAATTGGTACTGCCCGGCGTTCGTTTTGCCGTCGATGCCTACGTCAACTTCGCCCGCCGGGCCAGTTGGCAGGAAGCCGCCAGCAGCTCGCTGACCGAACTGTTTGCGCCGCAGATCCACCAGTCGCGCCTGGACAGCTGGCCGCAGCATTACCCGTGGATCGACCCGGCCGGTTATGAGTATTTCCGCACCCGCCTGGGTCAGGCGCGCCGCGACGTGGAGCACGGCTTGGCGATCACATTGCAGCACTACACGACGCGGGCCGGCCAAGAGCGCATGCTGGAAATTCTCCAGTTCAAACTGGACATTCTTTGGAGCATGCTCGATGCCATGAGCATGGCCTACGAACTGAAACGCCCGCCGTATCACAGCGTGACCGAGCAACGGGTCTGGCATAAAGGAATCACCTTATGAGTTTTGATCGCAGCAAGACCCCGACCTGGCGTACCGGCTACCGCTTCCAGTACGAACCGGCGCAGAAAGGTCATGTGCTGCTCTACCCGGAAGGCATGATCAAACTCAACGAAAGCGCCGCGCTGATCGGCGGTTTGATCGACGGCGAACGTGACGTCGCGGCGATCATCGCCGAACTGGACGCGCAGTTCCCCGGCGTGCCCGAGCTCGGTGACGACATCGAGCAATTCATGGAGGTCGCCCGTGCTCAGCACTGGATCGAACTTGCCTGATTGCGCGTCAGACAAGTTACCGCCCCAACCGGAAATCGGCCTGCCGCTGTGGCTGCTGGCCGAGCTGACCTATCGCTGCCCGCTGCAATGCCCGTATTGTTCCAATCCGCTGGACTTCGCCGAGCAAGGCAAAGAACTGAGCACCGAACAGTGGATCAAAGTGTTCCGCGAAGCGCGGGAAATGGGCGCGGCGCAGTTGGGCTTTTCCGGCGGTGAACCGCTGGTGCGCCAGGACCTCGCGGAGCTGATTGCCGAGGCGCGCAAGTTGGGTTTCTACACCAACCTGATCACCTCGGGCATTGGCCTGACCGAGCAGAAAATCAGCGACTTCAAGAAGGCTGGCCTGGACCATATCCAGATCAGCTTTCAGGCCAGCGACGAGCAGGTGAACAACTTGCTGGCCGGCTCGAAAAAGGCCTTCGCCCAGAAGCTGGAAATGGCTCGTGCAGTAAAAGCCCACGGTTATCCGATGGTGCTGAACTTCGTGACCCATCGGCACAACATCGACAAGATCGACCGGATCATCGAGCTGTGCATTGCTCTTGAGGCGGACTTTGTGGAACTCGCCACGTGCCAGTTCTACGGTTGGGCGCAGCTCAATCGGGTCGGTCTGTTACCGACCAAGGAACAACTGGTCCGCGCCGAACGCATCACCAACGAATACCGCGCCAAACTGGAAGCCGAAGGGCATCCGTGCAAGCTGATTTTCGTCACCCCTGACTATTACGAAGAGCGCCCGAAAGCCTGCATGAACGGCTGGGGCAGCATCTTTCTGACGGTCACGCCGGACGGAACCGCCCTGCCCTGTCACGGCGCCCGACAGATGCCGGTACAGTTTCCCAACGTACGCGACCACACCATGCAGCACATCTGGTACGACTCGTTCGGCTTCAACCGCTTCCGCGGTTACGACTGGATGCCCGAGCCGTGCCGTTCCTGCGACGAGAAAGAAAAAGACTTCGGCGGCTGTCGCTGCCAGGCATTCATGCTCACGGGGGACGCGAGCAACGCCGACCCGGTGTGCAGCAAGTCGGAACATCACGGCGTGATCCTCAAGGCTCGCGAAGAAGCCGAGCACGCGCCCCAGACCATCGAACAACTGGCCTTTCGCAATGAACGAAATTCACGACTCATCGCTAAAAGCTGAACCCTTCAGCGCTGCCAGTGCCGTCGCGGCCGGCATCGACTTCGCCGAGTTGCAGTTCGGCCCACATGGCTTGTTCTGGAACGAGTACCGCCCCGAGGACGCCGCTTGTCGGATCTGGCATTGGCGAGGCGGCCAGGCGCATTGCCTGACGCCAGCGGGCTTCAGTGTGCGCAGTCGGGTGTACGAATACGGCGGCGGCGCGTTCTGTCTGACCGATGACGGGATAGTGTTCGTCAACGAGGCGGACCAACAACTGTATCGACAGTCGCTGGCCGGCGAGACACCTGAGTTGCTGAGCTCAGGCGAATGCCGATACGGCGATCTGCAATTCGCTAACGGGCAGGTATTGGCGGTTGAAGAAAACCGCGATCGGCATCGTCTGGTGGCTATCGATGTGGCTGACGGAGTACGTCATCTGCTGGCCGAAGGCGCCGACTTCTATGCCGCGCCGACATTAAGTCCCGACGCGCAACGATTGGCGTGGATCGAGTGGAGCCGTCCGGATCAACCATGGACCGCGACTCGCCTGATGGTTGCCGAACGCCAGAACGACGGCCGCTTTGCTCTGCCGCGTTGCGTGGCGGGCGAAGACGCTGAGGAATCGCTGCAACAACCGAGGTTCGATACCAGCGGCCGCCTGTTTTGTCTGACTGATCGCGGTGGCTACTGGCGGCCTTGGGTGGAATCGGCAGACGGTTTGAGCCCGCTGCCGAGTGCCGCAGCGGATCATGGGCCAGCACCGTGGCAGCTGGGTGGCAGCACTTGGTTGCCACTGAGCGAAGGCAGCTATCTGGCGAGCTGGACTGAAGACGGGTTTGGCAAACTGGGTCTTTGTGGTGACGCCTGTGAAGATTTCACGGGCGATTACAGCCGCTTCCGCTCTCTCGCACTGGATGAGCAGTTCATTTACTGCATCGCCGCATCCCCAGTCAGTTCGTCGTCAGTCATTGCCATCGACCGCCAGACCCGACAGGTCAAAACACTGGCTGGCGGCATTGCACCGTTGCCTGCCGAGCAAATCAGCGTCCCGCAAACCCTGCGCTACCCGAGTGGTTCGGGCGAGGCACACGGCTTCTTCTATCCCGCAATGACCAGTGACGCGAAACCGCCTCTGGTGGTGTTCATCCACGGCGGCCCGACTTCGGCCTGCTACCCCATGCTCGATCCGCGTATCCAGTACTGGGCGCAACGCGGCTTCGCCGTGGCCGACCTCAACTACCGCGGCAGCAGTGGCTATGGCCGGGCTTATCGACAAGCGCTGCATTTGAGCTGGGGCGAAGTGGATGTGGAGGACGCCTGCGCCGTCGTCGCTCATCTTGCCGATCGCGGACTGATCGACGGCAACCAGGCGTTTATTCGCGGTGGCAGTGCCGGTGGTTACACCACCCTTTGCGCATTGGCCTACCACAACGTCTTCCGCGCGGGCGCCAGCCTGTATGGCGTCAGTGATCCGGTGGCGCTGGGCCGGACGACTCACAAGTTCGAAGGCGATTATCTGGATTGGCTGATCGGCGACCCGGTGCAGGATGCCGAACGCTACGCTGCACGAACGCCGTTGCTGCATGCGGGCAACATTAGTGTTCCGGTGATTTTCTTTCAGGGTGAACTGGACGCTGTGGTGATTCCGCAACAGACCCGCGACATGGTCACGGCGTTGCAGGACAACGGCATTCTGGTTGAAGCGCATTACTACGCTGACGAACGCCATGGCTTTCGCAAGGCCGGCAATCAGGCCCATGCGCTGGAGCAGGAGTGGTTGTTTTATCGAAGGGTGATGGCATTGGCGGAGTGAGATCGCAGCGTTCCATTCGCAGGCAAGCCTTGCCCGCGAATGGAGTCTATCTGACGCCGCGAAACTCAGCGTTTGGCGATGATGTACACCGCATGCACGATCCCGGGGATGTAACCGCACAGCGTCAGCAGAATATTCAGCCAGAACGCCCCGGCGAAACCGACTTGCAGAAACACACCCAGTGGCGGCAACAGAATGGCGATGATGATGCGAATAAAGTCCATGGGGTCAGCTCCTGATTAAAGTTGGCTCGTGCGAGCCTACAGCTAATCGACCTTTGCCGTTCGTCAGGGTTCAGTGCCATCACGTCCGAGAGTGAAACCTTCCTGGCGAAATCCACAGGCAAAAAATCGCCCCACGCCAACAGAATCAGGCATGGGGAGATGCGTTATACCGCGAGACGGTTCGGGAATTCGTGCAGGGCGGGTCTGATCAAGGCAATCCCTTTGCAGCACTGCAGTTACGCAGTGCGCCCACGGGAGAAGGCGCGGGTCAGGCACAGGAGCATTTCGTCGATTTTGGCTTTGCGCGTTGAGCAGCAAGCCTTCCTACAATGCCGCTTTGACGGCGGCGTCAGCCGATTCGTCGGACAAGGTAAGACCCAGAACAGTCCTTGCCCGTGCAACTCGCCGTGACCATAGCGATGGGATAAACGCTGCAGACCTTCGCTCAGGTGCTGACCGATTTCCCCGACATGATTGATAAACCCCTTGTCCTGAACGCTGTCGAGGACGGCAAGACCGGCCGCCGTCATCAGTGCATTGCAGCCCGGCAACACTGGATGAGATGAGCTGAGCACTTTTCTGCAGGCAAAAGAAAACCCCGCCGAAGCGGGGCTTTGCAGACTGTTTCCCTGACATCCATTTCACTCCGCCGTCCTGGCAGAATCCTACGTGTCCGTGTTGTTGCTTTGCGCTTCCTGCGCGACGTCCATGTGAAGTAGATTAGCTGTGGATCCAATCTTCATCTATGGGAGAAGAGCAGTACGTCATGTAAGAGAATGCTTACATGACGTTACATTGTCAGAACTGTCCTGCGTCCAGCAGGAACAGTGACTCGCTACCGGCCTTCACCGACGCGCTCAACGAGTGAATGCGCGGCAGCAGACGTGCGAAATAGAAGCGCGCCGTGCCCAACTTGCTCGCGTAGAAATCGTCCTGCGCTTCTTTGCCAAAAGCGGCCTTGGCCATCAGTGCCCACATGTACGCATAAGCCGTGTAACCGAATGCTTGCAGATACTCGACCGAGGCGGCGCCTATTTCGTTCGGGTTGCTCCTCGCCCGATCCAGCAACCAGGCGGTCAGTTCGTCGAGGGTGGTCACCGCATCGTTCAGCGGTTTGGTGAACTCCACCAGATCAGCGCTGGCGGTCGCGGTGAAATGACGGATCTCGTCGGCAAACAGGTTGTAGAACGCCCCGCCGGTGCCGACGATCTTGCGTCCTACCAGGTCCAGCGCCTGAATGCCGTTGGTGCCTTCGTAGATCTGGGTGATGCGCACGTCGCGCACCAGTTGCTCCTGGCCCCACTCACGGATGTAACCATGGCCGCCGAAAACCTGCTGCCCGTGAATGGTGGTTTCCAACCCGAGGTCAGTGAGGAACGCCTTGGCCACTGGGGTCAGCAAGGCCACCAAGTCTTCCGCGCGCTTGCGGGTCGTGGCGTCTTCGCTGAACTTGGCGGTGTCCAGCTGCATGGCCACGTAAGTCGAAAAGGCACGACCGCCTTCGTTCGACGCTTTCATGGTCAGCAACATGCGACGCACGTCCGGGTGGACGATGATCGGGTCAGCGACCTTGTCCTTGTTTTGCGCGCCGGTCGGCGAACGGCTTTGCAGACGGTCGCGGGCGTACTCGACGGCGTTCTGATACGAGCGCTCGCCGGTGGCGAGGCCCTGGATGCCAACACCCAGACGTTCGTAGTTCATCATCGTGAACATCGCGGCCAGGCCTTTGTTCGGCTCGCCGACCAGGTAACCGACCGCTTCGTCGAAGTTCATCACACAGGTAGCGGAGGCCTGGATGCCCATTTTGTGTTCGATCGAACCGCAGTTCGCTGGATTACGGGCGCCCAGGCTGCCATCGGCATTGACCATGAACTTCGGCACCAGGAACAGAGAAATGCCTTTCGGCCCCGCCGGTGCGTCCGGCAGCTTGGCCAGCACCAGGTGGATGATGTTCTCGGTCAGGTCGTGCTCACCGCCGGTGATGAAAATCTTGGTACCGCTGACTTTGTAGGAACCATCGGCCTGAGGGTCAGCCTTGGTGCGGATGATCCCCAGGTCAGTACCGGCGTGTGGCTCGGTCAGGCACATGGAGCCGGCCCAGACGCCGGCGTACATGTTCGGCAGGTACGCCGCTTTCAGTTCTTCACTGGCGTGGGCGTTGATCGACAGGCAGGCGCCGGCGGTCAGCATCGGGTACAGACCGAACGACAAGCTGGCGGAGTTGACCATTTCTTCGACTTGCGCCGAAACAGCCTTGGGCATGCCCATGCCGCCGTAGGTCGGATCGCCACCGACACCGACCCAACCGCCTTCAGCGTAAGTCTGATAAGCCTGTGGGAAACCTGCCGGCGTGGTGACGGCACCGTCCGCCCAATGGCAACCTTCTTCGTCAGCCGCACGGCTCAGGGGCGCGATGCTTTTGCTGGTGACCTTGCCGGCTTCTTCAAGAATGGCTTCGACCGTTTCAGCATCGACAGTCTCGGCCAGCGCTGGCAGCTCGGCCCATAGTTTGGCGACCTCGAAAACTTCATTGAGGACGAAGCGCATATCGCGCAGGGGCGCTTTGTAGTCAGCCATGGCAAACCTCGCAAGATCTAAACAGGTGATTCGTAGGAGTGGTCTTTCGTTGGGTTCGAGTGTAACCCAACAACTTTTACGACACATAGGGTCAGCTCATGACCATTTTGTTATTTTTAGTCACCGAACAACGAACCATTAAAGAAGCCCGCAACCAGGCGGGCTCTTTTACGTCGACTTGGAAAACTATAGTCCGAATAACTCCGCAGGCAGCTTCATCAAGCAATCGCTGCCCGCCTCGATGGCCGCCCGATGAGCCGCGGTGCGTGGCAGTAAACGCTTGAAGTAAAACTCGCTGGTCGCCAGTTTTGCCTGGCAGTAATCGGCCTCGCCGCTGCCCGAATCGAGCTGCGCCTGAGCGACCAGCGCCATGCGCAGCCACAGATAGCCGAGGATGATGTAACCGCTGTACATCAGGTAATCCACCGAAGCCGCGCCGACTTCATCCGGGTTTTTCATCGCGGCCATGCCGACCTTGGCGGTCACCTCTCCCCACTGCTGATTCAGGTCGTTGAGCTGCGCCACGTAGCTGGCGAGTTGCGGATGTCCGGCGTTTGCCGCACAGAATTTGTGAACGATTTTGGTGAACCCGCGCAGCAATTTCCCCTGGCTGCCGAGGACTTTTCTTCCAAGCAAGTCCAGCGCCTGAATGCCGTTGGTGCCTTCGTAGATCGGTGCGATCCGGCAGTCACGAACCAACTGCTCCATGCCCCACTCGCGGATGAAACCGTGACCACCGAACACCTGCATGCCGTGGTTGGTCACTTCCAGTCCGGTATCGGTCATGAAGGCTTTGCAGATCGGCGTGAGGAACGCCAGCAGGTCTTCGGCTTCCTGGCGCGCCGTTTCATCCGGGCTCAAATGCGCCACGTCCAGCAACTGCGCAGTGAAATAAGTCAGCGCCCGATTGCCTTCGTTGAACGCCTTCATGGTCAGCAACATCCTGCGCACGTCAGGATGAACAATGATCGGATCGGCGGCTTTTTCCGGTGCTTTCGGGCCGGTCAGCGCGCGCATTTGCAGTCGATCATTGGCGTACTTGATCGCGCCTTGAAAGCTCGCCTCCCCCAGACACAAACCCTGCATGCCGGTGCCCAGCCGAGCATGGTTCATCATGGTGAACATGCAGTTCAGGCCCTTGTTCGGCTCACCGATCAAGAAGCCCTTGGCGTCGTCGAAGTTCAGCACGCAGGTGGCCGAGGCCTTGATGCCCATTTTGTGTTCGATCGAGCCACAGGAAACACCATTACGTTCGCCCGCCTCACCCTCGTCATTGGGTAGGAATTTAGGAACGATAAACAGCGAAATGCCCTTGGTGCCGGCCGGAGCGTCCGGCAGTTTCGCCAGCACCAGGTGAATGATGTTTTCACTCATGTCGTGCTCGCCGGCAGAGATGAAGATCTTGCTGCCGGAGATTGCATAGCTGCCGTCAGCCGCAGGCAAGGCGCGGGTTTTGATGATGCCCAGGTCAGTGCCGCAATTTGCTTCGGTCAGGCACATGGTGCCGGTCCATTGGCCGGAGGTGAGCTTGCTCAGGTAAGTCTGTTTCTGTTCTTCCGTGCCATGGGCGTGGATCGCCGACATCGCGCCGTGAGTCAGACCAGGGTACATGCCCCAAGAGGTGTTGCTGGAGCCGACCATTTCGCTGATGACCAGCCCCAGTGAGCTCGGCAAACCCTGGCCACCGTAAACCGGATCAGCCGCCAGACCGTGCCAGCCACCTTCAACGTATTGTGCGAAGGCCTGCTTGAAGCCTGTAGGCGTAGTCACCACACCATTGTCGAAATGGCAGCCTTCTTCATCACCGCTGCGGTTCAGCGGTGCGAGAACGTTCTCACAGAATTTCGCACCTTCTTCGAGGATCGCATTGACCATGTCCGGGCTGGCATCGGTGGCGCCCAGCGCGGCGTAGTTGCTGTGAAAATCGAAGACGTGGTCGATCAGAAAGCGCATGTCGCGCAGGGGAGCTTTGTACTCAGGCATGGTCATTTCTCCGGCAGCAGATTCCCCAAACCTACTGCCGCACACCCGGCCTCACAATCACAGTCCAGACGCTGAATGCGCCATCATCACTCAATCATTGGCGGCGTCCATGCGCACCGCGCCACGACGGGTCTGACCAAACGCCACCACACAGTTTCGCCCTGCCCCCTTGGCACTGTAGAGCGCCTCGTCAGCGGACTTGAGCACTTTCTCGGGGGTGCGCTGCTCCAATCGTTCGGCCACGCCGATACTGACGGTGACCGACACACTGGAGGCGCCCGAGCCTGCGCGACGTTGCCGACCTTGCTGGTCGTCCTGAGGACGGCTGTCCTGATTGCGCAGCTGAATGTTGTAGGTGGCGATGGACTCGCGGATGACTTCAAGGTGCGGCATGCACTCTTCGAGGGTCTTGCCCGCGAACACCAACGCAAACTCCTCTCCGCCGTAGCGATACGCCCTACCGCCTCCGCCGATTTTCGACAGCTTGCTGGCGACCAGTCGCAGCACTTGGTCGCCGACATCGTGACCGTGGGTGTCATTGAATTTCTTGAAGTGATCGACGTCGCTCATCGCCAGCACGTAATTGCGCCCCAACCGCTGCATCCGCTCGTTCAAGGCACGCCGGCCCGGCAGGCCGGTAAGCTCGTCGCGGAAGGCCATTTGGTAGGCCTCATGGGCGACCGCTGCGGCAATCATCAACATCACCTGACTGCACATGATGTTCAAGGTGAACGGCAGGATGAAGGTTTTCGGCAACATCCAGAACAACCCGAGCAGACCCACCAATTGGGCAGCATGCAAGGGTCTCGGGTTGCGCCAGTATTGCCAGGCCAGTAATACAAACGAGGCGATGAACACAGGATAAGACAACTGGATCAGGCTCATCCACGCGCCATGCAACGCTGGCCAGCGGATCTCCGACAACCACATCAACAGCGCCTGTGGGTAACTTTGTTCCAGCCCCAACGCCACGCTACCGAAAGCCAGCAACACAGCGAAGCGCGCCACCATGTCCTGGAACAGGTGGGTGCGCTCCTGCCAGCCGGCGAACAAACCATAGAGCAACGGCAGCAACAGGCAGCACAGATGGAAAACCACCGCGGCGTCTTCACGAACCTTGCCGTTGTCGCGGTAATAGTCGGTCTGGGTGTCGAGCAGGAAGTAGGCGATGTACACCGTGACCATCAGAAACAGCTCACGCTGACGTCGGTAAACCGCGCAGTACGCACCGCCGAGCAACAGCACCAAGGTTGGCAGTACGTTGAACAGCGAGGTGAAAAAGACGTTCAGATCCTTCACGTACGCAGCCGCCAGCCCCGCGAGCAAAAGCAGCAATGACGGCAGGAAATGGCTGAAACGTACAGCGGAAGAACGCGGCAAGGGTAAAGCTCCGACCCGTCATATCAATAGATGGCATTGTGCCCACCTACTGTAACGGCAGAACCGTTGACTTACTGAGTGATTTGCCAAGCTTTTTTTAGAAGGTGCGTTACTGGCCACAAGCAGAGCGGCCAGTAACGCAGGTAGAGTCATCCCATCAAAGGTCGTTGTAGAACGGCTGCAATGGCCCCTCTTCAACTTTGCGACCTTCTGCACCTACGGGTTTGAGCTTTATTAGCGCATCCATCGCCTGTCGGGTGGTTATCTTCGGACTGACTGGCCGTATCGTCACGGAGTTTTCGTCACCCACCTCGCCTTGTGGAACGACCAGCGATGGATGATCGAATGGCGCCCGCTCCCAGGCGACTCGCGGATCGGTCAACCCGACCTCCATGAACTTGACCAGCGCATCCACTTCATCGGGAGTCAGGTTCAGCGCGGTCATGTCCGGATCAAGGTTGGAGGTGTTGTGCTGGTTCACACTCGGATGATCGAAGCCGCTGGTGTTGTTCGCCTCCGAGCCACGCCGGTCGCCGCCCCGGTTGTAGAACTCCATGACCTGCTTGAGCGTCGCGCGGCTGCCATTGTGGAAATAAGGCCCGGTCAACGCGATATTGCGCAACGTCGGGGTTTTGAATGCACCATCAACCGCATCGTGGAAGCCCACATTGGGCTTGAGCGTCGGGTCGCAGGGTATTCCCGCACTCAGCAGCGCTTCAAAGGTGCAGACATCAACGTCCAGCGGATCCGGCACACTCTTGCCCTGCAGTTGGGTGTTGTATTCACGAGTGAACGACAGCGGGTTGCCCCACGCGTCCGATCCGCCGAGTGCCAGGTCCTCTGACGTCGGGCGCACACCGGTGTTGTAGAAGCCGTTGTCGTACAGCGCGATCAGGTTGTCAGCCATCACCATACGTTCGATCCGCTCACGGGGATGGAACAGCAACCGGCTGGCGGCGTTGGTCAGTTCCGCGCCGCCGTGACAACTGATGCACTTGCCTTTGCCGAGGAACAGATTCATCCCCTGGACTTGCTGGGCATTCATTGCCTGTTGATTACCCTGCAGGTAGGCATCCAGCGGTGCCTGGTCGGAAATCAGGGTGGCTTCGTACATCTGAATCGCCAGCCCGAAGAACAGCGGGAAGTTGGCTTCCATCTGGGTATAAGGAGCGTCGCCGAGTGAAACCTGCTTGGTGGCGTTCCAAAGTCGAGGATAAAAAGCCGCCTTGATCAATTCCCTGTAGGTGGGCCGGCGGGCACCGGAAACGGGGCCGAGCACCGAATCGGTGGATGAAATCCTCTGCTGTTTAAGCATCAGCGTATCGAGCATGCGCCGTCCAATGTCCGCGAAGGTGCGACCGCCGCAGGACATTTCAACCGGACTGCCGGGGGGGCCCACGGCCTGCGAGGCGGCAGACGCATCGTTGAGTGCCAGCCGCACCTTGGTCGCCACCCCGCTGCGGTCGCTGGTGACGAAAATCCCGGCGTCAGGGTCGCGATTACCGAACGGCGAGAAGCCGTTGAACACGTTATTGGCCCGACCGTCCCAGAAGTTGCGAACGTTGAACGCGGCATTGATCACCGTCGGAGCATTGCGTCCCGTGCTGCGCCGCACGTTGATGCCCCCCACCTGGAAGATACCGTCCGGTTGCTGAATGCACTTGTCGAAACGCGCTTGTCTGGGTTTGACGAAGTTGGCGTCGAACACCCCTTGCGAGCCAATCACATCGTCGGTCGAGTAGACAATCGGCGAATTGCGATCCAGCGGATCGGCCAGCACGTGGGTCGGGAAGTCGGTTTTCTTGAGCGTGTAGTTCGGCCCGCCCTTGCCTGCGGACAGGGTCGCGTAGGAAGAGACGTCGCCTGGAATATCGGCGGCTACGAACGGCTTGTTGAAGATCGACGCAACGTTTGCATGGGTGCTGGCCTGGCCCGGGTTGATCTGGTTGGTGATCCGGTGATCGACCCCTGCGTGAAAGTGGCAGGACGCACACGCCGTCGAGCCGTCGCTACCGATCTCCATGTCCCAGAAAAGCGCCTTACCCAATAGAATCGCCGCCGAACGATTGAGCACATAGTCGGACATCAGGTCGACTTTGCGCCCGCCCTCTGTTCCCGAGGGGTCGGGCGGTGTCATCCCATGCAGCGACTGCAGGCTGGGCACATCCGGCGCGGGCGCGACAATCTCTGGCGCGGTAGCGGCAAGAGCGCTGTTGCAAGCCAGACTGACTGCGATCAGGTTGCCCGCGATCGCGCAGGCCAAGCGGGAAGTACGAAGGATGCTCAAGGGCTTCACCATGATGACATTCTCGATTCAGTACGGAGTAGCCGGGCTCCGGGATTTTCCTGTTACGAGATGAACTAACGGCCATGAATCGTGCTGCTCGCACGAGCCATTACACCAACTCGAAGTTGGGTAGGACGCGGCGAAGCCGAACTGGCAAAGTACTCTCTTGGCTCAGGCTTTATTGAAACGATAATTTGTCGCGCTACGGGGGCGCTTAACTCAACTCTAGCTGTAACAAAAAATCTCAACAGCCAAAATACAATATTTTTTTATCGTGCTCAGACATGAGCAGTAGCAACTACACGTAATCCTCAACTTCGGTGCACTTACCCCCCCACTACTGGGTGTCATTCCCCAACAAGGTCTGCACACCGTTCAAAAAAAACCACCACACACCTGTATTTAAAGGGATTCATTATCTTTTACATAGGCAATAAAAAGGCTGGCAGAGTAATTGCTAGTTCATGACATACAGTGGCAGCAGGTATTTTAAATGCCGCTTGATAAATCCGAATAGACAGCGGGAGGACATCTCACTAATTGCAAAAACTAAATTCGTGTGCAGCTCGCACCTGCACAAGCTTTTGCCTTTAGTTAATATCGGAGCGACAAAAATAATGGTTAACAACCTCGACGCACGCCGGCCATCCTTCACTTCTCTAACAATTGAAGATCCATATTGCGCATGCCGTTATTGAGGTCATGGCACACTAGGCAACTACCCTGTCTTCAACTTTTCGCCAAACTCACAAATATGGGGATATATCCCCCCCTACATTGGTGCATATGAGCTCGCCAGAGTTGAGTTTGGCGCCATCAACGACAGCGAAGCCCACATTTCTGCGGGCTAGCGACTGACTGTGCCAATCCGGCACGACAACTGCTTTGGACGTTTCAGGCTCGGGAAATGTCTCTCGCGATTGTGTCCAGAACCGGCCAACACAACGCAGGTTGAAAGCATCTGAAGGGTGAGTGTCGATCCTGTACCGACCGTACAACGTCACAGCCACTTTTCCCTCCGGATCGAGCCCCAATTCGACGCTCACGCCTTTGCGTCTCTTTTGCGCGGGATTCAGCGCATCAGCAGGTATGAGAGTCGATTGGCCGGCAACTGGTCCTGCAAGATTTTGGAGAAAACCATGAGCTTATCCGTACACGCGAAAACGCTCGCCACACCGCCACTCCTCAAGCGATTCAACGGCGTCTTCGGTCGCCACGCACTGCTTGCCGGTGCCGTCGCCTGCGCACTGGCCGTTGGAGTGGCGGGTCATGCATTTGCCCAAGGCGGGACTGCCAAGCCCGTCAAGGGCGCACCCTCGCCATTCACGACACCCACCCTGCCCAATCCGGTATTCACGAACCCGGATGCGATTCATGGCTTCGACGTGACAGGCTTTATCCAGAACATGACCCTGGACCCTACTAATGCAAGCTGCCCGAACACCAGTGACCCCAGTCGCTTTGGGGGGACAGTCCAACTGAACGGCATGACGATTACAGTCCCTTGTAATACGGTTCTCCAGATGCCGGCCAATACCCTGACCTGGGCTGATTTTGTCAGGGGCGGGACACTGGCGCTCAATAAAGGACCGACTTCATATCCCTCGTTCGAGATCCACGTGGTTGGCAATACCGTCTCCAACAAGCAAATTGCCGGGCTGATCTTTGTATCCCAGCAATCCGCCAATGCTGGTAGCGGCTACATCACCCGGATCGACTACACCAACGGCAACATCGAAGTGGACAGCGGTAATCCCCTGCAACCGACGATCATTCAGATCAATGATCCAAGCGGACGCTTTGGCCGCCCCCAAAGCCCCGACCCTCGCTTCTCCGTTGATGACGCCAACCCAACTATTCACGCCGCCACCGGCTACCCGATGTGCGTGCCACGCACGGTATCCGGGGACGATGCACTCTGCCCACAGAAAAACCGGCCAAAAGTGGTGACCCCAACCACCACCAACAACTGCCGGAACTTCAACCAGGCCGGCGTAACACCTCCGGCCAGCGGAGAGCTTTCCCCTCCGGCTCTGGGTCAGGTCTATTGCAGCCAGTTCGTCATGAAGAGATTCAGCGATGCTGCACGCACGGCAGCGGACCCCGACCCGACGCAACAGGCACCGTTCGAAGTCGGCGACTTCATCAGCTACGCTGGCACACTGTTCAAATCGACAACAGCGGGCACCCCGGACTACATCTCTGCACACACGATTGAGGCAAACATCGGGATCTACACTCAGCCGGGTTCGCAGCCCAGCTACCTGGCTATCGGGGAATTTGGCATCGGTACCGCCGACCCGGCGGCAACGGCCATCAACGGTGTAGCGCAGGAGACGCAAGACCGGATTTTCCTTGAAGCATCGACAACCGACGTCAAGACACCGGTCGACATTTATTTGATAGATGTCAATCCTTCGACGGGTGTACAAACCAATCGCTGGGTTACACCCTATGAGATGACGGGCGAATGCAACCCTGCACAGTCCCTTGCAACGAGTTGTCTTGGTGTCTCGGGTGGCATCACAACCCAGAACACTGGTCCTCAGCCACAACGTGCGAGGGTTCGCGCGACCAAGGCACCGACTGGGCTTCTCAGCCAGCCGACGCGTACGTTGCGTGTTGTTGCGCGCTCACTTTGCGCTCCACAGATGACCGCTTCGCAGACCGCCGTGGACAGTTGCATTCAAAACGCCAGCAGGCTAACGGTGGCTAATGGTCTGATAGCGGGACAGTATGTGGCGCCAGTGTTTGAGTTCATCTTTCCGGAAGGCGTCAAACCCGGCGATCCAGTCGTGCCGAACGATTTCTGGCACCTGCCGTTCCTGCGTAACGGAGAAGGCGTGAGCACCCCGACTGGGGTCGGTCCTCTCGACCCAACCCCATGGTGAGTAAGGTCTGACGAGTCAGGATGGAGCAAAAAAAAAACCGCCGTTCCCGAAGGAGCGGCGGTTTTTTTTCGAAGGACTGCGTTAAGGCTTAGTAGCCCAGCGCGAAGTTCTCTTCTTTCATGTCCATCAGGTTGTTGGCGCCCGACAGCATGGTGACCACATGAGTGCGAGTACGCGGCAGGATCCGCTGGAAGTAGAAGCGCGCAGTCTGCAGCTTGGCGGTGTAGAACGCTTCTTCGGTGGTGCCGGCAGCCAGTTTTTCGGCAGCCAGACGCGCCATGTCAGCCCAGAAGTAAGCCAGGCAGGCGTAACCGGAGTACATCAGGTAATCCACCGACGCCGCGCCGACTTCTTCGCGATCCTTCATGGCCGCCATACCGACCTTCATGGTCAGCTCGCCCCACTCTTTGTTCAGCGCAGCCAATGGCTCGACGAACTCTTTAACCGCTTCGTTGCCTTCGTTGGTCTGGCAGAACTTGTGGACGATCTTGGTGAAGCTTTTCAAAGCCTCGCCTTGAGTCATCAGCACTTTACGGCCCAGCAGATCAAGTGCCTGGATGCCGGTGGTGCCTTCGTACAGCATCGAAATACGGCTGTCGCGAACGTTCTGCTCCATGCCCCACTCGGCGATGAAGCCGTGGCCGCCATAGATTTGCACGCCGTGGTTGGCGGATTCGAAGCCGACTTCAGTCATGAAGGCTTTGGCGATCGGCGTCATGAACGCCAGCAATGCGTCGGCTTTCTTTTTCTCTTCTTCGTCCACGCCGTATTTGACGATGTCGACTTGTTTGGCAGTGAAGTAAACCATCGCACGGTTGCCTTCGGCGAACGCCTTCATGGTCAACAGCATGCGACGTACGTCAGGGTGAACGATGATCGGGTCAGCGGCTTTTTCCGGCGCTTTCGGGCCAGTCAGGGAGCGCATTTGCAGACGATCGCGAGCGTATTTCAGACCACCCTGGAAGCCGATTTCGGCGTGAGCCAGACCTTGCAACGCGGTGCCCAGACGTGCGGTGTTCATGAAGGTGAACATGCAGTTCAGGCCTTTGTTCGCCGGGCCGATCAGGAAACCGGTGGCCGCGTCGAAGTTCATCACGCAGGTGGCGTTACCGTGGATGCCCATCTTGTGTTCCAGGGAACCACAGGTCACAGCGTTGCGTGCGCCGACCGAACCGTCTTCGTTCGGCATGAACTTGGGAACGATGAACAGCGAAATGCCTTTGGTGCCAGCCGGTGCATCCGGCAGACGTGCCAGCACGATGTGGACGATGTTGTCGGCCATGTCGTGTTCACCGGCCGAGATGAAGATCTTGGTGCCAGAGACTTTGTAGGAACCGTCGGCCTGAGGTTCAGCCTTGGTGCGCAGCATGCCCAGGTCGGTGCCGCAATGCGGTTCGGTCAGGCACATGGTGCCGGTCCATTCGCCGGAAACCAGCTTGGTCAGGTAAGCCTCTTGCTGCTCAGGCGTGCCGTGCTCGGAAATGGTGTTCATCGCGCCATGGGACAGGCCTGGGTACATGCCCCACGACCAGTTGGCTTCGCCAACCATTTCGCTGACAGCCAGCCCCAGAGATTCCGGCAGACCTTGGCCGCCGTGCTCTACGTCATGGGCCAGGCTTGGCCAGCCGCCTTCGACGAATTGTTTGTAGGCTTCTTTGAAACCGGTCGGGGTTTTAACGCCGGACTCGCTCCAGGTGCAGCCTTCGGTGTCACCCACGCGGTTCAGCGGAGCCAGCACCTGCTCACAAAACTTGGCGCCTTCTTCAAGAATGGCGTCAACCATGTCTGGAGTTGCGTCCTGGCAAGCCGGAAGGCTCTGATAGTGCGCTTCGTAGCCGAGCAGTTCGTCACGAACGAAGCGAATATCACGCAAGGGGGCCTTGTAGTCAGGCATAGCGATTAACCTCTGCTGATGTAACCGGGAATGAACGACCGCGTTGATTTGTTGTGGCGGTCAAACAGTTGTTTGAAACATACGTTTACGCCTAAATCTTGTCAAGCGCCGATCTTTTGCCGTTCGTCATCACGCGACGCAAATGCCAGACCCACAGCAACGCAACACCGTCGCCTGAGCAATACGCTGTGGAGGAAAGACTAGTTGAGGGAGAAGGATTCACGCAGAAAAACGCCGCGAATAGTCGCGGCGTTGAGGGAACGGATTCAGCTAGGGATCAGGCGAAGGTATCAATCAGCGTGCCGAGCACTTCATCGGATGCCTTGGCGACTTTGGCACCCAGTTCAACCTGCAGCTTGCCCTGAGCCATCTCGACCATATTGCTGGCCAGGTCCGACTGCTGACTGCGATCTACCGAGCGCAGACGATCAACCTGAGCCTCGGAAGACTGGCTGGTCACCGAACGCTCGATCGTCGTGTTGGCGATCTGGCCAGAGGCCTGATCGACACGGTTCTGCCCTGTCTGAATAGTGCTCAGACCGGCATAAAAAGCGGTGTTTCCTGAGATTTCCATGGGAGAACTCGTCCTACAAAGGATCAACAGCGGCCATTGAAGCAGACCCACTGACAAAAGGCCCGACAAAAACACTAATGGCACAGTGCCTCGTCATAGTTAAAACCCCCGCCAGAAAACTCAGTCCAGTAGATCCAGTTGCAGATGCTCCGCCACCGCTTCAGCCGTCACCAACTTGAGTTTCGGCACACGCCCCAAGCACGGTGCCGGGATCCGCTCAGCGAGTGTCGCAAGGTTTTCTTCCAGACGCGAAGTCTTCGGATCGATGATATTGGCCACCCACCCCGCCAACTGCAAACCGTCCTGAGCAATCGCCTCGGCCGTCAGCAGCGCATGGTTGATGCAACCCAGGCGCACCCCCACCACCAGGATCACCGGCAGATCCAGCGCCATCGCCAGGTCCGACAGATTGTCCTGATCCGCCAAAGGCACTCGCCAGCCCCCCGCACCTTCGATCAAGGTGAAATCCGCTTGCATATCGAGAATTTCCTGCATGGGCGTCAACAGTGATTGCACCGTCAATGCCACGCCAGCCTCCCGCGCTGCCAGATGCGGTGCGATCGGCGGCTCAAACGCCACAGGGTTGACCTGTGCATAAGTCAAAGGCACCGAGCACTCCGCCAGCAACGCCAACGCATCGGCGTTGCGCAAGCCCTTGGGCGTCACATCGCAACCGGAGGCGACCGGCTTGCCCGCCGCCGTGCTTAAACCGGCCGACCGCGCGGCATACAGTAAACCTGCGGCAATGGTGGTCTTGCCGACATCGGTGTCAGTGCCGGTGATGAAATAGGCTGCGCTCATAAGGGTTTCTCCAACACGGCGTAGACCACTTGATAAGTCGCCGGCAATCCTTCGGCCTGACGAAACTGCTCATACGCCTCGATCAATCCGAGGATCCGCGCCCTGCCGGTCAAACCACCCGGCCGACCGGGGTTCAAGTTGTGGGCTCCCAGTGCCTTGAGTTCATGGGTCAGGCTGCGCACATCCGGGTAATGCAACACGTGCGGTCGGGTTTCCAGACTCGCGACGCTCAAACCACTGTCCGCGCAAAGCTGTTGATAAACCCCGAACTCGCGGAAGCGGTTGACGTGCACCATGCCATCCACCTGACGCCAGCTGTCACGCAGCTCAAACAACGTGCCCACGCACAGACTAGCAAACGCGAAAATTCCGCCAGGTTTCAATACGCGATTTGCTTCACTGAGCACCGAAGCGAAGTCAGCGCACCATTGCACCGCCAGGCTGGAGAAGATCAGATCGCAGGTCGAATCCTGAAACGGCAACCGCTCGGCATCGCCAGCGATGAAATGCGTTGCACCACCCAACGGCCGGGCGTGATTGAGCATGCCTTCGGCGATGTCCAGTGCCAGTCCGTGACTTGCAGGAAATCGCTCGCCCAATGCACGGCTGAAATGCCCGGTACCGCAGCCCAGATCCAGCCACACACCCGGCACGAAGTCCTCCGGCAAACGACTCGACAATTCACTGCCAACATCGCGCTGAAATTCGGCCACGCTGTCGTAGCTGGCCGCCGCCCGGGAAAAAGATGCCGCCACCTGGCGTTTGTCGGGCAAACCGCCGGGGAGGTTGGGAAAGGATAAATCAGTCATCACCGGACTCATGCAAAAAGGCCTGAATTGCCCCCGCCACACAGTGAGGGTCTTCCAGAAGAAACGCGTGACTGGCCTGCTCGATCAGACCGATTTCAACATCCGGCAGCAACGTCAGCAGATCCCCCGCCGCTTCGGCTGGAACCAGCCCGTCGAGGCCGGCGAACAAGTGCAGTTGCGGGCCGCGAAACGCCTGCAAAGCCTGGCGGGTATCCAGTTGTGCGAGCAACTCCAGGCCGTTCATCAATACCTCTGCCGAAGTGAGTGGCGCGCCACCGAGCAACAGCCGAGACAACCCGCGCGGGTCTTCGGCACCCAGAGCGCAGAGCAGTGAAAAACGCTTCAACGTCATGCGAGGATCGGCCTTGCAACCGGCCAGAAACGCATCGAAGGTTTCGGCAGGCATCGCACTCGGCCATTGCTCATGGGCGACAAAAGAAGGATTGCTCGCCAGCGTCAGCAAGCCGCAGCAGCGATCGCCGCGCCGGGCCGCCAACTCTGAAGCGAGCATGCCGCCGAGCGACCAGCCGCCGAGCCAGGCGTCCTGAGGCAACGTCGAGTCCAGCTCATCAAGCCACTCTTCAAGATCGCTCGATTCCAGTTCCGGCAACGGCTCGATCTCGACCCGCAAGTGTTCATCCAGTCCTTGTAACGCCGCCGCCAAGGGCTCCAGGGGAGAAATACCGAGGCCCCAGCCGGGCAGCAGAATCAGACGATCACGCATGGCTTGGCTCCGGTCCCAGTTGTTGAAAACAATCGGCCAGTCCATTTAACAATAGCTGTACCTGCGCCTCGCTGTGCGCGGCAGTCAGGGTCACACGCAGTCGGGCGCTGCCGGCGGGCACGGTCGGTGGACGGATCGCAGTGACCATCAGACCGCGCTCACGCAGCATCTGCGACAGTCGAACCGCGCGCCCGGCATCACCGATCATGATCGGCTGGATCGGCGTGAAGCTGTCCATCAACTCCAGGCCGATCTGTTCGGCACCGTGGCGGAATTGGGCAATGAGCATCTTCAGATGCTCACGACGCCAGTGTTCAGTGCGCAGCAATTCGAGGCTTTTCAGCGTCGCGCAGGCCAGCGCCGGCGGCTGGCTGGTGGTGTAAATGTAGGGACGGGCGAACTGGATCAGGCTCTCGATCAGCTCCTCGCTGCCGGCGACAAAAGCCCCGGCCGTTCCGAATGCCTTGCCGAGAGTGCCGACCAAAACCGGCACATCTTCCTGACTCAGACCGAAATGCTCGACGATCCCGCCGCCATTGGCGCCCAGCGGGCCAAAGCCGTGAGCGTCATCGACCATCAACCATGCACCTTTGGCCTTGGCTTCCCGAGCCAACGCCGGCAGGTCGGCGATATCGCCGTCCATGCTGAACACACCGTCGGTGACCACCAGGGTATTGCCGGTCGCCTTCTCAAGACGCTTGGCCAGACTCGCCGCGTCGTTGTGCAGATAGCGATTGAAGCGCGCACCGGACAACAGACCTGCATCCAGCAGGGACGCGTGATTGAGCCGGTCTTCCAGCACCGTATCGCCCTGCCCGACCAGCGCGGTGACTGCGCCTAGGTTGGCCATGTAACCGGTGGTGAACAACAGCGCGCGCGGGCGACCGGTGAAATCGGCCAAAGCCTCTTCCAGCGCGTGATGCGGGCTGCTGTGCCCAATGACCAAATGCGACGCCCCGCCACCGACGCCCCAACGGGCCGCACCGGCGCGCCAGGCTTCGATCACTTGCGGGTGATTGGCCAGGCCCAGGTAGTCGTTGTTACAGAACGCCAGCAACGGCTGACCATCGACCACCACTTCCGGGCCTTGGGGGCTTTCGAGTAATGGGCGTTGGCGGTAGAGATTTTCGGCACGACGGGCAGCAAGGCGTGCGGCGAGATCGAAAGACATGCAGGCCTCGGGCAGTCAGATTACATAATCCAAGGTTGGGCACAATCCAATGTGGGAGCGGCGGTGCGACGATTCGACTTGCTCGCGAAGACGGACTGACATTCAACGTTGATGTCGACTGTGCCGCCGCTTTCGCGAGCAAGTCGAATCGTCGCACCGCCGCTCCCACACTCGATTTGTGTCGGATCAGATTGCAGCGTTATAGAACTGCTCGCTGCTCTTCTGCTCAACCAGCGCTTGTTCGATCGCTGCCTGGTGGACTTCGTCAGCGTGCTCTTCGCGCGCTTCCGGCAGGATCCCCAAGCGCCCGAACAGTTGCATGTCCTTGTCGGCCTGCGGGTTGGCGGTGGTCAGCAGCTTATCGCCGTAGAAAATCGAGTTCGCGCCGGCGAAGAACGCCAGGGCCTGCATCTGCTCGTTCATCGCTTCGCGGCCGGCGGACAGGCGCACGTGGGATTGCGGCATCAGGATACGTGCGACAGCGAGCATGCGGATGAAGTCGAACGGGTCGATATCGTCGGCATTTTCCAGCGGCGTTCCGGCGACTTTCACCAGCATGTTGATCGGCACCGACTCCGGGTGCTCCGGCAGGTTGGCCAGCTGGATCAGCAGATTGGCGCGATCATCAAGCGACTCGCCCATGCCGAGAATGCCGCCGGAGCAGATCTTCATCCCGGACTCACGCACGTAGGCCAGCGTTTGCAGGCGCTCGCTGTAAGTGCGGGTGGTGATGATGCTGCCGTAGAACTCAGGCGAGGTATCCAGGTTGTGGTTGTAGTAGTCGAGGCCGGCGTCAGCCAGAGCGACGGTCTGGTCCTGATCAAGGCGACCGAGGGTCATGCAGGTTTCCAGGCCCATGGCTTTCACGCCTTTGACCATTTCCAGCACGTAAGGCATGTCTTTGGCCGACGGATGTTTCCATGCCGCGCCCATGCAGAAACGGGTCGAACCGATGGCCTTGGCGCGAGCGGCCTCTTCGAGGACCTTCTGCACTTCCATCAGTTTTTCTTTTTCCAGGCCGGTGTTGTAGTGACCGGACTGCGGACAATATTTGCAATCTTCCGGGCAGGCACCGGTTTTGATCGACAGCAGCGTCGACACCTGGACCCGATTGGCGTCGAAATGCGCGCGGTGCACCGTCTGCGCCTGGAACAACAGGTCGTTGAATGGCTGAACGAAGAGTGCTTTGACTTCGGCCAAAGACCAGTCATGACGCAGGGTTGCAGTGGTGCTGGCGCTCATGGGCGTTTCCTTTGTTTTATGCTTGGCAAGCGGCTGGGGAATGGAATACCCACAGACGCGACACGGATGTTCGGCATATTTAAGGAAGACTCATGCGCTGTCAACCACGATACGAAGGACCGGTTTACATCTGGTTAAAAAACAACCAACCCTGCTTGCTCTGTGCAGAACCCGCCGATGACAGCACGCCCATCTGCATGGCCTGTGAAACGGAGTTGCCCTGGCTTGGCGATCAATGCCAAACCTGCGCCCTGCCGTTGCCCACTGCCGGCCTGACCTGCGGCCAATGCCTGAAACAACCGCCAGCCTTTGAACGGGTCGCTACGCCCTGGACTTACAGCTTTCCGGTGGACACGTTGATCACGCGCTTCAAGCATTCTGCGAAGTGGCCATTTGGCCGCCTGCTTGCCGAACTTCTCGCTCAATTCCTGCAACATCGCTTCGATGAAGACCTGAATCAACCCGACGCGCTCATCCCGGTTCCGCTGACCTCCAAACGACTGCGTAAACGGGGATTCAACCAGGCCGCGATGCTCGCCCGCTGGCTCAGCACCAGCCTCGACATTCCCTGCGATGAAACGCTGTTGCTGAGGATTCAGGACACCAGCGCACAACAGGACCTGAATGCCGAGGCCCGCAAAAAGAACCTGCGCAACGCCTTCGCTCTGGCACCCGATGCTTTCATCAACGGTCGTCACCTGGCGCTAGTGGATGACGTACTGACCACCGGCGCCACGGCCCAGGCCCTGGCTCGCCTGCTGATGGACGCCGGCGCCGCACGTGTCGACGTCTATTGTCTGGCCCGCACACCCAAACCGGGCGATGCGCCCTGACTTGACTCCCGAGCCCCAAGCCGCCAACGTCCTTCCCATCGCCACAGCCCAAAGCGTCTAGCCATGTCCTTGCCTACGTTGTTGTCCCAGCACATTGTCCGTCGTCCGCAGCGCATCGCGTTGCTGCAACACATCGCCGAACAGGGCTCGATCACCCGCGCCGCGAAAAGCGCGGGCCTGAGTTACAAAGCGGCCTGGGACGCCATCGACGAGCTGAACAACCTCGCGCAAAAACCGTTGGTGGAGCGCAGTGTCGGTGGCAAGGGCGGCGGCGGTGCCAAACTCTCCAGCGAAGGCGAGCGCGTATTGCGCCTGTATCAAAAGTTGCAAGCCTTGCAGGCTCAGGTGCTGGAAGCCGCCGAAGATGCCAGCGATCTCGACCTGCTCGGCCGACTGATGCTCAGAACCAGCGCGCGCAATCAACTGCATGGCAAGGTCGTGGCGATTGATAACCAAGGGCACAACGACCGTATTCGTCTGGAATTGGCCGAAGGCTTGAGCATCGATGCGCAGATCACTCACGACAGTACCCTGCGTCTGGACCTCGAAACCGGCACCGAAGTGGTCGCACTGATCAAGGCCGGTTGGCTGGAGTTGCTGGGCATCGATCAAGTGGCAACACCCGGCAATAATTGCCTGAAGGGCATCATCGAAGAAATTCTCCACGCCGAGGACGGCCCCAGTGAAGTTCGAATCGGCCTGCCCAACGGCCAGACACTCTGCGCGCTGGCCGAACCGCTGCACTTGAGGACCCTCGGTCTGGCCGCCGATAAACTGGTGCTGGTGCAATTCGCGCCATCCAACGTTTTGCTTGGTACACCGCTCTGAAACATAAGCGTCATTAACGCGCCTTAAGGTGACTGCAAAAACCCGCAGGGAGCCTGATGTGAACCTATTAGAAGACAACCAATCCACCGACCTCGAGAAAATGGTCGGCCTCAGCCGCCGAGGCTTCATCAGCGCTGGCGCCCTTTGCGGTGCAGCGATGTTCATGGGCGGCAACCTGCTGAGCCGCAGCGTGCTGGCTGCCAGCGTCAGCGCCGGCTCCAGCAAACTGTTGGGTTTTGACAGTATTCCCGCCGCCACCAGCGACGCCATTACCCTGCCGCCTGGCTACAAATCCTCGGTATTGATCAGTTGGGGACAGCCCCTGCAGAAGAACGGCCCGGCGTTCGACCCAAGTGGCAACGGCACGGCCGAACATCAGGAAGTCCAGTTCGGCGACAACAACGACGGCATGAGCCTGTTCGAGTTTCCCGATGATAAAAATCGGGCGCTGATGGCGATCAACAACGAATACACCAACTATCGCTACCTCTACGCCCACGGCGGCATGCCGCAGTCGGCCGAAGAGGTACGCAAGGCCTTGGCCTGCGAAGGCGTGTCGGTGATCGAGGTGCAGCACAAGAGCGGCCAGTGGCATTTCGTCCAGGGCTCGCGCTACAACCGGCGCATTCACGGCAACGCGCCGATCAGTCTGAGCGGCCCGGCCGCCGGCCACGAACTGCTGAAAACCAGTGCCGACCCACATGGCAAGAACGTCCTGGGCACCTTCCAGAACTGCGCCAACGGCAAGACGCCGTGGGGCACGTATCTGACCTGCGAAGAGAACTTCACCGATTGCTTCGGCAGCAGCAATGCCGAACAAAAGTTCGACGCCGCGCAGAAACGCTACGGCGCGGTGGCGGCCAGCAAAGAGATCAACTGGCACCCATACGACGAGCGCTTCGACCTGGCGAAAAACCCCAATGAACTCAACCGTCACGGTTGGGTGGTGGAAATCGACCCGTTCGACCCGCAGTCGACGCCGGTCAAACGCACCGCGTTGGGCCGCTTCAAACATGAAAATGCCGCCCTTGCCGAAACCAATGACGGTCACGCCGTGGTGTACATGGGCGACGACGAGCGCGGCGAGTTCATCTACAAATTCGTCAGCCGCGACAAGATCAATCACAAAAACCCCAAGGCCAACCGCGACCTGCTGGACCACGGCACCTTGTACGTGGCGCGCTTCGACGCGGGCGACGGCAATGCCGATCACCCAAAAGGCCAGGGCGAATGGATCGAACTGACCCACGGTAAAAACGGCATCGACGCCAGCAGCGGTTTTGCCGATCAGGGCCAAGTGCTGATTCACGCGCGCCTCGCGGCCAGCGTGGTGAAAGCTACGCGCATGGACCGTCCGGAATGGATCGTCGTCAGCCCCAAGGATGGCCAGGTCTATTGCACGCTGACCAACAACGCCAAGCGTGGCGAGGACGGGCAACCAGTGGGCGGGCCGAACCCGCGCGAGAAGAACGTCTACGGGCAGATTTTGCGTTGGCGCACCGACCGTGACGATCACGGCTCGAAAAGCTTTGCCTGGGATCTGTTTGTGGTCGCGGGCAACCCGGGCGCCCACGCAGGCACGCCGAAGGGCGGTTCGTCGAACATCACACCGCAAAACATGTTCAACAGCCCGGATGGGTTGGGTTTCGACAAGGCCGGAAGGTTGTGGATTCTCACCGATGGCGATTCGAGCAACGCCGGCGACTTCGCGGGCATGGGCAACAATCAGATGCTCTGCGCTGATCCGGTCACCGGGGAAATTCGTCGCTTCATGGTCGGACCGGTGGGCTGCGAGGTGACGGGGATCAGCTTCTCGCCGGATCAGAAGACCTTGTTTGTCGGGATTCAGCATCCGGGGGAAAACGGCGGGTCGACGTTCCCTGAGCATCTGCCGAATGGCAAGCCGCGGTCTTCGGTGATGGCGATTTCCAGGGAAGATGGCGGGATCGTCGGCGCCTGATCGGGCCTCTTCGCGAGCAAGCCCGCTCCCACATTCGACCGTATTCTTCTGGGAGAACTCGGTTAAATGTGGGAGCGGGCTTGCTCGCGAAGGCGTCAGCCCAGACAACACTCATCTCAAGTCCAGCCACTAAAGCCTCCCCGTCTGCGCTACCATGCTTGGCCGGACGCGGCAGCCTGCTGCGCGCAGGAGTCAGCATGGCCCACCCGTTTGCAACCCTCACCCCAGACCTCGTGCTCGATGCCGTCGAAAGCATCGGCTTTCTCAGCGACGCGCGCATTCTGGCGCTCAACAGCTACGAGAACCGTGTCTATCAGGTCGGCATCGAAGACTCCGAGCCATTGATCGCCAAGTTCTACCGTCCGCAGCGCTGGACCAACGAAGCGATTCTCGAAGAGCATCAATTCACCTTCGAACTCGCCGAGTGCGACGTGCCGGTGGTCGCGCCGATGATTCACAACGGTGCCAGCCTGCACGAACACAACGGTTTCCGCTTCACCCTGTTCCCCCGCCGTGGTGGCCGTGCGCCGGAGCCCGGTAATCTCGATCAGCTGTATCGCCTGGGGCAACTGCTCGGTCGCCTGCACGCCGTCGGCACTACAAAACCGTTCGAACACCGTGAAGCGCTGGGTGTGAAGAACTTCGGTCATGACTCGCTGACGACATTGCTCGAAGGCAATTTCGTACCCAAAAGCCTGCTGCCCGCCTACGAGTCCGTGGCCCGCGACCTGCTCAAGCGTGTGGAAGAGGTCTACAACGTTACGCCGCACAAGAACATCCGCATGCACGGCGACTGCCATCCCGGCAACATGATGTGCCGCGACGAGATGTTCCACATCGTCGACCTCGACGACTGCCGCATGGGCCCGGCGGTGCAGGACATCTGGATGATGCTGGCGGGTGATCGTCAGGAATGTCTCGGTCAGTTGTCGGAATTGATGGACGGCTACAGTGAGTTCCACGACTTCGATCCGCGGGAACTGGCGTTGATCGAACCGCTGCGCGCCTTGCGCCTGATGCACTACAGCGCCTGGCTCGCCCGCCGCTGGGACGACCCGGCGTTCCCGCACAGTTTTCCGTGGTTTGGTACGGAGCGGTATTGGGGGGATCAGGTGTTGGCGTTGCGGGAGCAATTGGCTGCGCTCAACGAAGAGCCATTAAAGCTCTTCTGACGAACACAGATCCCCTGTGGGAGCGGGCTTGCTCGCGAAGGCGGCCTGGCAGTCGACATCAATGTTGAATGTTGCACCGTCTTCGCGAGCAAACCCGCTCCCACATTGGTCCGCGACCGTTCCTGCAAATATCCTTACAATCCCCTCTTTGTTAGCTGCCTAAGCAAGGATTCTGCATGCAAGCTGCCAACCCGCGTCGCGGGTACATCCTGGGCCTGAGCGCCTACATCATCTGGGGACTTTTCCCGCTCTACTTCAAAGCCATCGCCAACGTGCCCGCCGTGGAGATCATCATCCACCGAGTGCTCTGGTCCGCTCTGTTCGGCGCCTTGCTGCTGATGGTGTGGAAACATCCGGGCTGGTGGCGCGAGTTGCGTGACAACCCGAAACGCCTGGCGATCCTGGCCCTGAGCGGCACGCTGATCGCGGCCAACTGGCTGACCTACGTCTGGTCGGTGAACAACGGCCGCATGCTCGAAGCCAGTCTCGGTTACTACATCAACCCGCTGGTGAACGTGCTGTTGGGCATGCTGATCCTTGGCGAGCGACTGCGGCGCCTGCAATGGCTGGCGGTTGGCCTGGCGGCGACCGGCGTCGCGCAGCAGGTCTGGCAAGTCGGCAGTCTGCCGTGGGTGTCGTTAGTGTTGGCGCTGACCTTCGGTTTCTACGGATTGATCCGCAAGCAGGCACCGGTCAAGGCGCTGCCGGGTCTGGTGGTGGAAACCTGGATGCTGGTGCCGATTGCCGTCGCGTGGTTGCTGTTCAACCCCACCGCGACCAGCGCTCAAGCCGAATTCTGGACCACGTCCGAAGCCTGGTGGTTGGTGGCCGCCGGTCCGGTGACGCTGGTGCCGCTGGTGTGTTTCAACGCCGCTGCAAGGCATTTGCCCTACACGACGTTGGGATTTCTCCAGTACCTGGCGCCGACGCTGGTGCTGTTGCAGGCCGTTCTGCTGTTTGGTGAACATTTGTCGTCGAGCACACTGGTAGCGTTCATCTTTATCTGGGCAGGCCTGGCGGTTTACAGCGTCGACGCGTGGATAAGTCTGCGCCGTCGCAACTGATCAAAAAACACACCAACCTCTGCAGGCCACGGCTATCGTGGCCTGGCGGGCTGTCTCTACAGGTTATCCACAGGCAGGTGCACGTATAACCTGGATAACCTTTTCAGGGTTCACTGCGCAGCACCAATTCCACCATCAAATCATCCGCCAGGGTTTCCAGGCGCGATTGCAGCACGTCCAGGGACAACGTCAGCGGCACTGCCAGAATCGCTTCAGCGTGGAACAAAGGCTCGCTGCTCATCGGCGCCGGACGTACCTCGGTGACCAACCTTTCCAGATTCACGCCCTGCTCGCTCAGCAGACGGGTGATGTCGCGTACGATCCCCGGGCGGTCATTGCCCACCAATTCCATGGCAATCGGTTTCCAGGTGCAGGATTGCTCGATGCCGCTTTCGGCAATCAGCACGCGAATGCCATGGGCGGACAACGCCTGCAGGGCATCCACCAATTCATCGTAGGCCTCGGCAGGCACGCCCACCCGAAGAATCCCGGCGAACTGCCCGGCCATGCGCGACATGCGGCTCTCCAGCCAGTTGCCGCCGTGCTCGGCGATGCATTGGGCAATGCGCTCGACCTGCCCTGGCTTGTCCGGAGCGAATACAGTGAGTACGAGGTGGTCCATGGCGCAGCCCTCTTGTCATGACTTTTGTTATAGAAAAGCAAGTATAGGCAAGGGCCGGGAATCGGCTCGGCGTCTCAGAAAACCAAAGCCCCATAGCAGGGCAATGAAGATTATGTGTACAAGTTTTTATATTTAACTGGAACAATCCAATAGTTTTTTGAGAACATCCCGTACCCCGACGTGACCGCAATGCGTCATAGCGTCGCAGAACGACGTAATTAGTCTGATTTTCACAAGCGCAATTCATCATGTAGTATGCCGCAGCGCGCACTACATAACGCTGGATCGATGTCTGCCGCAGGTGCAGCCACAACCCTGAAAGCCCCGTCAGCAAGGCCTCAACGCCGTTGATTGGTCATAACCCAGCCGCCCGCAATGGCATGTACTGGTCAAAAGGTTTGTGGTTTAAATGCCAGAGGCTTCATTGTTAAATTGAAGAGCTGAAAAGCGAAATAGCTGAGCAGAGTGAGGCAAGCAATGACTGAACACGTTCAAGTCGGTGGCCTGCAGGTCGCCAAAGTCCTGTTCGACTTCGTGAACAACGAAGCCATTCCCGGTACCGGCCTCACCGCCGATAAGTTCTGGGCCGGCGCCGACAAGGTCATTCATGACCTGGCGCCGAAGAACAAAGCCCTACTCGCCAAACGCGATGATTTCCAGGCTCGTATCGATGGCTGGCACCAATCCCGTGCCGGTCAGGCGCACGACGCTGTGGCTTATAAAGCCTTCCTGCAAAACATCGGTTATCTGCTGCCAGAAGCGGCCGATTTCCAGGCAACGACGCAAAACGTCGATGACGAAATCGCCCGCATGGCCGGTCCACAGCTTGTGGTTCCGGTGATGAACGCCCGTTTCGCACTCAATGCCTCGAACGCCCGCTGGGGTTCGCTGTATGACGCGCTCTACGGCACCGATGCCATCAGCGAAGCTGACGGCGCGCAAAAAGGCAAAGGTTACAACAAGGTTCGCGGCAACAAGGTCATCGCCTTCGCCCGTGCCTTCCTCGACGAAGCAGCACCATTGGCTGCCGGCACTCACGTCGATTCCACCGGCTACAAGATCGTTGACGGCAAACTGGTGGTCGCCCTCAAAGGCGGTAGCAATACCGGCCTGCGCAATGATGCACAGTTGATCGGTTTCCACGGCGATGCAGCCGCACCGACCGCGATCCTGCTGAAAAACAACGGCCTGCACTTCGAAATCCAGGTCGACGCCAGCACCCCGGTCGGCCAGACCGATGCTGCCGGCCTCAAAGACATCCTGATGGAAGCCGCGCTGACCACCATCATGGACTGCGAAGATTCCGTCGCTGCCGTCGATGCCGATGACAAAGTGGTGATCTACCGCAACTGGCTCGGCCTGATGAAGGGCAATCTGTCGGAAGAAGTCTCCAAGGGCGGTCAGACTTTTACCCGCACCATGAACGCCGACCGCACCTACACCGCCCTCGATGGCAGCGAATTGAGCCTGCACGGTCGCTCGCTATTGTTCGTGCGTAACGTCGGTCACCTGATGACCATCGACGCGATCCTCGATGAAGACGGCAACGAAGTGCCGGAAGGCATCCTCGACGGTCTGGTCACCAGCCTCGCGGCCATCCACAGCCTCAACGGCAACAACTCGCGCAAGAACAGCCGTACCGGCTCGGTCTACATCGTGAAGCCGAAGATGCATGGCCCGGAAGAAGCGGCGTTCACCAACGAGCTGTTCGGTCGCATCGAAGAAGTACTCGGCTTGCCACGTAACACGCTGAAAGTCGGGATCATGGACGAGGAGCGCCGTACCACGGTCAACCTCAAGGCCTGCATCAAGGCGGCCAGCGAGCGTGTAGTGTTCATCAACACCGGTTTCCTCGACCGCACTGGCGATGAAATCCACACCTCCATGGAAGCCGGCCCGATGGTGCGCAAGGCAGACATGAAGGCTGAGAAGTGGATCGGCGCCTACGAGAACTGGAACGTCGATATCGGCTTGAGCACCGGCCTGCAAGGTCGCGCGCAGATCGGTAAAGGCATGTGGGCCATGCCCGACCTGATGGCTGCGATGCTCGAACAGAAAATCGCTCACCCGATGGCCGGTGCCAATACTGCCTGGGTTCCATCACCGACCGCCGCCGCGCTGCACGCGCTGCACTACCACAAGGTCGATGTGTTCACCCGCCAGGCCGAACTGGCCAAACGTGCGCGCGCTTCGGTGGATGACATCCTGACCATCCCGCTAGCCGTCAAACCAGACTGGACTGCAGAACAAATCAAGAACGAACTGGACAACAACGCCCAGGGCATTCTCGGTTACGTGGTGCGCTGGATCGACCAGGGCGTGGGCTGTTCGAAAGTGCCGGACATCAATGACGTCGGCCTGATGGAAGACCGTGCGACGCTGCGTATTTCCAGCCAGCACATCGCCAACTGGCTGCGTCACGGCATCGTCACCGAAGATCAGGTCATGGAAAGCCTCAAGCGCATGGCGCCGGTGGTTGACCGTCAGAACGCCAATGACCCGCTGTATCGCCCGCTGTCACCGAACTTCGACAGCAACATCGCCTTCCAGGCGGCGGTCGAACTGGTGGTCGAAGGCACGAAGCAGCCGAACGGCTACACCGAGCCGGTTCTGCACCGTCGCCGCCGCGAGTTCAAGGCTGCCAATGGCCTGTAACTAAGCGCTGACGCCGGGCAAAAAAAAGCCCTGATCGAAAGATCAGGGCTTTTTTGCTTCAAATCGGTACCTACACATCCATTCCCAACTCATGCTTGACCAGCGCCAACAGCTTGCCGGTATCGACAGGCTTGAGCAGGAAGTCGACCACGCTCAAATGCATTGCAGCGATCGCATCTTTTACGTCAGCGTCACCGGAAACGATGATGATCGGCAATGCCGCCCGAACCGACTCACGAACCTGACGGATCAGGTCCAGGCCATCAACATTTCCCATCCGCAGATCGGTAATCACCAGGCCAATCGATGGCATCGTCTCCAACATCTTGAGTGCAGTTTCGCCACTGGCGGCAGTCATGCAGCGCACCCCGTCCAGCGCCAGAATTTCCGACAGCAACTCACGCGCGTCTTTATCGTCGTCGACGATCAGCACCCGCTGCGGCGGCAGGTCAGGTTCCAGCATGACGTCGCTCAGCGCCTTGCGCTCGGCGTCACTCAAAATATCGTGGTCGGACATGGCTTACTCTACGTTTTCATTTCTATTCCCTAGCTCATCCGTCAGACATCGCTAAGCAGACCTTCAATGTGCACTTCGTCGGAAAAGTTTCCTATAGCCAATGTAGGAGGTTTTTCCCACAGTTGCGTCAGACATTTCCCAAATACCGACATCCGTACTGCCTACCTAGACTTACGTCCAATGGGCACCCTCCGCGCAGGGGCCGACCATGGCTGAGTCATCCGACAACAACAATTCAAAAAAGACTGCGGTAATGGTTATGAGTAAAGCGGACGCCTTCACACAGGCAGGGAAAACCGCGGTGTTGCAGAACATCCAGGGCACTTTGCAATTCCTTCAGCGTTTCCCGCCCTTCAATCAAATAGAACACGCCCACCTGGCGTACCTGGTCGAGCAATGTCAGCTGCGTTTTTATGCCCCTGGCGAGAGCATCATCAAGCCCGCCGACGGCCCGGTTGAACATTTCTACATCGTCAAACAAGGCCGGGTCGTGGGTGAGCGTCCCCACACGGCTAAGGGTGGGACCGAAACCACCTTCGAAATCACCACCGGCGAGTGTTTCCCCCTCGCCGCGCTGCTGGGGGAGCGTGAAACCCGCACCGAACACCTCGCGGCCGAAGACACCTTTTGCCTACAGCTGAACAAGCTGGCGTTCATCAAACTGTTCGCGCTTTCCAACGCGTTTCGCGACTTTGCCCTACGCGGCGTGAGCAGCCTGCTGGATCAGGTCAATCAGCAAGTCCAGCAAAAAGCCGTGGAAACCCTCGGCACCCAGTACTCGCTCAATACCCGCCTGGGCGAATTGGCCATGCGCCATCCGGTGACCTGCAGTCCGACCACGCCACTGCGTGAAGCCGTGACCCTGATGCATGAGCAGCAGGTCGGCAGCATTGTGGTGGTCGACGAACATAAAGCGCCGCTGGGGATTTTCACCCTGCGCGACCTGCGCCACGTGGTGGCCGCCGGCACTAACGATTTCAACGAAGCCATCGAGCGCCACATGACCCAGGCGCCGTTTTTCCTGTCGCCGGACCACAGCGCCTTCGATGCGGCGATTGCCATGACCGAGCGGCACATCGCCCACGTCTGTCTGGTCAAGGATCATCGCCTGTGCGGCGTGGTCTCGGAACGTGATTTGTTTTCCCTGCAGCGGGTCGATCTGGTGCACCTGGCGCGGACCATTCGCAGCGCCCAGAAGGTGGAAAATCTGGTCGCGATGCGCGGCGAGATCGGCCAACTGGTGGAGCGCATGCTGGCCCACGGTGCCTCTTCAACCCAGATCACGCACATCATCACCCTGCTCAACGACCACACCGTGTGCCGGGTGATCGAACTGACCCTCGCCGAGAAAGGCGACCCCGGCATTGCGTTCAGCTGGCTGTGCTTCGGTAGCGAAGGCCGCCGCGAACAGACGCTGCACACCGATCAGGACAACGGCATTCTGTTCGAAGCCCGGGACGCGGCCCACGCCGCCGAGATTCGCGGCAAATTGCTGCCCATTGCCCAGCAGATCAATCAGAGTCTGGCGCTTTGCGGCTTCACCCTGTGCAAGGGCAACATCATGGCCGGCAACCCGGAGCTGTGTCTGTCCCGGGCCGAATGGTCGCGACGTTTTGCGGCGTTTATCCGCGAGGCAACGCCGGAAAACCTGTTGGGTTCGAGCATTTATTTCGACTTGCGGGTGGTCTGGGGCGACGAGCAAGGCTGCGAGCAGCTGCGTCAGGGCATTCTCGATCAAGTGAATGACAACCGACTGTTCCAACGGATGATGGCCGAGAACGCCCTGCGCAACCGTCCGCCCGTAGGACGTTTCCGTGAGTTCGTACTGGCTCGCAAGAATGGCGAGAAAGCCACCCTGGATTTGAAAGTCCAGGGGCTGACGCCGTTTGTCGACGGTGCCCGACTGCTCGCGTTGGCCCATGGGGTCCGGGCGAACAACACGCTAGAGCGCTTTCGCCAACTGGTGGACAAAGAAGTCATCGAACGGCTGGACGGTGCAGCGTACGAAGAGGCCTATCACTTCATCCAGCAAGCCCGCATGCAGCAACATCAGCTACAGACTCGGGAGAACTTGCCCTACTCCAACCGGGTCGATCCAGACAGCCTCAATCATCTGGATCGACGGATCCTGCGTGAATCCCTGCGCCAGGCACAACGCCTGCAAAGCAGCCTGGCCCTGCGGTATCAGCTATGAGCCTGTTTTCATGGCTGCGCCCGGCAGGTCCCAGCCTTCCCGGCGAACTCCAACAACGTCTGCAACGCTTGCCTTCGGCGGCAGAGCTGGGCGAATGCAGCCTGCGCGAACAGCGCTGGGTGGTGCTCGACCTGGAAACCACTGGATTGAACCTGAACAAGGATCGGGTGCTGTCCATCGGCGCGGTGGTGATCGAGGACGGGGCGATCGACTTCAGCCAGCAGTTCGAACGCACGTTGCAATGCGCCGACATGAAGTTGGCTCCCAGTGTGTTGATCCATGGCCTGGGGCCGAGTGCGATTGCCGCGGGCAGCGATCCTGCTCAGGCCCTGGTCGAGTTCATGGAGTTTGTTGGCGACAGCCCGGTGCTGGCGTTTCATGCGCCGTTCGATCAGCACATGCTCGGGCGCGCCTTGAAAGATCATCTGGGCTACAAGTTGCAGCATCCGTTTCTGGATGTGGCTGATATCGCGCCGCTGCTTTGCCCTCAGGCTCACATTCGCGATGCCGGGCTGGATCAGTGGATCGACTGGTTCAAACTGGAAGTGTTCGAGCGCCACAATGCCAGTGCCGATGCATTGGCCACCGCTGAACTGGCGTTGATTCTGTTCAGCCGGGCGCGGCAGATGCAGATTCATAGCCCGTTGAATCTGCAGCAGCGGATGAATCAGTGGAAGCGGCGACAGCGAGCGCCCTCCTTTTAAGTTTTTCGACGCCTGTTCCGCCGCCATCGCGGCGGTGCGGCGATGAACGATGACGCGGCCACCCGACCAGCGCCAATTGCTTACCTCCCCCGCCTCTGCCACAATCGCGAACAATTCTCGTTAGTTAACACTTCCCAATCGGTGATGCTGCGTGTCGTCAGTCCAAAGCCCTCAAAGTGAGCTCGTTGGTGCGTTGTATCGCGACCATCGCGGTTGGCTATTGGCCTGGCTGCGACGCAATGTGGCCTGTCCACAACGAGCCGAAGACCTGAGTCAGGACACTTTTGTGCGTTTGCTGGGTCGTGAAGAACTGAAGGAGCCGCGTGAGCCACGCGCGTTTCTGGTGGCAATTGCCAAGGGTCTGCTGTTCGACTATTTCCGCCGCGCCGCGCTGGAACAGGCCTACCTCACTGAACTGATGCTGATCCCCGCAGGTGAACAACCGTCGGTGGAGGAACAGCAACTGATCCTCGAAGACCTCAAAGCCATCGACCGCCTGCTCGGCAAGCTCTCAAGCAAAGCCCGGGCGGCGTTTCTCTATAACCGTCTCGACGGCCTCGGCCACGCCGAAATCGCCGAGCGCCTGGGCGTGTCAGTGCCGCGGGTGCGTCAGTACCTGGCCCAAGGCATTCGTCAGTGCTACATCGCGTTGTACGGGGAGCCGGTATGAGTCCAGTCAGCTCCAAACCCGTCTCGGCGCAAGTGCTGGATGCTGCGATTGCCTGGCAGTTGTCCCTGGACTCCGGCAACCCGGTGGAGCGCGAAGAGTTCGCCAAGTGGCACGCCGCCCACGAAGAACATGCGCGGGCCTGGCGCCAACTGGGCATGCTCGACCAGCGCTTCAGCGTTGCCAGCGGCCCGGCTCGCACTGCTTTACTGCAATCGCGCGAAAGCATTCGCCGGCGTGTGCGCAAACTCGGCAGCGGCGTGGCCAGTATCGTCGCGGTGATCGGGTTGGCGTTGGTCGCAGGTGATCGTTATCTGCCGATCGACTATTGGCTGGCCGACCAGCGCACCGCCACCGGTGAGCAACGCACCCTGCGCCTGACCGACGGCACGCTGATCAACCTCAACACCCACAGTGCCGTGGATGTGCGTTTCGATGAAAAACAACGTCTGATCATCCTTCAGGAAGGGGAAATCCTCGTCGAAACCGGCCATGGCGACGCCCGGCCGTTTATCGTCGAAACCCGCGAAGGCAGCATGCGGGCACTGGGGACAAGGTTCCTGGTCAAGCGTGAAGAAGAAGGTACGCGCCTGAGCGTGCTGAAATCGGCGGTGGCCGCCCATCCCGAGTCGAGTCCTGAAGAGCAGATTCTGCGTGAAGGCCAGCAAGTCCTGATGTGCAACAATGGCCTCGGGCCGATTGTCGCGCTCAACCTCGGCGCCGATGCCTGGACCCGCGGCATGCTGGTGGTGGACAACACACGGCTGGAAGACCTGGTCCATGAACTCGGTCGTTATCGACACGGACATCTTGGCGTTGCGCCAGAAATCGCCAACCTGCGAATCACCGGCAGCTTCCCGCTGCACGACACCGATCTGGCCCTGAGCGCCCTGCTGCCGACCCTGCCGGTGCAGATCGAACAGCACACGCCGTGGTGGGTGACCGTGGCGGCGAAGACTGAGATCAAGTGATCGCGCCACAAACGATCACTGACTGAATCGAAATTATTTTCAATCAGCCCTATCACATTTGAATTCTCGTTCGGCACCTAGGCAATTGAGAAATATTTTCATTCAGGAGCCGCTGTATGTCCCGTTCGCTAGACACCTTGTTGCGCCCCAGTTTGCTGGCGATTGCCATTGCCCTTTGTGCCCCTCTGGCCAGCAGTCAGCTGATGGCCGCTGAACAGGCGTCCAGCGTTCGCGCCTACAACCTGCCAGCCGCGCCATTGGCCAGCACCCTGAACCAGATCGCTAGCCAGGCCGGCCTGGCGCTGTCGTTGAATCCTTCACTGGCAGCGGGCAAGACCTCGGCGCCGGTCAAAGGCCCGTTCGACGCAGCCGGCGCCCTGCGCGAAGCCTTGCGCGGCACCGGTTTGCAACTGGAACAAAGCAGCGCTGGCACTTATAGCCTGGTGGCCGTGCCCGAAGGCGTAATGGCCCTGCCGGAAACCGCCGTCATTGGCGTGGAAAACACCGAAAGTGCCTGGGGACCGGTGCAAGGTTACCTGGCGACCCGCACCGCCGCCGGCACCAAGACCGACACCGCACTGGTCGAAGCACCGCGCTCGATTTCGATCGCCACCCGCGAGCAAATGGACGACCGCAATGTGCATAGCCTCGATGACGCGGTGCGCTACATGCCGGGCATCACCGCCAGCAGCTATGGCAGCGACACCCGAACCGATTGGTTGCGTGTGCGCGGTTTCGAACCGACGCAATTCCTCGATGGCCTGCCACTGCCAAAAGGTGTGTACGCCAACCCGAAACAGGAAACCTGGAACCTCGACCGCCTCGCCCTGCTGCGCGGCCCGGCCTCGTCGGTTTACGGCCAGACCCCGCCAGGCGGCTTGCTGGACATGGTCAGCCGTCGCCCCAGCGCCGAGTCGAGCAATGAAATCCAGGTGCAATACGGCAGTGACAACCATCGCCAGATCAACTTCGCCAGCACCGGCAAGATCGATGACGAAGGCCAGTTCCTCTACGGTTTGAGCGGTGTGGTGCGCGACAGCGGCACGCAGATCGACCACGTCGACAACAAGCGCTACAACATCGCGCCGAGCCTGACCTGGAACATCGACGAAGACACCAGGTTCACCCTGCTCACCCAGTTCACCCGCGACGATACCGGCATCACCAGCCAGTTCTTGCCGGTGCAGGGCACCAGGATCCATTCGCCGCTCGGCAAGATTTCCCATCACAAAAACCTCGGCGACCCGGACTGGGAATTCTACGACCGCACCTATTACGCACTGGGCTACGCCTTTGAACATCGCTTGAATGATGTCTGGCAGTTCAAGCAGAACCTGCGCTACACCAAATCGGACCTGTCCTTCCAGGCCCTCACTCCCGGCGCCTACCCGTTCACCCAGGTCGATGCCGACGGCAACGTTGGCCGCTCGAGCACCAGTGTCGACGAGGACATCAGCCAGTTCGCCGTGGACAACAACTTCCAGGGCGACTTCGCGACCGGCGACATCCGTCACACCCTGTTGATCGGCCTCGATCATCAGCGCACCAACACCCACTACACCTCGATCTTCGGTGACGGTCTGACCACCAACGTCAACAACCCGATCTATGGCCAGCCAATCGTTCGTCCGCCACGCTCGGCGGCGTTCTACGATTACGACCAGAAGACCTACCAGACCGGTTTGTACGTCCAGGACCAGATGGCACTCGACCAATGGCGCCTGACGCTGGGTGGTCGTGAAGACTGGGTTCACACCAGCACCAAGTTCTTCAACAAGGGCGATGCCACCAACACCGAACGGAACAAGAACTTCAGCGGCAACGCGGCGATCAGCTACGTCTTCGACTCGGGCTTCGTGCCCTACTTGTCCTACGCCGAGTCGTTCCAGCCGACCAGCAACGCCACGGCATCGCCGACCGATTCGTTCAAACCGACTGAAGGCAAGCAGTGGGAACTGGGCATCAAGTACCAACCGCCTGGCAGCAGCACCCTGCTGACTGCTGCGGTCTACGACCTGACCCAGAAAAACGTCTCCGTCACCACGACCAACTCGAACGGCGTTTCGATCACCAGCCAGACCGGTGAAGTAAAAGTCAAAGGCCTGGAACTGGAAGCCGTCTCCGACGTGACCGAGAACCTCAAGGTCATCGCCGCCTACACCCTGGCCAAATCCGAAGTGCAGAAAGGCGATTTCAAAGGCAATCGCCTGCAACTGATGCCCAACCAACAGGCTTCGCTGTGGGCCGATTACACCTGGCACAACGGTGTGCTGGACGGTTTCGGCATCGGCGCCGGCGCTCGCTACACCGGCAATACCTACGGCGATCAGGGCAATACCTCGCTCGGCAAGGCTGACGCCTACACCGTGTTCGACGCCGCGGTTCATTACGACCTGGGCCGTCTGGACAACAGCCTCAAAGGCGCCTCCCTGGCACTGAACACCACCAACCTGTTCGACAAGGACTACATCTCCACGTGCGACAGCTTCTACTGCTACTACGGCGACCAACGCAGCGTCGTCGCCAGTGCCACTTACAAGTGGTAATGGCCTGACCTGACACGCCCAAGACCCGAGCTGTCCGACATGGACGGCTTTGGTATTTCTGAAGGCTATGAAATGAAAAGCAAAACAATTCGCCGCTGGTCCTTCGTCCACACCTGGACCAGCCTGATCTGCACCGTGTTCCTGCTGATGCTCGCGCTGACAGGTCTACCATTGATCTTCCATCACGAGATCGACCACTTGCTGGGCGATGCCGCTGAATTGAAGGCAATGCCGGCGGACACCCCGCAGCTGAATTTGCAGCAGTTGGTGCAGGCGGCTGAAAAGCATCGGCCCGGCGAGGTCATGCAATATTTCGGCTTCGATGAAGACGAGCCCAATGCCGCGATTGCGATCATGGCGGCCACCGCTGGCACTGAACCGAACTCGTCTCACACCTTCATGCTCGACGCCCGCACCGGTGAAGCGCTGGAGATGCCATCGGCCAATGGCGGCTTCATGATGATCATGTTGCGCCTGCACGTGGATATGTTCGCCGGTCTGCCGGGCAAGTTGCTGCTGGCGTTCATGGGCCTTCTGTTCCTGGTGGCGATTGTGTCCGGGACGGTGTTGTACCTGCCGTTCATGCGCCGTTTGAAATTCGCCACCGTGCGCCAGGACAAATCCGCCCGCCTGCGCTGGCTCGATCTGCACAATTTGATCGGCGTGGTGACTTTGACCTGGGCCTTGGTGGTCGGCGTCACCGGCGTCATCAGCGCCTGCGCCGACCTGCTGATCGCCGCGTGGCGCAACGACAGCCTGAGCGCGATGGTCGCGCCGTACCGCGATGCGCCGCCACTGACACAACTGGCGCCCGCGACCCGCTTGCTCGACATCGCCAAGGAAGTCGCACCGGGCATGCAGCCGGACTTCATCGCCTTCCCCGGCACACGCTTCTCCAGCGAACACCATTACGCGGTGTTCATGAAAGGCAGCACTCACCTGACCTCGCACCTGCTGACACCGGTGCTGATCGACGCCAGCACCCTGCAAGTCACCGCCGTGGCCGAGCGCCCGTGGTACATGGACGCCATGGGCATGTCCCAACCGTTGCACTTCGGTGATTACGGCGGCCTGCCGATGAAGATCCTCTGGGCGACGCTGGATGGGCTGACCATCATCGTGCTCGGTAGCGGGGTTTACCTGTGGGTGGTGCGGCGCAAGGCCGCGAAACCTGTGCTCGATAACGCGCAGAGTCCAGCATGAGGCCGAGGCAGTCGAATTTCTGGAAGGTCTTCTCCACCCCTACAGTCATCGCCCTCCTCAGCGCGGCGGGTTTGTTTGCTGCGTTACTGGGGGATGGCGTGTGGGACGCCCTGAGCTGGCTTGGCCTGGGCGTTCCCGCAATCCTCGCCCTGCGCGGCCTGCTGCAACGCCGCTAAAAACCTGCGGGAGCGGGCTTGCTCGCGAAGGCGGTGTGTCAGCCAGCATCAATGTTGACTGATACACCGCCTTCGCGAGCAAGTCGGATCGCCGCACCGCCGCTCCCACAGGGGTTAGGCATTTACTTCGATCTTGAGCTATCGGACCAACGCGCTATGCTGCCCAGCACTGTCCCACTCCGAGACGCTGCCATGTCCGCCCCCAGCATGACCCTGTTCCACAACCCGTTGTCGCCCTTCGTTCGCAAAGTCATGGTGCTGCTGCACGAAACCGGTCAACAGGACCGCGTGGCGCTGCAAGACTGCGTGCTCACACCGGTCAGCCCGGACCTGACGCTCAACGAAGACAACCCGCTCGGTAAAATCCCGGCCCTGCGCCTGGCCGATGGCAATGTCATCCATGACAGCCGGGTGATCCTCGATTACCTCGACCACCAGCACGTCGGAAATCCGCTGATACCGCGTAACGGCTCGGCCCGCTGGCGGCGCCTGACCCTGGCCTCCCTGGCCGACGGGATCATGGACGCTGCGGTGCTGATTCGTTATGAAGTCGCACTGCGTGCCCCGGAAAAACACTGGGACGCGTGGCTCGATGGCCAACGCGAGAAGATTCGTCGCGGCCTGGCATTGCTGGAAGTGGACGCGATTGCCGAGCTGACCAGTCATTTCGATGTGGCGGCGATCAGTGTTGCCTGTGCGTTGGGCTACCTGGATTTGCGCCATCCGGATATGGAATGGCGCACGACGAATCCGAAGCTGGCGAACTGGTACTTTGAGGTGAGTCAGCGGGCGTCGATGCTGGCGACGATGCCCAAGGTTTAGATTTTCACTGGTTGTCCGGGCCTCTTCGCGAGCAAGCCCGCTCCCACAGTTGATCGGTTGTGTGCACGAATTTTGTGTTCACTGGAGGTCCCTTGTGGGAGCGGGCTTGCTCCGGGCGGCGTTCCGACGAATGCACCACACCGAATCGACTGGAAATAACCCGAATATCAGCGTCGCCAGTAATTCCCCTTCTCGCTGATCCTCACGCAACCCCAACCACCGGCTCATTCCACCGCTCCGATATCAAACGCCAGCGGCTTGGCCGACTTCTGCCCAATCCCATACCAGTCCAGCTTGCGGGTCAGCACCATGAACACGCCCAGCAATCCGAACAACAGCAGCGAACCCATCAACAACGCGTAATCCTCGGCACTCAGCAAGCCATAGAGCAAGCCATACAACGCCGCCAATCCCGCCGAAAAACTCAAGCCGTGACGCACGCTGCGCAGCACATGGCAGACATAAAAACCGATCAACAACACACAGCCGCCCGCCGACAGCAGGTACGCCAGGGCAAAGCCGATGTGCTCGGACAGTGACAACAACAGCAGGTAGAAAAACGCCAGGGCCACGCCCACCAGTGCGTATTGCACCGGGTGTACCGCCAGGCTTTTCAGCACTTCGAAGAGGAAGAAACCGGCGAAGGTCAGGACGATAAACAGCAATGCATATTTGATGGCCCGATCAGTTTTCAGGTACTGATCCACCGGATCGATGAAGCTCACCCCGAAACTGCGGCCGGTATAGGCTTCGCAACCGCCGCCGGACACGCAGCTGCTCAAGGCCTCTTGCAAATTGGTGGAGAAAAACGAGGTCTGCCAATTGGCGGTGAAACCCTGATCGCTGACTTCACGTTGAGCCGGCAGGTAGTTGCCGATGAAACTCGGATGCGGCCAATTGGCGGCCAACGATACTTTGCTGGTCTTGCCCACCGGAAGAATCTGCAACTGGCCAGTGCCTTGCAGACGCAGGTCGAAACCGAAGGCCAATTCCGTGGCTTGCTTCGCGTCGAGCGCCGGCAGGGTGACATGCACGCCCTCTCCCAACCAGCCCACCTGGCTCCCGGGAATGAAGTCGAGTTTCAGACCATTGAGCTCGAGTTTCAGTGCATTTTCGATGCCGCGAATGTCGCTGATCCCGACCGCCAGAAACGGTTGGTCGAACTGGTAATCGGCGAAATCCTCCTTGATACCCCATTGAGCCGGGATCGAAAAATGCCCGCTGATGTGGTTGTCCGCATGAAACAGACGCGCCTCATAAATGCCCCGCGAACGCAGTTCCGTCTGGACCTGGCCGTCGAGTTCGAAGCGCTCCGGGAGGAAATACAAACGACCGCGTTCTTCACCCACTTCCTGGTAACGCTGGTTGGTTTTCTCGTTGAGCTTCCAGGTGCGCACCACTTTGCGATACGGCACCACCATCAGCGGCCCGCTCAGTTGCTGGCTGTAGCTGGAACTGCGGGCGATGTCTTCGAGGACACCGTCGCGCAGTTGCTGGCGGTCCTGGATCACGCCGTTAATCATCAGAAGCGGGATCAGCAACAACAGAATCAGAAGGGCAATTGCCCCGAGTTTTAGGGTCAGGCTGCGGTTCATGGGACTCTCCCTGTTTGGATGGGGAGAGTCTGGGATCGGTGTGTGAGGAATTTATGGGAGGAATGTGGAGAGTGTGTGGAGACTGACGCTAAGGCAGGTGCAACATGACCTCTACGCCGCCGTCGACATTACCGATGCTCACCGCTCCACCATGCAACTTGACCACCTCTTCAACGAAGTTGAGCCCCAACCCCGTGCTCTTGCGCCCGCTGTCCGGTCGCGGCAGGGAATAGAAGCGCTCGCTCAAACGCGGCAACGCATAGTCGGGAATGGCCTCAGCCTGGTTGAACAACCTGAACTCAATTTGCGCCCCAATGCGCTCTGCGCTGAATCGCAACAGACCCTGAGCCGGGGTGAAATCCAAAGCGTTCTCCAGCAGATTGCCCAGCGCCTGACGCAACAGGAACGGTTCACCGGTCAGCACCAGATCCGCCGCAATGGTTTGTTCCACGCGCAACTGCTTGCTTTCGATGCGCGCCGCCTGAGCGCTCAGCAATTCATCTACCAACTTGGCCAGCGGCACCGCCACCCGCTCTTCCAGCCCTTGACGTTGCTCGACAAGGGCCAGATTCAACAGGCGCTCGATCAACTGCTGCATCCGCGCACTTTCGCTGTCGATGTTGCTGACAAAACGCTGTTGCTGGGCCAGCGGCATCTCGCCTTGCAGCAACTCCGCCGCGCCGCGAATCGCCGCCAGCGGGCTTTTCAGTTCATGGGTCAAGGTGTGCACGTAACGCTCGACATAGGCTTTGCCTTCAAGTTGCGTGCGCATCTGCTCCACCGCCGTCGCCAGTTGCTCCAGCTCACCGCCACGGTAGTGCGGAACCTCGACCCGTCGGCCTTCACTGACTGCCTGAGCGTAAGCAGTCAGCCGCCGCAGCGCCGCGCTCAACCACCAGGACAACAACGCGCCGAATAGCAAACCGAGGACGATCAACCCGGCACCCCAGGCGAGCAATCGCCGTTCGGTGCGATCAACGTAAGGCTGCAACGAGCTATTGGGTTTGGCCACGGTAACCACGCCGATGATCTGGCCGTTGTCGCGGATCGGCGCGCCGACGTGCATCACCGAGGAGTTCGGATCGTCCGGATCGCTGCGGCTGGAACGAGCGCCGTATTCGCCTCGCAGGGTCAGTAAAACGTCGTTCCAGCGCGAGTAATCCTGCCCCACGGCCACACCGCTGGAGTCCAGCACCACAACGCCCTTGGCATCGGTGACGTAGATCCGGTGGTTGACCTGATTCTTCGGCAAGCCCCAGATGTTCGCCTTCGGTTGCCGTTCGCCATAAGCCTTGAGCAGTTCGGGCCAGCGGTTCTGATTCAGGGTGCCGGCCTTGAAGTCGTCACGCAGGATTTCGGCCATCAGGTTGGCGGTGTCGACCAGGGTTTCTTCGGTGGACTGGCGCACGCCGGGACGGATTTCTTCCATCACGGTGTTCAGCACGAAGTAACCGGTCAGGCCGATAAACAGCACATAAACCAGAAAAATCCGAATCCCCAGCGGCATCAGCTACGCCCCGGGCTGTAGCTGTAACCGAGGCCGCGATGGGTCTGGATCGGTTCCGCGTCGGCCTTCACCAGACGCAATTTGGCGCGCACGCTCTTGATGTGGCTGTCGATGCTGCGCTCGTAACCGGCATCGGCGGCGACGCCCAGCGCATCGAGCAACTGCTCGCGGCTGAAGACGCGTTCGGGTTGGTCCAGCAGGCATTGCAGCAGACGGAATTCATGGCGGGTCAGGGTTAGAAGCTCACCGCGGTAGTTGATCTGCACCCGTTCGCTGTCGATGCGAAACAGCGCCGATGACACCGCGGCGGTCACTCGCGGCGCCATGCGTTTGAGAATCGCCCGGACCCGTGCCGCCACCTCGCGAGGGCTGAACGGCTTGACCACGTAATCGTCGGCACCGATTTCCAGGCCCACGACGCGATCGATTTCGGCATCCCGGGCACTGAGGAAGATCACCGGCACTTCGCTGAAACGGCGCAATTGCTTGCAGGTCTCGAAGCCGCTGATGTCCGGCAGACCAATGTCGAGAATGATCAGGTCGGCAGGAGTCTGGCGCTGATGCTCCAGTGCCGCCGCGCCAAGGCTCAGACAGGTGGTGGTGAAGCCCTCGCCCTGCAAGGCGAAAATCAGGGTGTCGGCAATCGCCGCTTCGTCTTCGACAATCAGGATATGAGGCATGGCGTCCGAGCCCGGGAGTTAAGTGGGCGAACGGTGCCCCAAGGCTCACGTCACGTCAATGAGACCCCTTGAAATCAGCAGTCGGGTTTGTCCGCCGTAAAGCGCCGTGCCGGGTTCACTGCCGCGCCGAATTCACGCAAGGCTTTGGCACCGATCAACAAAGGGTAGTTGAAGCTGCTGCGGTCGGTGAGGTTGACCTCCACGGTGCGCTTGACGTTGCCCAAGCACAGTTCCAGATCGACCACCGGACGTTTGGTGGGTGCGACGGCTGCCTTGTCATCCTCGTCTTCTTCCGAGCGGGTCTTGATCTTGCTTATCCGCGCGACCTTGTGTTCGTAGACCTTGTTACTGGCGCCTTTAGTGGCGAGGCGGAAACGCACCCACTCGTCGCCGTCACGGGTAAAGGTTTCGATGTCTTTGGCCGAGAGCGACGCGGTCAGGGCACCGGTGTCCATCTTGGCCTTGAGGACTTCGCCACCGATTTCCGGCAGCGCAATGTATTCGTAGCGCCCGTACAGGGTCGGCTCAGCAGCCAGGACCGGCAGGGCCACGAGGGAAAGCAGTGCAAGGAGGGATTTCACGTAATGGGCTTCCTTGAAGAGTGGGCGGCGGGATTTTAGACCGTTGTTGAGTAGATCGTTCCCAGGCTCTGCGTGGCGATCGGTGTAGAGAGGTTAGCGGTTAAAAGGTGAAACATTCGTCGTCACCGATTTGGCCTATCGCCTGAGCGCATCGACGCGTTGCGCGCCGAGCGCCGCTGAATCAGGTACCGGTGCCTGCGCCCCAGATCCCGCCCAGGTTTGTCAGCAGCGACCCGCCGACGCCCTGCTGACCGAAAAATTGCAGAAGCACGGGGGCAAACAGGCCGATCATGCTGGTATCCATGCCCAATGCGCTGAAGGCACTGTTCAGGTCGTTGGCGTTCTTCACGTTGCCCAGGACGTTGCCCAGACCTGCCGCTGTACCGGACGAGCCAAGCAAGCCGCTGAGGACACCCAGTCCACCGCCACCGGACAGTAAGTCGATTCCGGGCACGCTTTTGGCCAACTCCGAGTAGTCGGTCGAACTCAATTGATTCTTCGCCAGACCGAGCATCGCCCCGGCACCACCAATGGCTTGTTGTGACGTCACGTTCAATTGGCTGAGCGCACTCAGCAGATCGGCCGTCTGCGCGGTTGGCGCGGCGGCGTCATCGTCCTGCGTGCCGGAGATGGCATTGGCCGCATCGAACAGGCTGAACTGAGCAAAGACCGGACTGGCCGCCAGACACATCAGCGAAGCCAGTGCAAAACCGCGTGAAATCTTCATCCAGACATCCTCAGGGGCCATGAAAACCGCCCGGCAATGGGCGGCGAAAAATCGTGTTTTGGACTGGCATCCCGGGGGATTGTTCCCAGCCTAGGCAAGCCCCTGACGAACAGTCGAAAAAGAATTCACCGACACTGCATCCAGTCTGGCCCCGCCCGCGTATATCAAGCACGGACAGACACTCCTGGCCGATTCCCTTCACGAGGCTCATCACCATGAAACGCACTTCGATCAAAACGCCGTTGATTGCCAGCCTGCTGACCCTGGCCCTTGGCGGCGGATTCGCCCTGAACACCGTGCAAGCGGCAGACACGAGTCAAGCGGTCATCGTCGGCGGCCAGAGCATGATGCCGAGCAAGGACATCATCGATAACGCGGTGAACTCCGCCGACCACACCACCCTCGTCGCCGCCGTGAAAGCCGCTGGCCTGGTGGATACCCTCAAGGGCAAAGGCCCGTTCACCGTGTTCGCCCCGGTCAACTCGGCCTTCGCCGCCCTGCCGGCCGGCACTGTTGATACCCTGCTCAAACCCGCCAACAAGGCGACCCTGACTCACGTCCTCACCTACCACGTGGTCGCCGGGAAACTCGACATGATGACCCTGGCCGAGAAGATCAAGGCCGGTGGCGGCAAAGCCGAATTGACCACCGTCGCAGGGGGCAAGCTGTGGGCGATGATGAACGGCCCGCACAACATCACGATCAAGGATGAAAAAGGTGACGTCGCCGACATCACCACCTATGACGTGTACCAGTCCAACGGCGTGATTCAGGTCATCGACAAAGTGCTGATGCCAAAAAGCTGAGGGCTGCCGCCGACCCTATTCATCGGGGTCGGTTTTCCGAGGTGGCCACCCGTGAATGGAACAACTGCGCTCCGTGAACTAACCTCTGCCTGCAACCGACACCTCACGCGGCCCACCTCGATTGCCAGGAGAACTGCCATTCCCATCGCCGACACCGATCAGCTCAGGCAGCTTCTGGCCCAGTGTTCACTGGGCGACCGCCGCGCTTTCGAGACGCTTTACCGCAGCGTCGGCCCACGGCTGCATGGCGTAGCGCTGCGTTGCATGGGGCGTCCGGACCTGGCTGAAGAAGTGCTGCAGGAAAGCTTCGTGCGCATCTGGAACAACGCCTCGCGCTATGAGGCGCATCTTTCGGCGCCGCTGACCTGGATGATCAACATCACCCGTCATCAGGCCATCGATCAGTTGCGCAAACACCGCGACCGCCCATTAACCGACCTTGAAGAACAGGCGCTGGTGGATGAAAGCCCATCGGCCCACGAACAGCTAAGCAGTGCCCGTGAGGCCAGCGCCTTGAACCGCTGCCTGGAAAACCTTGAAGGTATGCAGCGTCAATCGATCACCGTGGCTTACTTTCAGGGGTTGTCCTGCTCTGAGCTCGCCGAACACCTGGCCGCGCCGTTGGGCTCGGTGAAATCCTGGATCCGCCGCGGTATGGAGCGACTGCGCAGGTGCCTTGAATCATGAACTATCAAACCCCGACCTTGCGCCGCGCCCTCGCCGCCGATTACGCCATTGGCTTGATGCCTTCTGCTGCTCGTCGGCGTTTCGAGCAGTTGTTGCTGGAAGACGCGGCGCTTCGTACTGAATTGGCTGATTGGCAAGAAAGCCTCGCGAGCCTGACCGAAGCCCTGCCCGAGCAGCCGGTGCCGGAGCGAGTGTGGCAGGGAATTAAGGCGCGGATTGAGCCGCAAGTACTGCACATGCCCGAAAAACGTCGGTTCTGGAGCTGGTTGCGAGTGACGGCTGCGGTTTGCTCGCTGGTGATCGCCGTGACGTTGGGCGTGATTTATAACCGCGACAGCGCGCGTTACAGCGCCACGCTGCTGACTGCCGACGCGCAGCCTGCGCTGAAGGTTGAGGCGCATGAGGACTATTTGAAGGTCGAGCCACTGACTTTGGCGGCGGTGGATCCGGGGCGAAGTCTGGAGTTGTGGGCGATTCCGGCGGATGGCAAGCCGATTTCACTTGGGGTGATTCCGGCTGACGGCAAGGGTCGCGTAGAGCTGAGTGATGCGCAGAAGACGTTGATCGGCAAGCCGATTGCGCTGGCGGTCAGTCTTGAACCGAAGGGCGGTTCGCCGACGGGGCAACCGACTGGGCCGGTGTTGTATCAAGGGGCGTTGGCTGCCCTTTAACGATCGTTCCCAGCCATAAAAAACGGCGACCCGAAGGTCGCCGTTTTGTTTTGCGTGAAGCCTTACGCTGCGCTGAACAGTTTGTGCGGATCGATCACAAACTTCTTCGGCACGCCCGCATCGAACTCGCCATAACCACGTGGCGCGTCATCCAGGCTGATGACTTCCACGCCAACGATGTCGGCAATGTGAATGCGGTCCCACATGATCGCCTGCATCAGCTGGCGGTTGTACTTCATCACTGGCGTCTGGCCGGTGTGGAAGCTGTGGGATTTGGCCCAGCCCAGACCGAAGCGAATGCTCAGGCTGCCCATCTTCGCGGCTGCGTCGACTGCACCTGGATCTTCAGTTACGTACAGGCCTGGGATACCGATTTTGCCAGCAACCCGAACCACGCCCATCAGCGAGTTGAGCACGGTGGCCGGAGCCTCGTGTTTCACGCCATCATGGCCGTGACCACGCGCTTCGAAGCCCACGGCGTCGACGGCGCAATCCACTTCTGGCTCGCCCAGCAGTGCAGCGATTTGTTCGTGCAGCGGGGTGTCCAGCGACAGGTCGGCGATTTCGAAACCCTGAGCCTTGGCGTGTGCCAGGCGGACGGTGTTGACGTCACCGATGATCACCACGGCCGCGCCCAACAGGCGAGCAGAAGCGGCAGCGGCCAGACCGACAGGACCGGCACCGGCGATGTACACCGTGCTGCCTGGGCCAACCCCGGCCGTCACTGCGCCGTGATAACCGGTCGGCAGGATGTCGGAGAGGCAGGTCAGGTCGCGAATTTTTTCCATCGCGCGATCGCGATCCGGCAGTTTCAGCAGGTTGAAGTCGGCATACGGCACCATCGCGTATTCAGCCTGACCGCCGGTCCAATCGCCCATATCGACGTAACCGTAAGCACCGCCCGGACGCGCCGGGTTAACGCTCAGGCAGACACCGGTGTGCATCTCCTTGCAGGAACGGCAGCGCCCGCAAGCGACGTTGAACGGTACGGACACCAGATCGCCGATTTGCAGGTTTTCGACGTCGCTGCCCTTCTCGATCACTTCACCGGTGATCTCGTGGCCCAGTACCAGGCCGGTTTGAGCGGTAGTACGGCCACGCACCATGTGCTGGTCGGAACCACAGATGTTGGTGGAAACCACACGCAGGATGACAGCGTGGTTAATCTTCCTGCCGCGCGGGTCCTGCATTTTGGGATAGTCGATTTTCTGTATTTCGACTTTGCCATTGCCGAGATACACCACACCACGATTGCCAGACATGCTTTCACCTCGCTGTTGTTTTTATGTAGCGGTCGCGTCGCCATGGAGCGACGGCGCGTTGATTGCTCGGGTTATTGCCTGTGTGTCTTTGCGTTGTTTGTCAGGGCCTCTTCGCGAGCAAGCCCGCTCCCACAGTTGATCTTTGGTGTGACTGAGATCTGTGACCAAGCGCAACCCCCTGTGGGAGCGGGCTTGCTCGCGAAGGCGATCTAAAGAACAACGGTTCTGTTCGCGTTCAAAAACACCCGTCGTTCAATGTGATAACCAACGGCCCGCGCCAGGGTCAGCCCTTCGATATCCCGCCCCTTGGCGATCAGGTCTTCGGGGTAGTGACTGTGGTCCACTGCCTCTACGCCCTGGGCGATGATCGGGCCTTCGTCCAGGTCGTTGTTGATGTAATGCGCCGTGGCGCCGACCAGTTTCACGCCCTTGTTGTAGGCCTGGTGATAGGGCTTGGCGCCCTTGAAACCCGGCAGCAGGGAGTGATGGATGTTGATCGCCTTGCCGTCGAGTTTGCGGCACAGCTCGGGCGACAGGACTTGCATGTAGCGGGCAAGGATCACCAGTTCGGCACCGGACTCTTCGATCACCTGCCAGACCTGACGCTCCTGGGACGGTTTGTCGTTCGGGTCCAGCGGGAAGTGGTAATACGGAATCTGGTGCCAGTCCGCCAACGGCTTGAGGTCCGGGTGGTTGGAGACCACGGCGGCCACGTCCATCGACAATTGGCCGATGCGCTGGCGGTAGAGCAAATCGTTGAGGCAGTGATCGGCCTTGGAAACCATGATCACCACTTTCGGGCGGTAGTTCGGCGCCGTGATTTCGAAGATCATGCCGAAGGCTTGGCCGCGTTCTTCGAGGCCGGCGCGGAAGGCTTGCTCGTCGAAGCCGTCGGGCTGGCGGAATTCCACGCGAATGAAGAAACGGCCCGAGAGCCGATCATCGAAGGAATGGTGTTCGGTGACGTAGCAGCCCTGCTCGAACAGAAAGCGGGTCACCGCGTCCACGGTGCCGAGAACGCTTGGGCAGTCGGCGGTCAGAATCCATGTGTCTGGGGCGCGGCTCATAGTGCGGTGACTCCTGTTCGAAAGTAGCAGCAACGCCGCTTTGTGTAGCAGCTGCCGAAGGCTGCGTTCGGCGGCGAAGCCGTCGTCCACCCTGAATCCCTGATCAATCTGAAAGAACGCTGCCGCAGGTTTCACGACGACTTCGTCGCCGAACGCAGCCTTCGGCAGCTGCTACAGGGACCTCAGTGGTTCATCAAGCCTGAACGCTAAGCCCGTATTCGGCGGCCGCATCCTGCAACCACAACCACCAGTAATCCGAGAAGCTGCGGCGAATCAGCAGTTCCCAGGTGTCTTCGGCGGTGTGGCGGATGACCAGTTGCGACTTGGCAAACACGGTGCCCACAGCCTTGCCGACCGGGAAGCTGTTGGGGTGCACGTCGTAGCTGGTGGACTTCATCAGCACCTGGCGCACGTTTGGGCCGCTCAGTTCGAGGAGCTGCTGGCCGCCGCTGACGTTGGTGATCGCGATGTGCAGGTCGCCCAGCGCTTCACGCAGTTTTTTCTCGGCGGCGAATTCTTCACCGGTCGGCACGATCAGCAGCCATTCATCCGGCCCCATCCATTGCAGGCTGGTTTCGCCTTTGACGACGACGGTCAGCGCGCCCGGCAATTCGATACCGAGGGCTTTGTGCACACCGGCAGCGAACGCAGCATCATGGCCATCGCCACGAATGGTCAGGTGGCCGAGGAGTTTTTTCTCACGCACGATCACGCCGGCGCTTTTGCGACCCTTGCCCACCAGGCTTGGCAGGCCTGCGTGATGCAACGACGACTCGGCCTTGGCCCCAGTGGTTGGGCGTTGTTGGTAAACATTGGCTGCGGTCATAAAGCACCTGTTCCTGAATTCTGTTGGTTCCGGCCCTTGTGGTGACCAGGCTGACGCTTTCGCGAGCAAGCCCGCTCCCACATTTGACCGCGTTCCCCTGTGGGAGCGGGCTTGCTCGCGAATCGCTCAGACGACTCGGTGCAACTGCCCGCCCACAGGACCCGAGGCCATTAAACGTTCTGGCGATCACCCTTTGGATCGAAGAACACCGAAGAAACGATTTCCGCTTCGATCACGCTGCCATCGGCCAGCGGTGCGAACACGCGCTCACCCATACGCTTCAAGCCGCCCTTCACCACACCCATGGCAAACGAATAGCCGAGGGAGTTGTGCAAGTAGCTGGAGGTCACGTGACCAACCATGGTCATCGGGATCGCTTGCTTGGTGTTGAACACCAGTTGCGCACCTTCCGGCAGCCATTTGGTCGGATCGATCGGCTTCAGGCCGACCAACTGTTTGCGTTGATCACGCACGCAGTCTTCCCGGTTCATGCCACGCTGGCCGATCCATGAGAAAGGTTTAGTGCGACCGACGCACCAGCCCATGTTCAGGTCGTCCGGAGTCATCGAGCTGTCGGTGTCCTGACCGACGATGATGAAGCCCTTCTCGGCCCGCAGAACGTGCATGGTTTCAGTGCCGTACGGGGTCAGGTTGTATTTCTTGCCGGCCTCGACGATTTTTTCCAGAACGCCCATCGCATAGTCGGCCTGAACGTTGACTTCGTACGACAGTTCACCGGTAAACGAAATCCGGAACACCCGCGCTGGTACGCCGCCGACCAGACCTTCTTTCCAGGTCATGAACGGGAAGGCTTCGTTGCTCAGGTCGATGTCGGTGACTTCGCTGAGCAGCTTGCGGCTGTTCGGCCCGGACAGAGTCATGGTTGCCCAGTGATCCGTCACGGACGTGAAGTACACCTTCAGGTCTGGCCATTCGGTCTGGTGGTAGATTTCCAGCCATTGCAGCACGCGTGCAGCGCCGCCGGTGGTGGTGGTCATCACGAAGTGGTTGTCGGCGAGACAGGCGGTTACGCCGTCGTCGAACACCATGCCGTCTTCTTTGCACATCAGGCCGTAGCGGGCCTTGCCCACGTCGAGCTTGGTCCAGGCGTTGGTGTAGATGCGGTTGAGGAACTCACGCGAATCCGGGCCCTGGATGTCGATCTTGCCCAGGGTCGAAGCGTCCAGCAGGCCGACGCTGTCGCGCACGGCTTTGCATTCGCGCTTCACGGCGGTATGCAGGTCTTCACCGTTTTTCGGGAAGTACCACGGACGCTTCCACTGACCGACGTCTTCGAACTCGGCGCCGTTCTTCACGTGCCAGTGATGCAGCGCGGTGAAACGCACCGGCTCGAAGATGTGCCCACAGTGACGACCGGCTACAGCACCAAAGGTGACCGGCGTGTAGTTCGGGCGGAACATGGTGGTGCCCATCTGCGGGATGGTCACGTTCAGCGAACGGGCGGCGATGGCCAGACCGTTGACGTTGCCGAGCTTGCCCTGGTCAGTACCAAAGCCCAGTGCGGTATAGCGTTTGACGTGTTCAACCGACTCGAAGCCTTCGCGGGTCGCCAGTTCGATGGCGGCAGCGGTGACGTCGTTCTGCAGGTCGACGAATTGCTTCGGTGCACGTGCGGTGTTCTTTTCATGCGGCACCTGGAACAGCGCCAGTGTTGGCTCTTCCAGACGGCTCAGGGCTTTCGGCAAGGTGCCTTCGACCACACTGAAACCGGCTTCGCTGGCTGCGCGAGCGCCGCCTTCAAAACCATCGGCCAGGGAATCACCGAGACCATAGACGCCGTTGATGCCACCGACGCACACGCGTTTCTGCGGTGCTTCACCCGGTACGAAACCGAGGATATCTTCACGCCAGATCGGCTTGCCACCCAAGTGCGACGCCAGGTGAACCACCGGGCTGTAACCGCCGGAGCTGGCAATCAGGTCGCATTCGAGCCACTCACCAGGACTGGTCACGGTGTGCGCTTTGACATCGATCGCTGCAACGCGAGCGGCGGTCACGTGCTTGCTGCCACGTGTCTCGATCACGGCGCTGCCGGTCAGGATGCGAATGCCTTTGGCGCGCGCTTCTTCAACCAGCGCACCGCGCGGATTGCTGCGGGCATCGGCGATGGCCACGACTTGCAGGCTGGCGTCGAGCCAGTCCAGGGCAACGCGGTAGGCGTGATCGTTGTTGGTCGACAGCACCAGTTTTTTGCCCGGTGCCACGCCGTAACGACGAACGTAAGTGGACACAGCGCCGGCGAGCATGTTGCCCGGCACGTCGTTGTTGCCGTAAACCAGTGGACGCTCGTGAGCGCCGGTCGCCAGCACTACACGCTTGGCGCGAACCCGGTGGATGCGCTGACGGACCTGGCCAATCGGGGCGCGGTCGCCGAGGTGATCGGTCAGGCGCTCGTGAATGGTCAGGAAGTTATGGTCGTGGTAGCCGTTGACCGTGGCGCGCGGCAACAGCAGCACGTCCGGGGTGTCTTTCAGTTCGGCAATGACGCTGGCGATCCATTCGGCAGCAGGCTTGCCGTCGAGGCTTTCGCGGGAGTCGAGCAGGCTGCCGCCGAACTCTTCCTGTTCATCGGCGAGGATCACACGGGCACCGCTGCGGGCAGCCGCCAGTGCAGCGGCCAGGCCAGCAGGGCCACCGCCGACGATCAGCACGTCGCAGTGCTGGTTCATGTAGTCGTAGGTGTCCGGATCGTTCTCGGTCGGCGAGCGGCCAAGGCCGGCAGCCTTACGAATGTACTTCTCGTAAGTCATCCAGAACGATTGCGGGTACATGAAGGTTTTGTAGTAGAAGCCCGGCGGCATCAGCTTGCCGCCGACCTTGCCGAGAATCCCCATCATGTCGTTGTTCACGCTCGGCCAGCCGTTGGTGCTGGTGGCGACCAAACCTTGATACAGCGCTTGTTGCGTGGCGCGTACGTTCGGGATCTGCGTGGCTTCGGTCGCGCCGATCTGCAGCACGGCGTTCGGCTCTTCGGCACCGGCGGCGAAGATGCCGCGCGGACGGGAGTATTTGAAGCTGCGACCGATGATGTCGACACCGTTGGCCAACAAGGCTGCGGCCAGGGAATCACCTTCAAAGCCTTTGTAGCTCTGGCCGTTGAAGGTGAAGCTCAGCACTTTGTTGCGGTCGATCCGTCCGCCGTTGGACAGGCGATTGATCTGGCTCATACCTTCTCTCCCAGAGCCGTGGCGGCCGCTTTCGGGCTATCGGTCTTGTCGGTGAATTGTGGCTTGGTGCCGATCTTGTAGGTTTCGAGAATCTCGTAGGTCACGGTGTCACGGGTGGCGTTGAAGTACTGACGGCAACCGGCGACGTGATCCCACAGCTCGTGGTGCAGACCGCGAGGGTTATCGCGGAAGAACATGTAGTCGCCCCACTCCTCGTCGGTGCAATTGGTCGGATCCAGAGGGCGCGGGATGTGCGCCTGGCCGGATGCGTGGAATTCCTCTTCGGAGCGCAGTTCGCCGCAGTGAGGACAGAAGATATGCAACATGGGGATTTCTCCTGTTAGTGGGCAACCGCAGCAGCGCCGTGTTCATCGATCAACGCACCGTTGTGGAAACGGTCGATGGAGAAAGGTGCAGCCAATGGGTGCATTTCACCCTTGGCCAGACTCGCGGCAAACACGTTGCCCGAGCCAGGTGTTGCCTTGAAGCCACCGGTGCCCCAACCGCAGTTGAAGAACATGTTCGGCACCGGTGTTTTCGAGATGATCGGGCACGCATCCGGCGTGGTGTCGACGATGCCGCCCCACTGACGGTTCATGCGCACGCGAGACAACACCGGGAACATCTCGACGATGGCCTGGATGGTGTGCTCGATCACCGGGTACGAACCACGCTGGCCGTATCCGTTGTAGCCGTCGATACCGGCGCCGATCACCAGGTCGCCCTTGTCGGACTGGCTGATGTAACCGTGTACGGCGTTGGACATGATCACGCTGTCGATAATCGGCTTGATCGGCTCGGACACCAGCGCTTGCAGCGGGTGGGATTCGATCGGCAAACGGAAACCGGCGAGTTTGGCCATGTGCCCGGAGTTACCGGCGGTCACTACACCGACGCGTTTGGCGCCGATGAAGCCTTTGTTGGTTTCAACGCCGATGCACACGCCGTTTTCCTTGCGGAAACCGATCACTTCGGTCTGTTGAATCAGGTCCACGCCCAGTGCGTCGGCGGCACGGGCAAAGCCCCACGCCACGGCATCGTGACGGGCCACGCCGCCGCGGCGCTGGACGGTAGCGCCCATCACCGGGTAGCGAGTGTTCTTGGAGCAGTCGAGGTACGGAATCTCGTCGGCCACTTGTTTGGCATCGAGCAGTTCGCCGTCCACGCCGTTGAGGCGGTTGGCGCTGACCCGACGCTCGGAATCACGAATGTCTTGCAGGGTGTGGCACAGGTTGTAAACGCCGCGCTGGGAGAACATCACGTTGTAGTTCAGATCCTGGGACAGGCCTTCCCACAATTTCATCGCGTGTTCGTACAGGTGCGCCGACTCGTCCCACAGGTAGTTGGAGCGAACGATGGTGGTGTTGCGCGCGGTGTTACCGCCGCCCAGCCAGCCTTTCTCGACCACGGCCACGTTGGTGATGCCGTGTTCCTTCGCCAGGTAGTAAGCCGTGGCGAGACCATGCCCGCCACCGCCGACGATGACCACGTCATAGACCTTTTTAGGGGTCGGCGTGCGCCACATTTTCTGCCAGTTTTCGTGATGGCTGAGGGAGTGTTTGAAGAGGCCGAAGCCCGAGTAGCGTTGCATAGTCATTTACTCCAAAACCGCGCTCAGCGATAAACCGGGAAGTCCGCGCACAGGGCTGCCACTTGCTGCGCAACATTGGCCTCGACATCGGCGTCGCCGAGGTTGTCGAGAATGTCGCAGATCCAGCCGGCCAGCGTGACGCACTGGGTAACCTTGAAGCCGCGAGTGGTCACCGCCGGGGTGCCGATGCGCAGGCCGGAGGTCACGAACGGCGACTGTGGATCGTTCGGGACAGCGTTCTTGTTCACGGTGATGTGGGCGCGACCGAGTGCTGCATCCGCCTCTTTGCCGGTGAGGCCCTGACGGATCAGGCTGACCAGGAACAGGTGGTTATCGGTGCCGCCGGACACTACATCGTAGCCGCGTTTGATAAATACGCCGGCCATGGCCTGGGCGTTGTCGATCACTTGTTGCTGGTAGGCCTTGAAACCAGGCTCCAGCGCTTCCTTGAAGCACACCGCTTTACCAGCGATCACGTGCATCAGCGGGCCGCCCTGACCACCGGGGAACACGGCAGCGTTGAGTTTCTTTTCCAGCTCTTCGTTGGCCTTGGCCAGGATCAGGCCGCCACGTGGACCGCGCAGGGTTTTGTGGGTGGTGGTGGTGACCACGTCGGCGTACGGCAGCGGGTTCGGGTACAGGTCGGCAGCGACCAGACCGGCCACGTGCGCCATGTCGACGAACAGATAAGCGCCGACTTTGTCAGCGATCTGACGGAAGCGCGGGAAGTCCAGGGTCTTCGAGTAGGCGGAGAACCCGGCGATGATCATTTTCGGCTTGTGCTCGACCGCCATGCGCTCGACTTCGTCGTAATCGATCAGGCCGGTGGCGGTGTCGATGCCGTACTGCACAGCGTTATAGAGCTTGCCGGAGAAGCTGACTTTGGCGCCGTGGGTCAAGTGACCACCGTGAGCCAGGCTCATGCCCAGCACGGTGTCGCCGGCCTGCAGCAGCGCAAGGAATACCGCGGCGTTGGCCTGGCTGCCGGAGTGCGGCTGCACGTTGGCATAGTCGGCACCGAACAGTTGCTTGGCGCGTTCGATGGCCAGCGCTTCAACTTTATCGACGTGCTCGCAGCCACCGTAGTAGCGCTTGCCCGGATAGCCTTCGGCGTATTTGTTGGTCAGGCCACTGCCTTGCGCTTCCATGACGCGTTTGCTGGTGTAGTTCTCTGACGCGATCAGCTCGATGTGATCTTCCTGGCGTTGCTCCTCGGCATTCATCGCCGCCAGCAGTGCATCGTCGTAACCCTTGATCTGGTCTTGCTTGCTGAACATCGCGTCTCTCCCAGCGGCGGCGGTGCGCCATTCGTCTCGGTAAGGCACTGGTGTTTCGACAGTGCCCTTTGAATGCGATGGTATGACCGGCGCAGACAGGTCAAATGCCTATGGACGCCACGCAAAGGTGCGTTTACGACATGGCGGGAAATGGCATGCCGAGCACACTCCTCAAATCAGCAAAGAACCTTGTGGGAGCGGGCTTGCTCGCGAATGCGTCAGGTCAGTCAACATAAGTGGTGGATGACAAACCGCATTCGCGAGCAAGCCCGCTCCCACAGGGTTATGCGGCGATTCCGCGGACGAGCAACAGAAGCAGAAAATGCAGCGGATACAAGGCATACGCCCAGCGACGCATCGGTAGGGGCGGTTTCAATCGGCCGGCATGTCGCAACAAAAGCACGCCAGCCAATGGCGCGATCAGACAAGCGGCGATGCCGAGGATGGCTTCAACATTGTGAAACCGCGCGGAGGAATACAGCACTGTCCACTGATTGGCTGCCAGACAGACCAGCCCCGGCAACAGGCTGAAATACCAAGGCCGCCCGATCACCAGCAACATCGCCAGCGGCAACAGTACACCGAAGAAGCCGAACATCAGGCGCTCCGGGAACAGCGCCGCCAGCAGCAAGGCGCCTGCCGCCAACAGTCGCGTTTGCAGGGTTCGATCCTGCCAGCCACGGGCCACCAGCAATCCCAGCACCAACGTGGGCAGCACGTTCAAGGTGTCGGGATCAGGCATGTAGATCCGGTAGGGGATTTCGCTGATGGCGCTAAACAGCAGCAACCAGCCCAGATAACGCCACCGGCCGTCGGTCGTCACCGCGCGGGCCCGTGCCAGGTTTGCGGCCATCGCCAGACAGAACCAGGGGAACGCCAGTCGCCCCGGCACATACAGCAAATCGACGGAATAACCGACATATCGCAGGTGATCGAGCACCATGCTCAACAGCGCCAGCCACTTGAGCAGATCCAGTGCCCCATCCCTTTGCGTCATGTGCATAATTGCCCGTCGTTTTTGTATTTTTCTGTCAGACACATCGCGTGTGCTCACCGGATGATCTTCGGTAAAGTGCGCACCATCATTGACCACGGGTCGCTTCACCATAAGCGTCTCGACCACGGAAAGCAGGGCCATGACCGATAAGAGCCAACAATTCGCCAGCGACAACTATTCCGGTATCTGCCCTGAAGCCTGGGCTGCCATGGAACAGGCCAACCACGGCCACCAACGCGCCTATGGCGACGACGAATGGACCGCACGCGCGTCCGATGATTTCCGCAAACTGTTCGAAACCGACTGCGAAGTGTTCTTCGCCTTCAACGGCACCGCCGCCAACTCCCTGGCTCTGTCGTCGCTGTGCCAGAGTTACCACAGCGTGATCTGCTCGGAAACCGCCCACGTCGAAACCGACGAATGCGGCGCACCGGAATTCTTTTCCAACGGTTCCAAGCTGCTCATCGCCCGCACTGAAAACGGCAAGCTGACCCCGGAGTCGATCCGCGAAATCGCGCTCAAGCGCCAGGACATCCACTACCCGAAACCGCGCGTAGTCACCCTGACCCAAGCCACCGAAGTCGGCAGCGTCTACACCCCGGAAGAAATCCGCGCCATCAGCGCCACGTGCAAAGAGCTGGGCCTGAACCTGCACATGGACGGCGCGCGCTTCTCCAATGCCTGTGCGTTCCTCGGCTGCACGCCGGCAGACCTGACCTGGAAGGCCGGCGTCGATGTGTTGTGCTTCGGTGGCACAAAAAACGGGATGGCGGTGGGGGAAGCGATTCTGTTCTTCAACCACAAACTGGCCGAAGACTTCGATTACCGTTGCAAACAGGCCGGGCAACTGGCCTCGAAAATGCGTTTCCTGTCGGCGCCGTGGGTCGGGATTCTGGAAAACGACGCCTGGCTCAAATACGCCCGCCACGCCAACCACTGCGCGCAGCTGTTGGCTGAGCTGGTGAGCGACATCCCAGGCGTGGAACTGATGTTCCCGGTGCAGGCCAACGGCGTGTTCCTGCAACTCTCGGAACCGGCCATCGCCGCACTGACGGCCAAGGGCTGGCGCTTCTACACCTTCATCGGCAACGGCGGCGCACGCTTTATGTGCTCGTGGGACACCGAAGAAGAACGCGTACGGGAATTGGCAGCGGATATTCGCGAAGTCATGTCCCGCTAATCCCCCCGCCAATCTGCCGCAACAAACCCTTGTAGCAGCTGGCGAAGCCTGCGTTCGGCGGCGCAGCCGCCGTAAAACCATACAGCGCGGTGTGCATGACACACCGCTTCGCCTGATCTCACGACGGCTGCGCCGCCGAACGCAGGCTTCGCCAGCTGCTATGTATGGACTCGCCCCCACTGTCTACCCGCTTTTGAAAAACCGCCGCCCCGTTGCATCTATGTATCAGGCCTATTCGAAGAAGCCGTCTTCGGCTTCTGGCCAAAATTGGAAGAGCTC